>JANOPT010000317.1:0-6789 GCA_031421975.1 Sphingomonadales bacterium | reverse complement strand
CGACCGGCGCGGGAGCGACCGCTGCGATGGCAGCGCCATCAGGCATCGGCCCCTGAAGCGAGGCGGTCGGTGCTACCTGCGGTGCAGCTACTGGCGGCGTTGAAGTTGAGCCACCGACGGAGGATGCGGGAGAGAAAACGGCAGCAGGCATGACATCGGACGCAGCGGCAACCCGCGTTGTGGCGGATCCCGAAATAACAGGCGCCGATGCAACTGCCTGCGTCGTCATTTGCGTCGTCGGTGGCGGTGATGAAGGCAGCGGCAACGAAGCGGCTTGCGCCTGTGCAGCGGGCGGTCGCGCGTTTTGCGGTTGATTGGAAAATACAGGTTCTAATCGAGCAGGCAGGTTGATCGTGACTGGAGCACGGGCGGCTTCCGGCGGTGGCAATTCGCCCGTGTTGGCGGGCTTTATTCCGGCTGCCTGGGCTTCTTCCACCCTTGCCCGGGCCGTTTCGGTGCCAAGGCGGGAGCGATCAGTCTTTGGTAGCTTACGCGAATCCGGGATTTGAGCTGCTGCGATGCGAATCTCTTCGCGCTCTCGCGCCCGACGTTCATCTCTGGATTCCTGCCGCTTGACCGGCTTTGCCGTCGCGCCACCAGCTATTTTGGTGCCCAAGGGTGCACCGGACGGAATAAGGCGGCTTTCGCCCGTCGAAGGCGGCGCTTGCGATATGGTCGAAGCAACGCGGCGAACTTGTGCACTGTCCTGACCGACATACTGGCTAGCCGGAAAATGCCCGAGATGGATTGCGGCGGCCTGCTGCGCGCCGGTCAGGTCAGGCATCAACCGCAGATACCGCTCCATGCGCTGGGCCGATGCGGGGTTCATAAAGCCCTGCGTTACTTTTGTCGATTCGCGGAAATCTCCGCGCGAGGCCAGCATGAACGCCCGCGCACGCCAGGCCGCCGGGCTGTTTTTCTGAAGCAGCGGAATCAGCATCGCGTCCGATTCGGTTTTCTTACCTGAAAGTGACAGCGAGATTGCGTGCCGGATCAACACATCGTCCGATGACGACGCGCTGCGTGCCAGTCTGTAATCCTGCTGCGCCCGGTCGAAATTTCCCAGCAGATCGAACGCAAGCGCCCGGTCCGCGGCAACGGCACGCTCGGCTATCCCGAGCCGGACGGCATCGTCGAACAGGCGAAGCGCCTCGAACGGGTTCTCGGTCCGAACCGTAGCCGTGGCGAGCCCGGCGACAATCTTGCCATTACCGGGGCGCAGGGCGTTGGCACGGGTAAAAAAGTTGAGCGCCGCATTCGCATCGCCAAGCGTCAGCGACGCGTTCCCGGCGTCGGCCAACGCGTCGGCATCGGACGAATTGTACGAAATCCGCTTGATCGCCGCACGCAATTGCGACGCACCCTCAGGTTCCTGAACCATTTGAGCCCGTGGCACTTGGTCGAGCGCATCCAGGGCGCTTTCATCGGCCTCCTGCGCCGATGCATTCGCTGCCAAAACGAATGCCGAAATCGCGCAAACACTACGTAACAGTATCACATTCATGCTGATCTCATGATGCCCCATCCGACGTGTGCCTAGCCCAATTTCGCTACACACTGGCCAGCGGTGGCATAAAGCGGACAAAATGACGCCGCGCTGAACAGACCAGATCAGTTGTTGCTTTGCCGGTCAAGAAAGCGCGGAATGTTAAGCCCTCCAGCACCGCCGCCATCCTTATCCTCTGGCTCGTCGTCGTCGGAACGCGTCAGACCCCTCGACAGATTGGACATCCGTTCGAAAAGCGTACCGCCCGTCGAAATCCGTGGAGCGGGGCGCTCTGGAGCAGGCGTCACATCGGCAGGCTGATACCCTGTTTGCTCGTCCTCTGGCGCTTCGATCAAGGCGTCGCCCAGTTCAAGCAAATCGCTCTCTTCGCTTTCCGGGTCTGCATTAACCGCAACCTCATCGGAGCCTGAACTGTCGTCTGCATCGGCGTCGGCAGCTGCGTTAATTTCGACAAAATCGCTTCCGAGCTCGAGGCTGTCGCCGTCCGTGTCACTCTGCGATAATTCGACAGCCTGTTCTTCTTCAACCTTTTCAGGCTCACTTTCGAACAGCGACGATGCAGCAACCGGTGCTGGCGCAGCAACCGGCTCGGGCGTGCGGCTGAACGCAAAGGGGCGCGTTGCATGTGCGCTTGGCGAAGCCACGGACCCATCATTATCGATACCCGTTGCGACAACCGATACGCGGATCTTGCCGTTCAAATTTTCGTTGAAAGCAGAGCCCCAAATGATGTTTGCGTCGGGGTCGACCAGTTCGCGGATATGGTTTGCGGCCTCATCGACTTCCATAAGGCGCATATCTTCGCCACCGGTAATCGATACGATGACGCCCTTTGCGCCCTGCATCGATACGCCATCGAGCAACGGGTTGGCGATCGCTTTTTCTGCGGCTTCAAGCGCACGGCCATCGCCTTCGGCTTCGCCGGTGCCCATCATTGCCTTGCCCATTTCGTGCATCACCGAACGCACGTCGGCAAAGTCCAGGTTGATAAGCCCAGGCATGACCATCAGGTCAGTGATACCCCGGACACCCTGCTGAAGCACTTCATCGGCAAGCAGAAACGCTTCTTTGAATGTGGTGTTCGGATTAGCGACCAGAAACAGGTTCTGGTTCGGAATGACGATCAGCGTATCGACATGCTGTTGTAGTTCCGCGATACCCGAATCTGCCGAACGCATGCGGCGCGAACCTTCGAACAGGAACGGCTTCGTCACCACACCGACGGTGAGGATGTTCATTTCACGGGCTGCCTTGGCGATAACGGGCGCGGCACCGGTCCCAGTTCCCCCGCCCATGCCAGCGGCGATAAAGCACATGTGGCATCCTGCAAGAGCGGCCTTGACCTGCTCGATCGTCTCCTCGGCAGCGGCACGGCCGACTTCGGGCCGTGAGCCCGCGCCAAGTCCCTGGGTAATATCGGGTCCAAGCTGGATGCGATATTCGGCGGGCGAGGCGTTCAACGCTTGCGCGTCGGTATTGGCGACAACGAAATCGACGCCCTCTACCTTTGCACCGATCATGTTCGCAACGGCGTTTCCGCCGGCTCCGCCAACGCCGATGACCGCAATTTTAGGCTTCAATTCGTCAACCACTGGCGGACCGATATTGATGCTCATGACTTTATCCCCCTAGCCACCATTGGCTTGTTAGAAATTTTCACGCTTCTGACACAAAAGCAAACTTGAAACATCCAAAAATTAACCTTTTTACACAGCTTTCTGTTAAAAATTCTCTCGAATTGCCCGTTTTATACGTTCAATTAGGCCGGGCATCGCGCCTGACATCTGCTCGCCGCGCAGATCATAGCTGGATTTCAAATCTATACGGTCGGACGCGGCATATTGAATTAGCCCCACCAGCGTCGAAAAGGCAGGCCCCGAATGAGCGTCGGGGATTCCGCTAAGTCCAGACGGCCGACCGATGCGAACGGTCCGGCCAAGGGCGCTTTGCATATGTTCGGCGATGCCCTTCAGTTCCGCACCGCCGCCGGTCAGGACAATCTGATGGCTGGACGGTCCGGAAAACCCCAATGTCTTCAGCGCTTGGCCAATCTCGGTGACAACGCCGTCCACCCGCTGACACACCACAGCGTTTAATTGAGCCTTGGTAATGCGTGGAGCGTGTGTTCCGGCTTCGTTGCCGTTTTCATCGGGTCCGACTTCAAGTATTTCCTGATGATCGCGCGGACTGGTGAGCGCAGAACCGTGAAAACATTTCAGGCGCTCTGCCTGAGCCCGGCGAATCCCGAAGGTCGAGGCGATGTCATCGGTGATGTCCGACGCGCCTTTCTGAATGGTTTCAAGGCCGACCAGCATGCCGCCGATGAAGACCGAGACATTGGTAATCGCGGCGCCGAACTCGACGAGCGCCACGCCAAGCTCTCGCTCTTCCGAAGTCAGGCATGCCAACCCTGCAGCAATTGGCGCAACGACGACGGATTCGACATCGAGGTGTGCCGCACGCGCCGTCATGTCGATGTTTCTGACGGGCGACTGATCCGCGAGCACGACGTGAATATCGACACCGAGCCGATCGGCGTGGAGCCCGACAGGATTTGCGACACCGCCGACACCATCGAGCGAGTACAGCGTTGGCTGGATATGCAGCGGCATCTTGCCACCGGTGTGGATGTTAGCGCGCCCTGCTTGCAAAAGCTGATCGACATCTTCTTGCGTTATGCGGTCCCCGCCCAGCTCGATCTCAACCGGCGCCAGCAGGCTATCGAGGCCGCCCGATGACATGCCGACCCAGACGCGATCGATATTTATTCCAGCGATGCGCTCCGCTTGTTCGACGGCATGGCGGACTGACAACTCGGCTTGTTCGATATCGGCGATGCATCCACGCGTAACGCCCCGGCTTTCACGCTGGCCGGTACCCAGCACCAGCAATTCACCCGTTTCGGTCTGGCCGGCAATGAGCGCGGACACTTTGGATGAACCGATATCGATGGCAGAAATCAGTTTTTCAACGCGCGCCGCCTTCATGCCTCTGCCCCGCTGCCGTCGCCCGAAACAGCGCGTCCGTCGGGTTTGACAGGCTCGTCTTTGGGGGCTTTACGGAAATAGGCCCGGTCGGGATCGCGCAAATCGAAATGGATCAGGTCGCGCCCAAGCAGGCGGTGGATTCCATCCATACGCGCAAAATTCAGTAACGCTTCGGCCGCCGCTTTCTCTCCTTCGGGAAGCGCGAGCGTCTCGCCGCTTTTGAAACGCAAGTCCCAGCGGCGATTACCAACCCAGCTAGCACCGATTACTTGCGCCTTAAGCGCGGTCGCATTGTCCAGCAATTCGTTCAAAGCGACGGCGTGACGGTTGGCGTCGTTGCCGTTGAGCATGGGCAATTCGTTGGATTCGCCCGCCTTCACATTTTGCAGAACGACACCGTCGGCGTCGATGAGGGAATATTTTCCGTCACGCTGCCAAACCGCCGCCGGTTTACGCTCGATAATCTCGATAGCCAGGGTGTCAGGCAGGCGCCGGGATACCCGCGCGTCCTTGATCCAGCCATATTCCAGCAGATCGGAACGAACCTTGTCGATGTCCACCAACGGCATCGCGCGGTCTTTTTCGGCGAGGACAAGCTCATACACTTTAAGCTGATCGACCCGCTCCATTCCCGTGACCTCGACCCGCTCAACCTCAAAACCTGCCTTTGCCGCCAATAATGCATATTGCCGATATGCGGCTGCGGTCACTCCGAAATATTGCGCTGCGGCCAGCGCAAGCACTGCCAGAGCGGCAACAACAACCCACGTAATCACGCGCTGGATATCCTCATCGGAAAACGGCAACGTGCGTAGCAGCCGGTCGACCCAGGAAATTTGACGAACCTTCGGCCTTGCCGCCGCAGCCTTGGCCTTGCGTTTTGCCGGAGCCTTACGAGACGCCGTGGCCATTACGCCAACGCCTCTTTGACAATGATGTCGACCAGTTGTTCATAACTGATACCCCCGTGCCGGGCCTGTTCGGGAACCAGACTCAAGGGCGTCATGCCGGGCTGAGTATTGGTTTCGAGCACGAAAATCCCGTCTAGTCCCAATTCATCGTCCCAGCGATAATCGGTCCGCGACGCGCCTTTGCATCCCAGCAGCCGGTGCGCCTTCAGCGCGGTATCGAGCATGAATGTCTCAACCTCGGCAGGAATTGCGGCAGGACAGATATGTTCCGTCAGGCCATCTGTGTACTTTGCATCGAAATCGTAAAAGCCGCTTTTCGGCTTCAGTTCGGTCACACACAGCGCCTTGTCGCCCAGCACCGCCACGGTCAATTCACGACCTTTGATAAACGGTTCGGCCAGTAGCATGTCAAATTCCTGCCATGGTCCTTTGACGTCCCGCGATATAGGATTACCGTAATTGCTGTCGGTTTTAACGATCGCAACACCGACCGAACTGCCCTCGTTTATCGGCTTGAGCACATAAGGGCGTGGCAGCGGATCGCCTGCATACAGGCTTTCGCTCTCGACAATTGTCCCTTTGGGCATGGGAATGCCGGCAGGCACCAGACGTTGCTTGGTCAGTTCCTTGTCGATTGCAATCACTGACGTCACCATCCCGCTGTGGGTATATTTGATGCCCATCAGGTCGAGCATACCCTGAACCGAACCATCCTCGCCGGGGACGCCGTGCAGCGCGTTGAACACCACGTCCGGTTTCAGGTTTGCCAGCACCAGAGCGACATTGCGGTCCATATCGACACGGCTAACTTTGTAACCGACCTTCTCAAGCGCATCGGCTACGCCATTTCCGCTCATCAGCGATACCGGCCGTTCGTTCGACCACCCGCCCATAAGCACGGCTACGTGAATAGGACCGGTCACTTGCCTTCACCGACGCGCTGAATTTCCCATTGAAGTTCGATGCCGGATGCGGCCTTTACCCGGCGACGGACTTCTTCGCCCAGCTCCTCGATATCTGCACTTGTCGCATCGCCCGTGTTGATCAGGAAATTCGTATGCTTTTCCGAAACCTGCGCGCCGCCGATCTGAAGACCACGGCATCCGGCCTCGTCAACCAGTTGCCACGCTTTGTATCCGTCGGGATTTTTGAATGTCGAGCCGCCGGTTTTTGAGCGAAGCGGCTGCGAGGCTTCGCGCGATGCACTGATACGGTCCATTTCGGCCTGGATGGCGTCAGCGCTTCCCGCAGCGCCTTTGAAGCGGGCCGCGACCACGATTGCGTCATCAGGCAATTCGGAATGACGATAGCTGTAGTGGAGTTCCTCGACCGCGAGCGTGACCAATTCACCATCGCGCATCACAACATCGCAATCGACCAGTAT
>JANOPT010000316.1:0-3377 GCA_031421975.1 Sphingomonadales bacterium | reverse complement strand
AATCACCTATCAAAAGGGTGAAGCGGTCATCACGATGCTTGAAGGCTTTGCGGGGCAAGATGTGTGGCGCGACGGCATCCGCGCGTACATGAAAAAACATGCCTATGCCAACACGCGCACTGACGATTTGTGGAATGCGGTCGAAGATGCTGGCGCGAAAGGCCTGGTCACCATCGCCCATGATTTCACTAAGCAGCCCGGTGTCCCGATGATTGCCGTCACGTCGGCGACATGCACCAACGGCATGACTGAGGTCGCGCTCGCTCAAGGCGAATTTTCACGCGATCGTAAAGCGCAAACCGACGCGAAGCCATTGCGCTGGAACGTTCCCGTGATTGCCCAAACGCTTGGTGGCAGCCCGGCGACCGCGATCATATCCAACGGCGCGGGCACGATTTCGGTTCCCGGATGCGGCACGTTGATCGTCAATGCCGGACAGACCGGCTATTACCGCGTCCTGTATCAGCCCGACATGCTTGCCGCATTGCGAAAGGACTTTGCAAAATTGCCGGCAATCGATCAACTCGGTCTGCTCAACGACAACCAGAGCCTGGCCTATAATAATTATCAACCGATCCGCCCCGCGCTCGATTTGCTTGACGCCGTTCCGGCCGATGCCAGCCAGAAAGTGATCGAAGATGCGCTCGGCACCATCGCCGACATGTACGGCCGTTTCGACAAGTATCCGGCGCGTCAGGCACAAATCGCAGCGCTCACGAGCCGGCGTTTCGGACCCGTACTGGACAAATTGGGGATGCAGCAGCAGAAGAGCGATAGCACGCTCGACGCCAATTTGCGTAGCGCGTTGATCGGCACTCTGGGATATATGGGTGACAAGAAGGTGGTGGCGCAAGCACGGCAATTGTTTGATGCGCTTGACAGCAACCCGTCAGCGCTCGACGGACCGCTACGCGCGACCTGGCTGGGGGTCATTGCACAAAATGCCGATCAGGCCAGCTGGGACAAGCTCCGTGCGATGGGCCAAAACGCCGAAAGCCAGCTGGTCAAATCGACGATGTACCGCCTGCTGGGCGGTGCCCGCGACGAAGCGCTGGCCACAAAGGCTCTTGAACTTGCGCTGACCAAGGAGCCAGGACCGACGCTGAGCGCTGCGATTATCGGGGGCGTAGCGGGCGACCATCCTGACATGGCCACGGATTTTGCGCTTGCCAACCGTGAAGCGGTCGAGGCGCTGGTCGATGTTTCGTCCAAATCGGAATTTATCCCCGGGCTTGGCTATGGATCGCGTGAACTGGCCATGATTGGCAAGCTGGAAGGCTATGCCAAAGCGCATCTGACCCCTGAATCGCGCAAGCCTGTCGATCAGGCAATTGCCGCCATCCAGACCCGTATCAAATCCGACCCTGATATTCGCGCCGGCGTTGGCGAGTGGCTGGACAGCAAGCCGGGTGCATAGCCCGTTTTGCCGTCGGGTCAGTCCTTGTAAAGCCGGTTGACGCGTTCAGCATATCGTTCGCGGATGACATGACGCCGGATTTTCATGCTTGGCGTCATTTCCCCGTTTTCGATTGAAAAGGGTTCGTCGGCAAATTCGAACTGACGGACCTTTTCTGTGACCGAAACATCGGCATTGACCCGGTCGATCGCGGCGCGGACAGCCGAACGATATTGCGGATTGCCATCCAGTGCCGCAAAATCGCATTTCATATCCTGCGCCCGGCAAAATTCCAGCGTCCATTCTGGATCGGGTACAATCAGGCCGACGATGTAGGGGCGCTTGTCGCCGGATACCATCGCCTGCAGAATTTCCGGCTGCAACGTCAGCATACCCTCGATTTTTTGCGGCGCGATATTGTCGCCCTTGTCATTGACGATAAGGTCTTTTTTGCGGTCGGTAATCGCAATCCGGCCCTCGGGATCGATATGGCCGATGTCGCCGGTATGCAGCCAGCCATTGATGATGACGCGATCGGTCTCGGCCTTGTTGCGCCAATACCCCTTCATGACCAGCGGCCCGCGCACCAGGATTTCGCCGTCTTCGGCAATCTTGACTTCGGTGTTTTTAAGCGGCGGCCCGACCGTGTCCATTTTGATCCCGGCACTGGGCCGATTGCAACTGATGACCGGACCCGATTCGGTCTGGCCATAGCCTTGCAACAGCGTAATCCCCAGCGATTGAAAGAATATACCGATGTCGGGGTTCAGCGGCGCACCCCCCGATACCATTGCTTTCAACCGTCCGCCGAAACGAGCCTGAATCTTGGGCTTAATCGTCTTGGACAAAAGCAGTCGCATCGGCGCGTCGCGCAACCGCTTCTTTCCTCCATAATCGCGCTCGCCGATCGTCAGTGCGTTATCAAAAAGATAATTGGGAAACTTGCCCTGTTTCTCGACGGATTTTATAATCCGTTGCCGCAGCACCTCGAACAGTCGGGGAACAACGACCATCAGTGTAGGCCGTGTTTCCTCGATATTCGAGGCGAGTTTTTCCAACCCTTCGGCATAATAGATTTGTGCGCCGACACCGATCGGAAGAAACTGCCCGCCCGAATGTTCGTACGCATGCGACAAAGGCAGGAACGAGAGGAAAACCTCCTCTTCATCAAGCCCGAAATCTTCCCGCAATACCGCGGCAGCGCCGTCGGCATTGTGAAGTATCGCGCCATGCTGTTGCATCACACCGCGCGGCGCCCCGCCCGTACCGCTCGTATAAATGATACAGGCCAGGTCATCGCGCGACGCTGTCTTCATGGCCGCTTCGGTTGCGCGAACGTCCGCGTCGGTCCCGCGAACCATATCCGACCAGCTATGCACCGAAAGCTGTCCCTGTTGCGTCGATGGAAGCGACTCCATGGCGATAATAAATTCAGCTTGCGACGACTGAAGTGCCGCTGGCATCACGTTTTTGGCGAGTTTGACCGACGATACAATCACCGCCCGCGCCGCGCTGTTGTCAAGGATATGCTGATGGTCGCGCGGCGTATTGGTCGTGTAGGTCGGCACTGTAATGCAGCCTGCGGCCATAATCCCAAGATCGGCAATACACCATTCGGGACGATTTTCGGACACCAGCATAACGCGGTCCCCTTTTTCCAATCCCATTTCGCGCAATGCCTTGGCAAAGCCCGCTACCTGGCGGGCCGCCTCGGCCCAGCTTATCGAATGCCATTTCCCGTCGTCCTTGGTCCACAGAAACGGAGCATCGCCGCGAAACCGCGAACGGGCCAAAAACATCGACACCAAATTTGCAAAGCTGTCAAAATCGTCAAATTGCTCGGCAGCCACCATGCTCTCCTTGGAATGCCTCATATGACCCGTTTTCGGGATTCATCATCTCATGACGCTAGCGCCGCCATGCGCCGCGTGCAATCTGGCTTTCGTCTTCAGCCTACACTTTCAACCGGCGCGCTTTCATC
>JANOPT010000315.1:0-1639 GCA_031421975.1 Sphingomonadales bacterium | reverse complement strand
TTTTGGACCTTTAGTGGGTTGTTCTTACGCCTGATTCGGCGTATCGACGCCGCAATTCCGCTAAAGGCCCTAAGGGAAGGACATCATTTTCATGGCTCGCAAGAAGATTGCGCTTATCGGCGCCGGTAATATCGGCGGCACGCTCGCCCACCTCGCAGCATTGAAAGGCCTTGGCGACATCGTGCTGTTCGACGTCGTCGAAGGCGTCCCGCAGGGCAAGGCGCTCGACCTGTCGCAATGCAGTCCGGTCGAAGGCTTCGACGCCAAGATCACCGGCAGCAATGATTATGCCGATATCGCTGGCGCAGACGTGATCATCGTCACCGCCGGTGTCGCGCGCAAGCCCGGCATGAGCCGCGACGATCTTCTCGGCATCAATCTGAAGGTCATGAAGGCGGTCGGCGAAGGCATCGCCGCCAACGCGCCGAACGCATTCGTCATCTGTATCACCAACCCATTGGACGCGATGGTATGGGCCTTGCGCGAGTTCTCCGGGCTGCCGCACCATATGGTCGTCGGCATGGCGGGCGTGCTGGACTCCAGTCGGTTCAGCCATTTCCTCGCCGACGAATTCAACGTCTCGGTCAAGGATGTCACCTCGTTCGTTTTGGGCGGCCACGGCGACACGATGGTTCCGGTCATTGCGTATTCGACCGTTTCGGGCATTCCCGTTCCCGACCTTATCGCGATGGGCATGTCGACTCAGGAACGAATTGACGCCATCGTCGCACGCACCCGCGCAGGCGGCGGCGAGATTGTCGCACTCCTGAAAACCGGCTCTGCCTATTACGCGCCCGCCACCAGCGGCATCGCGATGGCCGAAGCCTATTTGTACGACCAGAAACGCGTTCTGCCCGCCGCGGTTCATCTCACCGGCCAATATGGCGTCGACAATCTCTATGTCGGCGTGCCGGTGGTCATCGGAGCTGGCGGCGTCGAGAAGATCGTCGAAATCGCGCTGGACGACGAAGCCAAGGGCAACCTTTCGGTCAGCGTCGATGCGGTCAAGGAATTGCTGGTGGCGTGTAAGGGCATCGACAGCTCATTGGTCTAATATACGAAAAAACACATATCGGGATTCCAATATCGTGAGCGATGGCGACATAGAACTAAGCTACTATTGCGTAACGCTCATCTTTATCGGCCTCTTCTCGGGATATGTGAGCAAACGAGCCGGGCTATGGTTTTGCTCGATAGCATCAGTGATTTCAGTCGTGTTGGTAGCGTTACTATTTTCCGCGGGTGCGCTTAAGATGGGTTTGCAGGCCTTAATTTTGTTTCCGGCATCGGCTTGGTCAGGTTTTGGAGTTGGGCGCTTTGTTCGAGTCCGGCAGGACAGGACGCAGCCTAAGTGAATATTTTATCCGATTTGTCTCCCAGCTATTCGGGATTGTAAGGTACAAAGATTATGAGTATCCTAGTCAACAAATATACCAAGGTCATCACGCAGGGCATGACCGGTGCCACGGGCACTTTTCATACCGAACAGGCGCTAGCCTATGGCACGCAGATGGTTGGCGGGGTTACCCCCGGCAAGGGCGGGACCACGCATATCGGGTTGCCGATGTTCGACACCGTGCTTGAGGCCAAGCAGGCGACCGGCGCGGATGCCAGCGTCGTCTATGTGCCGCCGCCCTTT
>JANOPT010000314.1:0-9606 GCA_031421975.1 Sphingomonadales bacterium | reverse complement strand
GCAATGCCGCCAAGCACGATGGCCAGAGGATTCTTGTCGATACCGTCGCCGGTTTTTATCGCGACATTGTGAACGACGTCGCGTGATTGCTTGACCCCGCGTGATGCCGCTTCACGACCTTTTTCATAAGCCTCTGCAGCTTTTTCGCGCGCGGCCGCGCTGGTTTCGGCTGTCTTCGCCGCCGCACTGGCCAAGCCTTCCTTAGCTGTCTCACTAGCGTTTTTGATGCTGTCGCCGATATTGCTCATTTGATGTTCCTATTTCAGTCGCCGTCTGGCGTGTTGTGGGTTTTACTATTTCGCAACTTCGAAATCCAACCGGAAATCGGCCGACGCGCGGCAAAGACAATTGCTCCAAATCCGATTGCTCCGATGACTGGGGCGTTTGCTTTGGTAACGTGCGCGGCATCGGTAGCGAAATTTTTTGCCTTCTTTTTATTCCGGTCGATAAAACGCCTCAGTTGATTGCGCGGATTGAGAATATTCTGGGCAACTTCGGCGCTTTCCTTCAGCTTGCGGCGCAAATTCCGGCGCTCGGCATCGGATAGGATCACTTTTTTCCGGTCGGTGACAACCGGCTCTTTAGGTAATATCGTCGTCATCTTGTTGAATCTCCGGAAAGTAAACTTTCCTCATCCATTTTCGTGCCTGCCAGCCAAAAATTGTCCCCATAAAGATAAAGCTCAACGTGACAATGAGGGTTGCGCCCAATGGTCCGATCAGCGGCGATAAAGTGAGTACCAGCCCCATCACCAGCGCAATTGACGCTCCTCCAAAGGCGAACGCGGCTATCGCACCATAACGAAACGCCCATCGGAAAACATGCCGCGTGTAATCAAGCCTCGACCGGTGATAACGGATTTCGGCCTGTACCAGCGCACGCAGATCGTCGATCACCGACGACAGTTGTTCGCTGGCCGATGGCTCGGGCGGCACTGGCATATCTTCCAACGCTTCATACTGGTGGTCGTCGATCTTCATCGAACCCGCTTATCGGCCAAACGCAACATTTTGCAATGCTGCGTGAATCGGAAAATCAGGCGTCCTTGCCGCCCGAACGGATTAGACGAGCCAGCACAAAGCCAATTGCAGCCGCTGCTCCGATTGCGACAGCGGGGCTTTTCCGAACGAATTGCCGCGCGTCGTCAGCAATAGCATCGACGTCCTTTGCGTCCATCTTGCCGGCAAAGCCGTCAACCATATCGGCAGCGCTGCGCGCGTAATCGCCATATTGCTTGCCGACATTGTCGTCGATGGTCGCGGCGCTGTCACGGATCAGCTTGCCAATGCTGCCGACTGCTTCTGTGGCGCGGTCCTTGCCTTTTTCAGCCGCAGCTTTGGCGCTGTCGGTGGCTTTTGACTTGAAATTGTTCATGTCTGCTTTGACCTTTGATTTTACATCGTCCGTCTTGCCTTTAGCCGGAGCAGGTTTCGTGACGGCCTTTTGCATCGGCTTTTTCGGCGCGGATTTCGGCTTTGCAGCGGACTTTGCGACCGGCTTTGCGGTTGTCTTTGGTTTTGCGGTTTCGGCCATTAAAAAACTCCTTGGCGGTTAGCGGAACGATTTACTGACATGCAATATTGGTATCCGAGGTGCTTTAGTCAACTATAGCACCTCGGATACCCTTTTGAAATGTATATGTATGCACCTCGTTGCCAAATCATCCACTCAACGATAGAGGCGCGCTTACGTTCCCTAACGCACCAATTGGAGCCATCGTATGACAGCTATCATCGACATTCACGCCCGCGAAATTCTCGATAGCCGGGGCAATCCCACAGTCGAGGTCGATGTGTTGCTGGAGGATGGCAGTTTTGGCCGCGCCGCAGTGCCCTCTGGTGCATCGACAGGAGCCTATGAAGCCGCCGAAAAGCGCGACGGCGACACGTCGCGTTACATGGGCAAGGGCGTGCGTCAGGCTGTCGCTGCGGTAAATGGTCCGATAACCGAGGCGCTGACTGATCTCGATGCCGAAGATCAGGCAGACATTGACCAGGTGATGATCGATCTCGACGGCACCGACAACAAATCAAATCTGGGCGCGAATGCCATACTGGGCGTCAGCCTTGCGGTGGCCAAAGCCGCAGCCGATGCACGCGGGTTGCCGTTGTATCGCTATGTCGGCGGGGTCAGCGCACATGTCCTGCCGGTGCCGATGATGAACATCATCAACGGCGGCGAGCATGCCGATAACCCCATCGATTTTCAGGAATTCATGGTGATGCCGGTGGGCGCCGATTCTATTGCTGAGGCCGTGCGCTGGGGTTCGGAGATTTTCCATACGCTGAAAAAGGGCCTCCACGAAAAGGGTCTTGCGACGGCGGTGGGTGATGAAGGCGGTTTCGCACCTAACCTTGCCTCGACGCGTGATGCGCTCGATTTCATCATGGCGTCGATTGAAAAAGCCGGTTTCAAAGCCGGCGACGAGGTCGTGCTTGCCCTCGATTGCGCGGCGACCGAATTTTTCAAAAACGGCAAATATGAAATTTCAGGTGAGGGGCTTTCGCTCACGCCGCATGAAATGGCCGATTATCTTGCCGCACTCTGCAACGACTATCCGATCCGTTCGATCGAGGATGGCATGAGCGAGGACGATTTCGAGGGCTGGAAGGCGATTACCGACAAAATCGGCCATGAAGTCCAGTTAGTTGGCGATGACCTGTTCGTGACCAATCCTGAGCGGTTGTCGATGGGTATTGGCAAGGGGCTGGCGAACTCGTTGCTCGTGAAAGTCAACCAGATCGGCACGCTTACCGAAACGCTCGCTGCGGTATCGATGGCGCACCGTGCGTCCTACACCGCGGTTATGTCGCACCGTTCAGGCGAGACCGAGGATGCGACCATCGCCGACCTTGCTGTCGCGACTAATTGCGGTCAGATCAAAACGGGGAGCCTCGCGCGCTCAGACCGGCTCGCCAAGTACAACCAGCTTATCCGTATCGAGGAAGAACTGGGCGGCGCGGCGCAATATGCGGGGCGTTCGATATTCCGCTGAACAGCGGCTTTGCTTGAATCGCAAACCGCGCTATGACGTCAATCAGTCATGGCGCGCGGCAAGAAAAATCCGGAATATATGAAATCGGTCGTCGGGCCGGGGCTGGCGCTGGTCGCCTTGCTGGGCATCGCATCTTATGCCTTGCTCGGGCCAACCGGTATTATTGCCTGGACCGATTACCGCGCCGCGCTGTCCGAACGCACGATCGAACTCGCCAAGTTGCAGAAGGAACGAGATGCACTTCGTAACCGGCAGGTTTTGCTCGACCGCGACAATGTCGACCCTGACCTTGCAGGCGAATTGATGCGGAAGGAATTGAACGTCGTCGCCCCTGACGAGGTCGTCGTTCCTCTCAAGTGATGGCGGCGTTTACGAATGAATAGCTATGCACGGCTTTTCGTTACGGAAAAGCGCTTTTCACGAGACCGCAATTTGACTAGGCGGAACTTTATAAACGCCTGAAAATGTCAGCAGAGGATCCCGCTTTGGCCAAGTCTCCCGCGAAAAAAGCCGCGCCCAAGAAAGCCAGTGTCAGCGAGGATGCCGCGCGCGCCAATCGCGAACGGCCCATGGAGCCCGCGCCCTATAAGGCGACCAAAGACGAACTGCTCGAATTCTATAAACAGATGCTCCTGATCCGCCGTTTCGAGGAGAAAGCGGGGCAATTGTACGGGCTAGGGCTCATCGGCGGGTTTTGCCATCTGTATATCGGTCAGGAAGCCGTCGCTATCGGTCTGCAATCGGCGCTGACCCCGGGTAAGGATAGTGTCATCACGGGCTATCGCGATCACGGGCATATGCTTGCTTATGGCATAGATCCCAATATCATTATGGCCGAACTGACCGGTCGTGCCGCAGGCATTTCCAAAGGCAAGGGCGGGTCGATGCACATGTTTTCGACCAGCCACAAATTCTACGGCGGTCATGGCATTGTCGGCGCGCAGGTATCGTTGGGGGCGGGCCTTGCCTTTGGCCACAAATATTCGAACGATGGCGGCGTATGCCTTGCCTATTTCGGCGATGGCGCATCGAACCAGGGACAAGTCTACGAGAGCTTCAACATGGCCGAGCTGTGGAAGCTGCCGATCATTTTTGTGATCGAGAACAACCAGTACGCGATGGGCACCAGTGTCAATCGCGCATCGTCGGAGGATCAACTCTACCGGCGCGGCGAAAGCTTCCGCATTCCGGGTATTCAAGTCGACGGCATGGATATCCTGGCCGTGCGTGGCGCTGCCGAAGTCGCGCTCGACTGGGTACGGAGCGGCAAGGGGCCAGTGCTGCTGGAGATGAAAACGTACCGCTATCGCGGGCATTCGATGTCCGATCCGGCCAAATATCGCAGCCGCGACGAGGTGCAGTCGGTACGCGATAACAGCGACCCGATCGAGGGCTGCAAAGCCTATCTCGCGGAAATGGGCGTTGGCGAAGACGAGCTCAAGGCGCTCGAAAAGGATATTCGTAACGTTGTGAACGAAGCGGCCGACTTCGCCGAAACGTCGCCTGAGCCGGAACTATCCGAAGTCTATACCGATGTGCTGGTGGAGCAATATTGATGGCAATCGAACTTAAAATGCCTGCGCTCTCGCCAACCATGGAAGAAGGTACGCTCGCCAAATGGCTGGTGAAAGAAGGCGATAGCGTCAAATCTGGTGACATCCTTGCAGAGATCGAGACCGACAAGGCGACGATGGAATTCGAGGCGGTAGACGAGGGCGTGATTTCATCGATAACGGTCGCTGAAGGCACGGATGGTGTGAAGGTCGGGACGGTTATTGCGCTGATTTCGGGTGATGATGAGAGTGCAACAGACAGTTCGCCGCCAGCTTCCCCTAAACCGTTCGTGTCGAGCGTCGTCGAGACACCGGTCGTCAGCGCGCAATCTAAAGGCATCTCGACTGGGCTCGATGCGAACGGGGACGAGAGCCCAGTCGCTCAACAATCCACCGCCGCAAAATCCGACCCGGCCATCCCCGAAGGCACAGCAATGACCTCGGTCACGCTGCGCGAAGCTTTACGCGACGGCATGGCTGAGGAAATGCGCCGCGACCCGCGCGTGTTTGTGATGGGCGAGGAAGTTGCCGAATATCAGGGCGCTTACAAGGTCACGCAAGGCCTGCTCGCTGAATTCGGCGCCGGTCGTGTTATCGACACCCCGATTACTGAATATGGATTTGCTGGCATCGGTACCGGCGCGGCAATGGGCGGATTGCGCCCAGTTATCGAGTTCATGACGTTTAACTTTGCGATGCAGGCGATTGACCACATCATCAACTCGGCAGCAAAGACCAACTACATGTCGGGCGGACAAATGCGGTGCCCTATCGTGTTCCGCGGTCCCAATGGTGCAGCTGCGCGGGTTGGCGCGCAGCACAGTCAGAATTATGCGCCATGGTACGCCAGCGTTCCCGGCTTGATTGTCATTTGTCCCTATGATGCGGCGGATGCAAAGGGGTTGCTAAAGGCCGCGATCCGCTGCGAAGACCCGGTCGTGTTCCTCGAAAACGAGCTGTTATATGGTCGGACGTTCGAGGTTCCCGCGCTCGATGATTATGTTTTGCCCATCGGCAAGGCGAGAGTGATGCGCGAAGGCAGCGATGTCACCATCGTCAGCTATTCGATTGGCGTCGGCATGGCGCTGGAGGCCGCAGACAGATTGGCAGGCGAGGGGATTAGTGTCGAAGTCGTCGACCTGCGGACCATCCGCCCACTCGACAAGGCAACGGTGTTACAAAGTCTGGCCAAAACCAATCGCCTGGTAATCGCCGAAGAAGGCTGGCCAACCTGCTCGGTCGGAAGCGAGATTGTCGCCATTTGCATGGAAGAGGGCTTCGACGATCTTGACGCTCCGGTCATTCGCGTAACCAACGAGGATGTGCCCATGCCCTATGCGGCCAATCTTGAACGTGCGACCCTTATCAACGCCGAAAAAATTGTGAACGGCGTAAAACGGGTATTGGGCGCTTAATCAGGTCGCGTCGAATTTGTTGCAGGTGGCTGCGGCTGTTGTTGGCGTCATGTCATTGTTGATGCCCGCAGCAAGGTTGCGCTCGTCGCGGATCGTGAATGCCGCCTCTTGGTGGATGACGACGCCTTCGGCAAACATATCGCCGAACAATGGCTGATAATTATACTGGATTTCCACATACATCACGGCCGAGTTTTCGATGGCCTTGACCGCTCCGGTTGGCCCGACGCCGGTGAAGCTGCCGTTTGAAGTGTTGATGCCTGCAACGTAAGCCGAGGTATAATTGAGGTTGCCCTTACACCGCTGCCACCGGATGAACTGCTGCGCGCGATTACCCTGAGATGCGATGGTTCTGACTTCGAGGCTCGATAGAATAACGCGGCCGTTTTCCAGCAAATCAAGATTTTCGGTTTGAAGACGGGTTCCCACCAGCGCTTCGACAACATCGCTGTCCTGAATCGTTGGCTGGATTCCGCTGTTGCCGATCTGTCCGAAACGCGATGCATTGTCGGCAAGCGCCAATGCTGCCTGGCTGACTTGCATTTGGGACACGGCACGATAGGCGGTTTCCGTGCCGTACATGCCAAGACCGGTAAAGATCGGGATGCTCAAGGCAAACTCGGTCAACGCAAGGCCGCTCTGGTTTTTACGTAACCTGTGTAGAAAGGACGCCGTGCGGTTCAAAACCGGGATGCCCGATGATTTATCCTTCGGTTGCGCCGACATCATAATCTTCCTCATAATAGCCGCCATCTTCGTCTGTACCGTCGCAAAAGGTGGGGGTTCTGGTGGTGCGGGCGGCTTGATCGCCAAATGGCTGATTTTTCAAAAGCGTTTCGGAGGTCAGCGTACGCTGATTGCCTATTCCCTCCAACGTGAACGCGGCATCACGATTTTTTGAATCGCGGGTAAAGGTGTCGAACGGAAACACCGCGTCATACGTTATGCTGATGCTATACAGCACTGCGTCGCGCGCCCCGCCATTGTCGGCGCGCCCGACCGTTCCCCACTCGCCATTATCGTTTTCGTCGAAAAATTGCTCATTATTGTCGCACGTGCCATTGGTATTGGTGTCAGTGTAATCTTCCATCCGCTCGACATTGCTGAAGTTGGTATAGCTTTTGCGGGTTATCGTGATGTCGTCGTCATCAAGCCCGCTGTTCACTTTTTTCAGAATGCCGCGAACTTTGTCATCCATGGCCTTGCGCTCGATCGGGTCGCTACCGGCCTGAAGCGTGGCATCGCGCGCGGCTTGCTGAATGGCACCGTTAAGCGCCGAACGCATGTATATCGCATAGCCGATCTCGAACGTGCCTAGCAGCATGAACAGGAATACCGGTGCGATAATCGCGAACTCGACAATGGTGGCGCCGTCTTCGTTTTTACGCGCACGATGCAGCGTTGGGAGGAAGCCGCGCATCAGCTCGTCAACCGCAAATCGGCAATTTCGGACGCAATGCCCTGGAACGTCGAAATCAACGTGGCACTATTGCTCGCCGAATAATATTTGCCCGATGATGCACATGCCTCAAGATTTGTTTTCGCAGTGCCGCTGACGCCTGCGCCGAAAGCGATCACCCACAAAGTGACACCCATGTCATTCTTCATGCGATCGCATACCGCACGGAAACGGGCATTAACCTGAGCGTCCAGCAACGTGCTGGTGGGCGTGGTCGCCGTTGGTGTTCGCCGGCGATCCCACCATTCTACTCCATAGGCACTATAGCCCTGCGCGTTCGTAACGGTGTCGCCGTCGGTCATGAACACAACGTGCCGCTGGATATTGGTCCGGTTGTTATTTTGCGCCGCGAATAGCCCGGTAGGCGAAATCAGCCTCGCTCCCCAGATCAGCCCGATGTCATGATAAGTATTACCTTCCGCCGTCAGGTTGCCGACGTAGGTATCGAGCGCACCTGAGGTTGGATATGACGTCAAACGGGATGCTGGCTGCGGACAGAAATAGTTGAAGTTGCGGTTAAGCTCGGATGATGTCGTTACCGTTGATGTCGTCTCTGTAGATGATCCGGTATACCGGCCCCATACCGCGTCGGGCAGGATCGGCTTCCATCTGGTCGTCGTATCCGTCGTCGGGATCAGGTTTATATCGAGATCTTTTGCCCCCGTCGGGATCGGGTTAAAATTCGTGGTCTGAACGGTTTGTCGCTCTTCGACACAGCCATCCCAGACGACCGTGGCATTGGCCGCCCTTTTGTAAGTCGTTAACGTCGTCGATCCGCTGACCAGCAGATTCTGATTGTTGAAACCCACTGGCATGGCGAGCGAGTTGTTCCAGGCGGTGCCGTTTTTCAACGCCGCAATATTGTGACTGACTGCCCTGTACTGCCAATTTGAAATTGTGTCCGGATAATAGGTCCAGCTTACCGGCCGATCGGATGTGCCGGACGCCGTTTTGTTGAACGAGGCCGTGCCATTTTGCAGACGGCATCGTTTGTTGCTCACGACATATTGGAACATATAACGAGTTTGTGGCAACGTCCGCGTATAGTTTCCGAACACGACAGACGCGGCAGGATGAACTGGTGCAGAGCTGCTGGTCGATACCAGCGTGTCGTAAGACGATCCAGTTACCGTGTAGGCAGCGGGCGCCGTTCTCGGACAGGATGCCTCACTGAAAACCGTAGAATAGTTCGTGCCATTTATCGTGACGGTCTGGCTGGTGTTATTGGTAGTATATGTCGACCAGCTTGACGGCGAAGATGGCGTAGCAGGGTTATTATAGGACCCGAAAGTCGGCGGGTTTTCGCTGCCGAGTGTATACGCCCAAACCGGTGCAAGCACAGGAACGCGGGATTGATACGTCCAGTTATCGGCGAAATATTCGGTTGGCAGCAATCCGCCGACGTTCACATTGACCGCGTAAGGAACAAATCCAAAACGGATCTGTGCTGTCTGCGCTGCCCCTGACGGAACCGTCCCGCAATCAGCCACCGAGTTTTGTTTAGATAGCGCTTCATAAAAACAACGAACTGCCTGCCGCAATCCGACGATCTTTGAATTGGTCAGTTCGTTGGACGTCTGGTTGTTTGAACCGTCTTCTGCCTGATTCATTGAACCCGTCGTATCGAGGACAAACATCACGTCCGTATTGGGAATCGCCAGCTCGGCCTGGCACGTGACGCTGATATCGCGTTCTTCCACGCCGAAAATCTTCATCACTGCCATCGGCATTTCTACCGACGCGGTTCCGCTGACCCTGCCACCCGTTTCGGTAAAATTCTTTGTCAGCCCGGTGCTGCCCGATTGCCCAATCGCAAAGTTCGCATCGAACATATCGTTTGCCGCAGTGCGTGCTGCATTGTTGTTTGCGGCCCAGGTATTGACACCCATCCGCTTACGTCCCGCCAGCGCCCCCGCATCGCATGCCTGTTGAAGCCGTGTCTTGGCCAGGTAGATCCTGCTGACGTCAACGCCCGATCCAATCATCGCGGTCAGGGGAATAAGCCCTGCCGCCATCATGGCAATCGTATTGCCGGATTGGTCGTGGCGCAAACGAGCAAGTATCCCAGCCCGCTTTCCAGCGTTGATTTTAACAGACATCGTGGCGTTCCCCTGTTCCACAAATACATTTCAACCGTCTGATTACAGGCGGCGTAGTAAGCGGTATTTGAAGGAACAGGGTTAC
>JANOPT010000313.1:0-1771 GCA_031421975.1 Sphingomonadales bacterium | reverse complement strand
ATGGAATGGCGCCGCGCGCAGGGCCTAACCGATGATCCCGTCGTGATCGGTTTTCTCGGGCGGCTTGTCATGGAAAAGGGACTCGACGTATTTTCCGACGCCATCGATCAACTCCGCCGCCGTCAGGTCGCGCATCAGGTGATGGTGATCGGCGAAGGCCCCGCGCGCGGCTGGTTCGAAAGCCGCCTGCCCCACGCCCGCTTCGTCGGTTTTCAGGGCGGCGCCGACCTTGGCCGCGCGGTGGCGGGCATGGACCTGTTGTTCAACCCCAGCGTCACCGAAACCTTCGGCAATGTTACGCTTGAAGCAATGGCCTGTGCGCTGCCCGTCGTCGCCGCCAAAGCAACCGGTAGCCAAAGCCTGGTCGAGGACAAGATATCGGGCCGCCTGATCCTTCCTGGCGCAATAAACCAGTTTGCTGACGTCCTTCAGGCATATTGCACCGACCCCGAATTGCGGGCCAGACACGGCGCGGCAGGGGAGGAGCGGTCATTGGAATATAGCTGGGATGCCATCAACCAGACGATGGCCGACACTTATATTCGCCTGATCCGTCAGCGCGCTGCGCGGTCGATGGCTGTTTGATGGCCGACCTGTTCGGCGCGCCCGACACGCAAAAAACGGTACCTGCAAACGGCCCCTTGGCCGACCGGCTCCGGCCCACAAATCTGTCAGAGATAATCGGCCAGGATCATCTGACCGGACCTGAAGGCGCAATCGGCCGCATGGTTAAGGCTGGCAAGCTGTCGTCGATGATCCTGTGGGGGCCGCCGGGCACGGGCAAGACCAGCATCGCGCGATTGCTCGCCGATGCGGTCGGCATGCATTACAAGGCCATTTCCGCAGTGTTTTCGGGCGTCGCCGACCTGAAGAAGGCCTTCGCCGAGGCCGAAACGATGGCGCGAACGGGCAAGCAGACGTTGCTTTTTGTGGACGAGATCCACCGCTTTAACCGCGCGCAGCAGGACGGTTTTCTGCCCTTTGTCGAAAGCGGCGTCGTGACTTTGGTCGGCGCGACCACCGAGAATCCGTCGTTCGAACTAAACGCAGCCTTGCTATCGCGGACTCAGGTCATGGTGCTGCGCCGATTGGATGATGATGCCCTGGCGACGTTGCTGTCGCGTGCCGAACACATCGAGCAACGCGTGCTGCCGGTTACAGGCGACGCACGATCCGCGCTGATCTCCAGTGCCGACGGCGACGGACGCTTTCTGCTTAATCAGGCCGAAACGCTGTTCTCAATTGCCATCGAGAATCCCCTGGACCCCGCCGCTATGGCCGCGCTGCTGCAACGGCGGATGCCCGTCTACGACAAGGACCGCGAGGGCCATTACAACCTGATTTCTGCGCTGCATAAATCCTTGCGCGGATCCGACCCGCACGCAGCGCTGTACTGGATGGCGCGGATGTTGGTTGCGGGCGAGGAACCGCTATATGTGCTGCGCCGCCTCGTTCGCTTTGCCAGCGAAGATATCGGCCTTGCGGACCCGCAGGCGCTGGTGCAGTGCCTCGCGGCCAAGGATGCGTATGAATTTCTCGGCAGCCCGGAGGGCGAGCTCGCAATCGTTCAGGCCTGCCTGTATCTCGCAACGGCTCCCAAATCGAACGCGGCCTACAAGGCACAAAAATCGGCCTGGAAAATGGCACGCGATACCGGGTCGCTGATGCCGCCCGCCCATATTCTCAACGCGCCGACCAAGCTGATGAAGGATATCGGCTATGGCAAAGGTTATGCTTATGATCATGATGCCGAAGGTGGCTTTTCCGGCGC
>JANOPT010000312.1:0-2710 GCA_031421975.1 Sphingomonadales bacterium | reverse complement strand
TGGGAAGGGCGTATGATCCCTGAAGTGTTGCGATCGGGGGATCATGCGAAGATTGCGGCGTGGCGGAAGTCACAGTCCGAAATCGACACACGGTTACGCAGGCCGGACCTTTGGGAGCGTTACAATGACGCTCGGGTCCAGTCTGCCTCTGATGCGCGACAGAAGAATAAGGATTAAATGGGGCATGAACCTCATCCAGACATTAGAAGCAGAAGCCATTGCGGCTTTGTCCGAAAACAAGAAAATCCCGGCATTCCGTGCCGGCGACACCGTCAAGGTGGGCGTGAAGGTCATCGAAGGTGAGCGCACGCGTATTCAGAATTATGAAGGCGTGTGCATCGCGCGTTCAAACAAGGGCATGGGCTCCAACTTCACCGTACGCAAAATGTCGTTCGGCGAGGGCGTAGAGCGCGTATTCCCGTTGTACAGCCCGAACATCGACAGCATCGAAGTCGTCCGCAAGGGCGTCGTGCGTCGTGCGAAGCTTTACTATCTGCGCGGCCTGACCGGCAAGAAGGCACGTATCGCCGAACGCCGCGACCCGCGTCCTATTAAGACCACCGAGGCTGCCGAATAGGCAGGAGCTCGCTTGCGTTCTTAAACCGAACACCAAAGGCCGGGCTCCCAAAAAGAGCCCGGCCTTTTTCATTGCTTGCCCTCGCGGAGGCGGGGGCCGAAAAGGAAGTGAATATGGGTTATCGTATCGTAGTGGCTGGCGCGACGGGCAATGTCGGCCGTGAAGTTGTCAACATCCTTGCCGAACGCGAGTTTCCTGCCGACGAAATCGCGGTACTGGCGTCGTCGCGCAGCCAGGGTATCGAAATCGAGTATGGCGATACCGACAAGATGCTCAAAGTCCAGAATATCGAGAATTTCGACTGGACCGGTTGGGACATGGCGATTTTCGCTATCGGTTCGGAAGCGACCAAGAAATATGCGCCCATCGCGGCGGCGGCCGGTTGCGTGGTCATCGACAACAGCTCGTTACACCGCATGGACCCCGACATTCCGTTGATCGTGCCGGAGGTAAATCCCGACGCCATCGACGGTTACAAGGCCAAGAACATCATCGCCAACCCGAACTGCTCGACCGCGCAGCTTGTCGTCGCGCTCAAGCCGCTGCACGATTACGCCAAAATCACAAGGGTGGTGGTGTCGACCTATCAGTCGGTATCGGGCGCAGGCAAGGAAGGCATGGACGAGCTATTTGAGCAGAGCCGCAACATCTTTGTCGGCGATGCTGCGGTGGCGAAGAAATTCACCAAGCAGATCGCGTTCAACGTCATCCCGCACATCGATAGCTTCCTCGAAGATGGCTATACCAAAGAAGAGTGGAAGATGATGGTCGAGGTCAAGAAAATCCTCGATCCGAAAATCAAGCTGACGGCGACATGCGTGCGCGTACCCGTTTTTGTCGGCCATAGCGAGGCGGTCAATATCGAATATGAGCGCGAGATGTCGGCGGCGAAGGCGAAGTCGATCCTGCGCGAAAGCCCCGGCATCATGCTGGTCGATAAGCGCGAGGATGGCGGCTACACCACGCCGATCGAGGCTGCTGGCGATGATGCCACATATGTCAGCCGCGTGCGCGAAGACCCGACCGTGGACAACGGCCTTGCCTTCTGGTGCGTGTCGGATAACCTTCGTAAAGGTGCGGCGCTTAACGCGGTACAGATTGCCGAACTGCTTGGGCGGCGGCATCTGAAAAAGGGATGACGGGGTTGCGCCAGGCATATGATTAGAACCGGTAGCTTTATCGCCGCCGATGGCATCGGAATCATGTGGCGCGAGATGGGGGAGGGGCGTCCGCTCATCCTGATACATGGCTACTTCAGCGAGGCCGATACCAACTGGATCAAATTTGGTCACGCAGCCTTGCTGGCCGAGGCAGGCTACCGCGTCATAATGCCGGACCTGCGCGCGCATGGGTTGAGCGCCAAGCCTCACGATCCAGCGCTTTATCCGAAGGACATATTGGCTGATGACCAGTTTGCGTTGATCGCGCATCTCGGCCTGACCGATTTCGATCTGGGTGGATATTCGCTGGGTGGACGCACGGTCGCGCGAATGCTGGCGCGCGGAAGCAAGCCTGGTCGTGCAATCATATCGGGAATGGGGCTGGAGGGTCTGACGCAAACCGGAAAGCGTGGCAGCCATTTCAAGCATATTCTCGATAATCTGGGCACGCATGAACGGGGATCGCCGGCGTGGATGGCCGAGGCATTTCTGAAAACCACCGGCGGTGATCCAGTGGCGCTACGTTGTGTTCTCGATAGCTTTGTCGATACCAGCGAAGATCAGTTGCGCCGGTTTGAGGTACCCGTCGCGGTGATTTGCGGCGAGGAGGATCATGACAATGGCTCTGCGGCGGCGCTCGCCGACTTGCTGCATAACGGCAAATTGTTTGGCGTTCCGGGCAATCATATGAACGCAGTGGTCAAGCCGGAGCTGGGGTTGGCAATGGTCGAAGCATTGACGGGGCCGTCATGGTGATGCCGGATTTGCAACCGACGTTGGTTGGAGAAAACCTGCTGCTTCGCCCAATGACTGAAGGCGATTGGGAGGCGATGTATGCGGTTGCGTCCGACCCGTTGCTATGGGAAGTGCATCCGGCCTGGGATCGTTATAAAGAGCCGGTATTCCGTCAGTATTTTGCTGGCGCGATGGCGTCGCGCGGCGCATTGGTCGTCATCGACCGGCCCACGGGCAG
>JANOPT010000311.1:0-1961 GCA_031421975.1 Sphingomonadales bacterium | reverse complement strand
CAGCATCTGGCTGTCGTCAAACTGCTCAATATCGCGCGGTGTAACCTGCAGCGCATCGGCGATCGAAGTTTCAAAAACCAGGTAGGCGGGTAATAATCCTGCTAGCCGTGCCAGCTCGATTGCCGCTGTCGCCACGCTTCTATTGGGCAACGTCTGTGCCTGAAAAGGCCCCTTCATCGGAAAGCGGAGATCGAGAGCCGGGTCGGCGATGGCAATGGCGAGCGACAAGTCGAAATCGGTGGGCGCCGAAATCAGGACCGGCGAGGCGGTATCCGCTGCGGCTCGCTGATTAGCCAGTTTCAACGTCGCCGCCCGGCTCGCGGACAAGAGCATCCCGGTCGCACCATCGACATTGGTCGCCGTTTCGACCGCGACCAGCATCAGGCTTTGCCCGTCACCGGAAATCTCGACTGGCCAACCGCGACGGAGGGCATCGATCGCGCGCGCGGCTTGTCGGGCATTGCCCTTGGCTGCCCGCGCCTCACTCAAAAGGCAAATTCCGTTACAATCGGCGCATGATCGGAGGGCTTGCCCCATCCGCGGATATGTTTGTGCACCACGTGCGACTTCGCCTTGTCCTTCAAGCCCGGCGTTACCCACATATGGTCCAGCCGCCGTCCGCGATCAGATGTCTCCCAATCCTGCGCGCGATAGCTCCACCAGGTGTACAACTTTTGTGACGGGTCGACAAAATGGCGGGCAATGTCGGTCCAGTTACCCGCCGCCTTCAGTTCGGCCAGCAGGTCAAGTTCAACCCGCGTGTGGCTAACGACATTGACGAGTTGCTTATGGCTCCAGACGTCTTGCTCAAGCGGCGCCACGTTGAAATCACCGGTCAGGATGGTCGGGCAATCGACTGTTTTGGACCACTCCGTCATCCGCCCGAGGAACGCCAGCTTTTGCCCGAATTTGGGGTTGTTCTCCAGATCCGGAACCTCGCCGCCTGCGGGAATATACACATTATCGAGGCGAACGCCTTTGGTGGCATCAGTGCCGATTTCCGCGCTGATATGCCGCGCCTCTCCATTGGCCTGCCAGTCTTCGACGCGGCGGTTAAGCAAAGGCAGTTTGCTGACGATAGCCACGCCGTGGTGCATCGGCTGACCGTTAACCATCATGTGGCGATAGCCGAACTGGCGGAACAGGCCCTCGGGAAACAGGGTGTCGATGACCTTTGTTTCTTGCAGACATAATATATCCGGCGCTATTTCCTTCAAGAACCGCTCGACGATATCGAGGCGGGCACGGACCGAGTTGATATTCCAGGAAGCGATGCTGATATTCTGCGTCATAAGTCTAACGCCCTAGAGGGACGCGACGCGGCGGGCAAGCAGCGGATTCACGAAATCGCTGGCAGAAAAAGCAAAGCCCTCATCCCGGGGGCATTTGGGATGAGGGCTAAGCTTGCGTTCGTCACGCGGATATCAGCGCCGATTTATCGCCGTGGGCAACAGGGGGAAAACCACACGAACTCTCAACCGCTGATGACGATTTTATACTACGACTTTCCTGTCACGCAGATGAACAAAGTTGTTCAGAAAGGCAGCTTGTCGGCGGCCAGCATCGGTTCATCGCCCCGACAATCAAAACCTTCATGATTTGCGACGAACAGGGCGCGGATCTTTCCAGGTGAACGCGCTGTTAGCTATAGTTCCGTTGTATTTTACATTTCCGAGTCGGATGCTCGTCCGGTTATTTTTGGAATCGAGCGCCACCCACCCGTTCAGGGTCAAGCCGCCAGGCGCGCCGGGTTGCCGGACAAAAACCATCGTTATCGTACCGAACTCGGGGCGTTTCGGGTCGCGGACTTCAACACTGATCACGTCGTCGGTCGACGTGGGGACAAGCTTTCCATAGCGCGCGAGATCCTGACCGGGGTCGAGCAAAGCGGCGAGCGGACTATTGCGGATAGGCCAGCGCTGCACCTGCTTGACCTCGTAATCGATCATCGTCAGCGCACG
>JANOPT010000310.1:0-1711 GCA_031421975.1 Sphingomonadales bacterium | reverse complement strand
TTGATAGGTGTCCGATCCTTCGACCTGGATTTTCTGCCAGTGCGCGTCGCCTTCATAGACCGAAGCATAGCGCGCCTCAAACATGCCGCGGTCGATGTTCGCGGTCATGACGTCGTGGACTTCCTGATTGCTCGGCCAGATATCGCGCAGGAACACATCCGAACCGTCGGTGGCCTGTCCAATCGGCGTGGTCGTGAAATCCTCGGTAACCGTGCCCTTGAGCGCATAAGCGACCACCAAAGGCGGCGATGCGAGGAAGTTCGCGCGCACGTCGGGCGACACGCGGCCTTCGAAATTGCGGTTACCCGAAATAACCGATGCGGCAACGATGTCATTGCCGTTAATCGCCTTCGAAATCGGCTCGGCCAGCGGGCCCGAGTTGCCGATGCAGGTCGTGCAGCCATAGCCGACAAGGTTGAAACCCACCGCGTCGAGATCGGCGGTCAGACCGGCGCGATCCAGATAGTCGGTCACGACCTGCGAACCCGGCGCAAGCGAAGTCTTCACCCAAGGATTGGGCTTCAAACCAAAGTCATTCGCCTTACGCGCGACCAAGCCTGCCGCGACCAGAACGCTCGGGTTTGAGGTATTGGTGCACGACGTAATCGCCGCAATCACCACATCGCCGTCGCCGATATCGTGGGTTTTGCCCTCAACCGGAACGCGCTTGGCACCGTCATGCTTGTAAACCGAGGCGAGGTCGTCGTTGAACACATTGTCGACCTCGGTCAGGATAACCTTGTCCTGCGGGCGCTTTGGCCCGGCAAGCGACGGCACCACGGTTGCCATATCGAGCGACAGCGTATCGGTGAAAATCGGGTCCGCCATATCGGCATAGGCCCAAAGTCCCTGCTCCTTGGCATAGGCCTCGACCAAAGCAATCTGGTCCTCTTCGCGCCCGGTCAGGCGGAGATAATCGAGCGTTTTCTCATCGATGCCGAAGAAACCGCAGGTCGCGCCATATTCGGGCGCCATATTAGCAAGCGTCGCGCGGTCGGCAAGCGACAAGGACGCCAGCCCCGGCCCGTAATATTCGACAAAACGCCCAACCACGCCCTTTGCGCGCAACATCTGCGTCGCGGTCAGCACCAGATCGGTCGCGGTCACGCCTTCGGCGAGCGCGCCGGTGAGTTTGAACCCAACCACCTCAGGGATGAGCATCGACACCGGCTGCCCAAGCATCGCGGCCTCGGCCTCAATCCCGCCAACGCCCCAGCCCAACACGCCAAGGCCATTGATCATCGTCGTATGGCTGTCGGTGCCAACGCAGGTATCGGGATAGGCGATGGTCGCGCCGTCAGGGGCGACCGAAGTCCACACGGTTTGCGCGATATGCTCCAGATTGACCTGATGGCAAATGCCGGTTCCGGGAGGAACAGCCTTGAAATTGTTGAGCGACTTAGACCCCCATTTCAGGAAGTCATAACGCTCTGCATTGCGCTGATATTCGATTTCGACATTCTGTTCGGCGGCCTTGGGGTGGCCGAATTCGTCGACCATCACCGAGTGGTCGATCACCAGATGCACCGGCACCAGCGGATTGATCTTGGCCGGATCAGCCTTGAGCGCGGTCATCGCATCGCGCATCGCAGCGAGGTCGACGACGCACGGCACGCCGGTAAAATCCTGCAACAGCACACGGGCAGGGCGATACTGGATTTCGCGGGTGGACTTGGCTTCCTTCTGCCAATCGACCATCGCCTGGATATCC
>JANOPT010000309.1:0-1699 GCA_031421975.1 Sphingomonadales bacterium | reverse complement strand
TAAGTGTCGCGCAAAGCTTGAAGGCGAAAGCCTGAAACAGGCTGTCTGGTGCGGCCAAGAAGACTCGAACTTCCACGGGCTTTCGCCCACAACGACCTCAACGTTGCGCGTCTACCAATTCCGCCATGGCCGCACGCGCCTCGACAGGTAGGAGCGCGCCACTAGCAAAGGTCCCGCAGGCGCGCAACAGACTTTATCGGTTGAGGATTGGCGCTGCCTTTGTAACATATCGGTACATCGCCAAAGGAAAGTCGATGCTTTCCGTATTTTGTCGGCAATGGCCCGGCTATCAACTCTTTTTTGCCTTGCCGCGATTGGTAAATAGGTCGTTTACCTTTCGGGATGATCACGCTTTTGTCTTTACTGATCGCGGCCACGCCCGTTGCCGGGGACAATGCGGCAGCCAGGCGTCAGGTGTCACGCCTCGCGTCGGCAACGGTGACAATCGTCCACGCCGAGCGCGTTGCGGTGTCGCTGGTCGAAGCACAGTCGCCGATGCCCGATCGGCAAATTAGCGAGCGGGAGGCAAGGCCGCTGGTTGAATTTTATTAAGCCGCCATCCGCTCGACGCCATATTTCCGCATTTTTTCGATCAACGTGGTGCGTTTAAGCGTCAGCATGCGCGCCGCTTCGGAGATGACACCTTCCGCCCGGTCCAGCGCGTTCTGGATCCGGTCAAGCTCGATCCGCTCGATATGGGCCTTAAGGTCGATGTGTCCGTTGGCAGACGATAACGCGACCTGGTCGGTCGCCACCGGTGCCGGGATCGTCATGGATGACGGCTTGACCGCTGCACGGCCGAGCAACTGATCGGCACCGAACGCATCGACCGTTTCGCCGCAAAACAGGACGCTGGCCCGTTCGATGACATTGCGAAGTTCCCGGACATTGCCGGGCCAGCTATGCTGCATCAGCCGCTGGATCGCCGACGCATCGAAATGACATGACGCTGCGATGCTCTTGCCCTTTTGAAAATGAGCGATCAATTGCGGGATATCGTCGACGCGTTCGGCAAGGCTTGGCACGTGCAGCAGCACGACCCCCAACCGGAAGAACAGGTCCTCGCGAAAGCGGCCCTCGGTAATCGCCTCGTCGATATTCTGGTGCGTTGCCGATATGATGCGGACGTCGACCGGCAGCGCGCTGTTGCCGCCGACCCGCGATACCAGGCCATCTTCCAGAACCCGAAGCAGTTTGACCTGCATATCGAAACGCATATCGCCAATTTCGTCGAGAAAAAGCGTGCCCTTGTCGGCATTTTCGAAGTGACCCGTGCGGCGGTTCTGAGCGCCGGTAAACGCCCCTTTTTCATGACCGAACAATTCTGATTCGATGAGTTGGGCTGGAATGGCGCCGCAATTGAGCGCGACATAAGGCTTGGCAGCACGCGTGCTCGCGGTGTGAATTGCCCGGGCGACGACTTCCTTTCCCGAACCCGACTGACCGCAAATCAGGACGGATGCAGACGAACGCGCAACCCGTCTGACCATATCGCGCAGGGCGACCATCGCGGCGCTGTTCCCGATCAGCATCTGTTCGATTTCGGGGGCTTGCGTGTCGGCGATCAGGATATTCAGGCTCATGTCAATTTCCCGTCAGGAGATGTCGTTGCCTTTCGTTTTGGCTAACATGGTAAACAGAATCCTAACAGATTTGCCGCCAAGCCCGACTTCATCCAAAGTGGACAAGAGCAGCGATC
>JANOPT010000308.1:0-4632 GCA_031421975.1 Sphingomonadales bacterium | reverse complement strand
CGAACAATATGAAGTCGATGTGACCGTTGGACGCAGCGCACAGGAAATTCCTTTTCCATACGTGCTCGACGGATCGGCAGACCTCGAACTGGGCACCGTCAGCCCAAGCGAGCTCGCGCGGTATTTTCCAACGACCGAACTTGCCGATATCGGTGATGAAATCGCCGATGGGTTGCTTCGCACCAGGGGTAGCGACAATTCACCATTGGCGCTGTTCGACGCCTTACGCACCGATTTCTCGCTGGCCCGATTGCGGCATTATACTGGCGCGCCGCCCGAACATGTTCAGCATTATATCCTGTTTACTAACTACCATCGCTATGTCGATGAATTCGTCAGCTGGGCCTGTACACAGGTCGGTAACGGGCGGTACACAGCGCTATCCGGCGCGGGCGGCCTGTATGTTGACCAGCCGACCGATAACGCAGCGCAACTGGTGGCCGACAGCACCTGGCGGCGACACCAGATGCCAGCCTACCATCTGATCGCGCCTGACCAGTCGGGCATTACCCTGGTCAACATTGGCGTTGGCCCCTCCAATGCCAAAACTATTTGCGACCATCTGGCGGTGATGCGGCCCGAAGCATGGCTGATGATCGGCCATTGTGGCGGACTGCGCGAAACGCAACGGATCGGCGACTATGTCCTGGCCCATGCCTATCTGCGCGATGACCATATTCTTGATGAGGTATTGCCGCCCGAAATCCCGATTCCGCCGATAGCCGAGGTGCAGCAGGCTCTTGCCGCCGCCGCTGAACGCGTGTCCGGCGAAAGCGGTGCCAACTTGAAACGCCGGATGCGGACCGGCACAGTGGTCACCACCGACGACCGCAATTGGGAGCTGCGATATTCCGCATCCGCGCTACGGTTTTCACAAAGCCGCGCGATTGCCATCGACATGGAGTCGGCGACTATTGCCGCGCAGGGCTATCGCTTCAGGGTGCCTTACGGAACATTGTTGTGCGTTTCCGACAAGCCGCTGCACGGCGAGATCAAACTGCCCGGACAAGCCAACCGGTTTTACGAAGAAGCGATCGCTGCCCATTTGCAAATCGGGATTCAGACCTGCGAATTGCTGCGCGAAGCAGGCAACAGCTTGCACAGCCGCAAACTGCGCGCCTTCAACGAGCCGCCATTTAGATGATCGTAAACAGGAACGAAACGTGGTTTCAACGATTTACGCCTATCGGATATCATCAGGAGGAGTAGCATCATGTCAAAAAGTCCACAGCCAAGCGGGACGCTGGATAAAGCCAAAGCCAAATTCCGCGAACTTGCCGATAGCTTGACCGGCAGCGCAAAGTCCGCAGCAAAATCTGCATCGGAAACCGCAAAAGGCGCGCTGGAAACAGCAAGCGGCGCGGCCACAACCGCAGGATCGGCGATCAAGGGCAATCCAGGCAAATCGGCCGCCGTGGCTGGCGCCGTTATCGCGACCGCAGCCGCTGCGGTCGTCGGCACTAAATTGTATAACAAGAAAACAGGTAATGCGGCAAAACCTGCTGCGAAAAAGCCGGCGACCCGTCCAGCACCACCAAAGAAACCGGCCGCCACGCCCAAGACTTCAGCTGCGAAAAAGCCGGCTCCCAGAAAACCGGCTGTTCGAAAAGCGCCTACAAAGCCAGCGTCAAAGACGACCTAATTCCGATTGGTCTGTGCGCGGTCGTGTCCACAGAACCCGACCGCGCAAGTTAGTTTACCAGCCCTTTTTTACGCCCTTGTTTTGCGTTTTCAGCCACTTCATCAACGGCGCGAAATACTCCAGCATGGGTTTGCCAGACATCTCCCGCGTACCAGTAAACGCTTGTAAAGCGTCAGGCCATGGTTTCGATGCGCCCGTCTCCAGCATCGCGTTCAACTTGGTTCCAACGTCCTTGTTACCGTAAAAAGAACAGCGATGCAGCGGCCCTTTCCAGCCCGCCGTGTCGCAGGCGGCCTTATAAAACTGAAACTGCAGAATGCGGGCAAGGAAATACCGGGTGTACGGCGTGCTGCCGGGAATATGATATTTCGCTCCGGGATCGAACCGGTCAGCAGCGCGTTCCACCGGCGGCACGATGCCCTGATATTGCAAGCGCAAGTCCGTCCATCCCTTGTTGTAAGTGGCAGGTGTAATCGACCCATCAAAAACGCCCCAGCGCCACTTGTCGATCAGCAGCCCGAACGGCAAGAACGCAACCTTGTCCATGGCCTGGCGCAGCAACAACCCGTTGTCCTTATCGGCGCCGGGCACCTTTGATGCGTCAAGCAGGCCTATTTGAACGAGATAATCGGGCGTAATCGACAGGGCGATGGCATCGCCAATAGCTTCATGAAAACCGTCATTCGCGCCATTCAGATACAGATAGGGCTGCTTGTTATAGGCGCGCTGATAATAATTATGCCCAAGCTCATGATGGATCGTGACGAAATCGTCGGTGTTGACCTTGATGCACATCTTGATCCGCAGATCGTCGACATTGTCGAGGTCCCACGCAGACGCATGACACACGACTTCGCGATCGGCAGGCTTGATAAACTGCGATCGATCCCAGAAAGTTTTTGGCAACGGCGCGAAGCCCAGTGACGAGAAAAAGTCTTCACCGACCTTGACCGTATCCTTTTCAGCCTTGCTACGGCTGGCAGTGAAATCCGCCGGATCGGTCTGTTTATAGCCTTTAGCTAGTAATAATTCACCGATGTCATAACCAATGTCACCCGACCCCGCCGGAGCCACGACATCATAAATATTACCCCATTCCTGCGCCCACATATTGCCCAGCAGGTCCGCGCGGATCGGACCCGTTTTCGATTGCACCGTATTGCCGTATTTCTTGTTCAGCTGGGTACGGACATAGGTGTGGAGTTCATCGTAAAGCGGCTTGACCTCGATCCACAATTTATCGGTAAGCTTCGCAAAATCATCTGCGGGCATATCATAGCCTGAACGCCACATGGCACCGACGTCGGCATAGCCGAGCTCCTTGGCACCCTGGTTCGCGATGTCGACCATCCGGGCATAATCCTTGCCCATCGGCGCGCCGACATTGTCATGCCAACTGACCCACATTTCCTTAAGCTGGTCGGGGTTGCGGTTCGATCCCATCTCGGCCTCGATATCGGAACCGTTGACGTCCTTGCCGCCTAGCGTCCCCTTGCCCTTGCCATATGCCGACTGCAGCTTTGTCGAGATCGTGGCCAGCTCTGCGGCGGCCCCTGGGGTCGTAGGCGCAGGCAACACGATACCCCCGCGCAATATGTCAAGTTTGCGCTTGGTATCGAAGGAAAGCCCGGGCAACGACTGAAACTTGGCCGCCTCAAGCGCATATTTCACCGACTTTTCCGTACCGATTTCCCCATAGCGCGCGGCCAGCGCGTCGGTGTCGTCGGTAATGTGCGTGGCGTTTACCCAAGATATGCGTGCGCCCTCGACCGAAAAGTCGAACAGATCCTTTTCGGCGGCGGCGACAAATGCGTCGGCATCGGCCGCCGATGGCGCAGCAGCAGTCGGTTTTTCGTCATGTGCAACGGCAATTGAAGGAATTGACAGAGTAGCGAACGCCAAAGCGGCGACGGACACCAGATGTTTCATGCTTTGCTCCCAGCAAATATTATGACGCAATGGTGAAACTTTCATTCGTCTCCGTCAAGACGCAGGGCGTGTCATTCGTCGAACTGCCAATGCCGCTAGCAGACCAAAAAAGCTGGTTAGAAATGCTGTCGTTTTAATCGGCTGCGCGGTGGCAGCGATGCCTGCCAATCGGTCGCTGCCTTTGAAAGTCACGGCTTGAATAAGCTGGCAGATCGTCTCGATGTAATCGGCCATTCCAACAATGACGGCGGCAGCAACAATAACCCAACCCAGACGTCGCAACGCCGATGACGCCGATGACGCGAATAGCCGTCCACCGCAAAACGCGCCGAATGAATACACGCCGATATAAATCAGGTCGATGGCCATTCCCATGCGCGCCAGGTCCATTACTCCGGCGGCATTCCAGGCCGCCTGGATTGCATCCACCCGCATCGCTGTGGCTGCGGCTTGATGGTCGCGGATGCCCCAGGGCGAAACGTCGTTGGTGAACCAAGGATTCATGGCAATCATCGCAGCCAGTATCAGCAGTCCGCTCAACCAGTATCGCCAGAAATTACGCTCTAATGGGCTTTCCGTCATGGTTGTTTCCTCCCAAAAGCATATTCGCTGCGTCTGCTTCGTCGCGGCTCAAGCGGTAGATGACGTGCAGCACCGGCGGCACCCCGTTGATCGCTGCGGGCACATATTCCTCGTCGAGACGCGCGCCGATCTTCTCCACTGCCCGGCGCGAGCGCACGTTGGTGGCGCCAATGTTGAAGCGTACGCAATCGACGTAACGATAGGCGTGCGTCAGCATCAGCGACTTCATCTCGCGGTTATAAGCCCCGCCCCAATAATCGCGCGCCAGGAAACTCCAGCCGATTTCGACCTCGTTTCGATCGGCCACGAAATTCGCGTAACGGCTGCCACCAATGATCCTGCCCGTGGGCCGGTCGATGACGACCAATGCGCCGCGCGACGCCATCGCGCCAGCAAAATACTGACGGAATACCGGCTCTTTATAACGATCCCAGGCCGGATGCACTTCCCATAGCAACGGGTCGGACGCAACCGCATAC
>JANOPT010000307.1:0-11771 GCA_031421975.1 Sphingomonadales bacterium | reverse complement strand
GCGGACATCTATCTGCAGGTCAAACCCGGCGAGGATCCTGCGTTGCTAGGTGGCATGTTGAACGTCATTATCGCCGAAGGGTTATACGATCAAAATTTTGTTGCCGCGCATGTCGAGGGCTTTGACGCCTTGGCCGACGCGGTCGCCGAATTCACGCCCGATATCGCCGCCGAGCGGGCGGGCGTCGATGCGGACGAGCTGACAAGGGCTGCGCGGATGTTTGCAAAGGCAACCAAAGGTAAGGTCGTGACGGGCACTGGTCCGGAAATGGCGGGCAACGGCACACTTACCGAATATCTCGTCTGCGCGCTCAACATCATCTGCGCGCGCTTCAACCAAGAAGGCGACAAGGTCGCCAATCCTATGGTCTTCATGCCTTTTGCTGCAGGGCCGAAAAAGGCGCAGGTCGCGCCGCCGGTTGCGATGTTCGGCGAAGGTTTTGCCCAATCGCGGATCAGGGGGATCGGCAAACTGGGTCAGGAAATGCCATGTCCGGTGCTTGCCGATGAAATTCTGACGCCGGGTGAAGGACAGGTGAAGGTGCTCATCTCGATCGGCGGCAATCCCGAAATTGCTTTTCCCAACCAGCACAAGGTTCGCAAGGCACTCGATACCGTTGAGTTGTTCATCCAGATCGACCCTTGGATGTCGGCAAGCGCCAAGCGCGCAGACCTGATTCTGGCCCCCAGCATGTGCCTCGAACGCGAAGACATCAACAACGTCTCGCAAGCCTTTTGCGAAGAGCCTTATGCCCATTATACCGAGGCAATGGTCCCGCCGCCGGGCGATACGATGGATGAATATGAAATGCTCTGGTGGATCGCCAAGCATATGGGTCTGCAACTGGCATTCCCCGGCGGCGAATGCTCGATGGAGGCCTGCCCCGACAAGGTTACTATGCTGGATCTGATCTCGCATGGCAGCCTCGTAAGTCCTGGCAAAGCGAGGGCCGACGCCCAGGCACACCCTCGCCCGGGAAGCGCTGTTTTTTATCATGACCAGCACGCCATCATCGGCGCAGCAGACGACGATGCAGCAGAGAAATTTCATCTCGATGCAGGGGCTATGCCCGACGCCTTCAAGGCATTTGCCGCAAACCCACCCGATGCCGACGGGTTCGACTTCCGTCTAATATCGCGCCGCTCGAAACACCGGTATAACAGCAACGGCCATACCTTTCCGCATCTCAAGAAAAAGATGCCGACCAACCCGGCGTTCTTCCACCCCGACGACCTTGCCGCGCTATCAATTTCCGACGGCGATGTCATCGAGATCAGCTCGAAAGTCGCCTCGATTTTTGCGGTGACGCAGGCCAGTGACAAGGTGCGCCGTGGCGTCATTTCCATGTCGCACGCGTTTGGCGATGACGATGCAGGCAAGGATGAGGTGCATGAAAAAGGCGGTTCGACCAATCGGCTGATCGACGATGTCGAAGCGATGGACCCGATAACCGGCATGGTGCTGCAAAGCGCGATACCGGTGCGGGTTTCTGCCGCAACATAAACCAGCAAACCCCGTCGTCAATCGGCGCGTACGCCGATACCGCAACAAAAAAGGCCGCCCAAAACGGGCGGCCTCTGTATCCAATAATCACATGAAGATGATCAGAATTTGAAGCTGGCCTCCACAAACAGCTGACGTCCGCGATTGTAGTTCACGTTCAGATCGTCACCGACCGGCACATAGGTCGGGCTGCCGGGCACGCCCAAGGGCGTACCGGCCAGGAATGGACGGCCGCCGCTGGTGGTGGCATAGATTTTGTCGGTAAGATTGATCCCCACCAATGCCAGTTTCCAATTCCCATCGGGGTGACCGATTGAGATGCCGCCATCAACCGTGCCATAGGTTTTTTGCTTCAGGTCCGTAAAGCTGGTCGTCGTGGTGAAATACGAACTGGAGAACGCAAAATTGCCGTTTAACCCGATTTCGATGGCATCGCCGAGCGGTACACCCCAGTCAAAGCCGATATTCCCGGCCCACTTCGGGGCACGGGCGGCGGCGCGGCCTTCCAGATCGACACCGGCAAAGATTTCTGAGGGCAGCGACTTGGTGAATTTGGCATCGGTATAGGCCAGCGCACCTATAATCCGCAGGCCATCAACCGGCGTGCGCCAGGACAAATCGACATCGAAGCCTTTGGTGGTCAGCTCGCTTGCGTTGAACGTGCGGAACTGGATCGTTGCCGCGTTGAACACCTGAAGCTGAAGATCGCTGAAGACATAATAGAATGCGGAAGTGTTCAGCGTTATCGAGCGGTCGGCAAACTGCGCCTTAACACCCACTTCGCCACCTTTGGCCGTTTCCGATTTGTAGATCAGTCCGGCCGCAACCGCGTCGCGCGTGGCGGGATCGTCGAGGCCAAGCAGGTTGGAAGACGGTAGCGCACTGTTGTCGATGCCGCCGGATTTGTATCCGGTCTTGTAGGCAGCATAGACACTCACATCGTCGGTCACTTCGTACCGTAGGGCAACTTCCGGCGAGACGTTGGTGTCTTTGAACTCGATCGGTCCCGAAAAGAAACCGGAATCGATAAATGCCGGCCCTGACGACAGGAAGAGGTGCACATAGGGCACCGAAATGGTGTTGATCTTCTTCTCCTTGGTCCAGCGCAACCCGCCGGAAAGCTCAAGCCTGTCGGTGATGTCGAATATGCCGCTACCGAACAGCGAGACAGCCGTGGTACGGGTGCGGTGCTTCTTGTACCAGTCGAAGGCGCTACCCGTTATCGGATCGAGCGCAATGATCGAGATATTCACGCCCTGTTGCGAGGTGTTGAAGCTGATGTCGCGATCTTCGTAAAACGCCCCGACATTGAAATTGAACGGGCCGTCAAAGTCGCTCGAGAGGCGCAGTTCCTGAGTATATTGCTCGGTCGTGTTGCGTGGGTCGCTCGATCCGAAGCCTTGCGATGAACCGGGCAAGTTCACCGCAGCCAAGCGCGGTGCGATTGCTGCAACTGGCACGCCGTTCGGATTGAAAGCGGGGCCGACGCCGACCGAGCTGTAGGTATCGGAATCGACCGAATCGATGTCGAAATAGCCTGTCACCGAAGTGAGTTTCAGCGTTTCGTTCAGGTCGAGATCAAAGCGCAGCCGCGCCAGCCATATCTCGGTCTCGCCGAACGGCCGGCCCGGATATCTGCCATCTCCGGCGGCGCTGCCGGTCGGATAATTACTGTTCTGGGTGGCTGAAGGGTCGCCGATTGCGAAAAACTTGTCTCTGGTGTTGCAGTTTGCGCCCGAAGGAACCGCAATTGCACCACCCAGCAGGACTACCTCGTCGGCCCGGCCATTGGGGCCGCAGTCGATGTCCTGATGGGCGATAGCGCCGTCATTTTTGTTGGTAATGTAATTAAGCTTGAAATTGGCCGTGAACCGGTCTGTCGGGTTCCAGTTCAGGGTCAGTCGACCGATAAAGTCGCGCAGCCCGCGATTGGGTTTGACCACCGGAAAACCGGGCTGGATTTCCACATATTTTTCGATGTCGTTATATTGCGCCGCAATCCGGATACCGAGCGTATCGGTTATCGGGCCTGAAATAAATCCGCCGACGACATAGCCTTTTTCTTCGAATTCGTAAGACGCCTTGCCGCCAAACTGCCATTCGGGGGTCGGATCGTTCGAGCGGAGCGAAACCACCCCGGCGGACGCACTTTTGCCGAAGAACAGCGATTGCGGACCCTTAAGCACGTCAATTTGCGAAACATCGAAAAAGCCGGCCTGAACCAGCCGCATCGAGCTTAGCTGGATGCCGTCGATATCGAGTGCAACGGCTGAATCGAATGCTGCGGAGATGGCGGAAGAGCCTACACCGCGCAGCGCTATCGACCCGCCGGAACCCGATCCACCTGGCTGGACGCTCAGCGTTGGAACACGGTTGCCGATCTGCTCAAGTTTGGTCGTTTGGTCGTTGGCAATCAAATCGCCGCCAATCGCAGTCACCGTGACCGGCACCTCCTGCAACGTCTCTGTTGCCTTGCGGGCGGTAACGAGAATGATTGCATCGTCCTCGTCGTCAGGGGTGTCCGATTGCGCCAGCGCCACTTGCGGCAGTATCAAACTGCCAATGGCCGCGCCCGTCAGGCAGGTTACTTTCAATGATTGTGTTAGAGTCCTCGCCGTCATGATTTGTTCCTCTCCGACAAATCAGCACTTTACCGTCATCCCTCATGACGGCTGTGCTTTTGTAGGAAAGCTAGACATTGCCCGCGTATCAACAACTATCAAAAAGGTTGAGCGCGTCCGGCCTTACGCCGCAGAAAGGTCGGAATCAGACGGGCGCACAATGTTAAAAACGCCGCTCATGGTCGCTAGCATCCGGTCACCGCTCCGGATCGAACCATGCGCGTAGGCCAGCCGACCCCCGATCCGGTCGATTTTGCCGGTCGCCTCGATCCATTCACCCAATTTGGCAGCGCCGAGAAAGTTGGTGGTCATGCTGACTGTTGCTACGGGCAACTTGGCTTCGGTGCTGTTATACAGCTGCAAGCTGAGCGCAGCATCGGCAAGCGTCGCCAAGAAACCGCCATGGGCAACACCAGTATAGTTCATATGCTGGTCCGCGATGCGGCAGCCAATGATGGTCAATCCCGCTTCCGGCTTCAGGAAATAGGGTCCGGACACTTCAAGAAACCCGGGCGAAAATCGCGCAAGGACAAAGCCATCCGGGATTGGCACGTTATCGGCTGACATGGCCTAATGGCTCTTCGGTGCCACCTCGCTACCCAGCCATTTGTTCAGCGTTTCATGGAAATGGCGGATTTTGCTTTCCTGATAGCTCGCGAAAATCACCTCGCCCTTGGGATGGTTGTGCAATCCTTTTTGCACCATCGAGTGATTGAGCGCGTCCTGATTGAATACTTTGGTCAGATAGCTGCCAAATTCAGCGGCTTGCGTGTAATCATCCTCCAAGTCGAGGAAGGTGCATTTGGCAGGCAGCGGACGGTCGGCACCTTCGGGCAGGGCAACCATGAACATCACCTCGTGTAGGCATTGTTCGGGATTATTGCCATCGGGACGGAAGCGATAGAAGATCGGGTTATAGTCGATCCACGGGCTGATGTTGGGAAAGACGCTGAAAAAGATCGGATCGATGAGGTCTGCGTCGCTGATCGTATCGACCATGTCGCCAAAGCTCGGACGCATAGTTTCGCGCCGTGCCTGTGCCATTTGCGCGCGGTAATGGTGCGAACTTTCGACCGGCCCGCCTGATGGCATGTCTTCCTCGCCGGGCGCGATCTTGCCGGCGATCCAGTTGCACATATGCGGATCGGCCGATTGCACTTCGCCCTCGATATGATTGGCGTGCATATCGAAAATACCGGTCTTGCCATTGGGTAAAGTAACCTCAACGCGGTTTTCCTCGATGCGGCGGAACACATGTTTGCTGATCGGATGAACAAAGCTCTGGAATACCTTGCCATCGGGGAAGGCGGTATCGTCGGGTTTGGTCAAGTCCGTGTGCGGGCTGGGCGGTCCAGTCAGCGACATCGCGCGCGAGATGTTGTCCCATACGTCATATTTGGAATTGGCATCGGAAAATGCCGGCAACAGTTCGGGATGCGTGCCGATGACATGGTAGGATTCCATAAAGGCTTCCTGCGCGACCTTCCAGTTGCAGGGCAGGCGCTTGACCAGATGCGCCGCCTTGTACCGCCGCGCAAAGGGCACCTGGAAATGCCGGTCGATATCGCCGAGGAAATCTTCCAGTGGCTCGCAATCGGGATCGGGGTTGATGAATATCCACCCGCCCCAATGGCCGACGCGCACCTCCGGCAGCGAATATTCTTCCACCGTCACGGTCGGGAAATCCCAGTGGCAAGGCACTTCCTTTAACGTGCCATCCAGCGACCACGACCAGCCGTGAAAGGGGCAGCGCAATACCTTCAAACCTTTGCGGTGATTGTCGCAAAGCGAACGCCCGCGGTGCATACAGGCATTGGGGAACGCCTTTACTTCGGACTCCGACTGCCGGACGACGATATAGGACAGGCCAGCAATATCATAAACATGCGTATCGCCGACATTGGGGATGTCATCCTCGTGACACGCCATTTGCCAAACCCGCTTCCACAAGCGTTCCACTTCAAGGTCATGTTCTTCTCGGGTCCAGTAGCGGCTGACTTCCACATTGGTGACGCCGGGTGCCATCGGCGATTCTTCGAAAAAGATGGCGGGCGGCCTGACCGCATCGCTCGCCAGTACGTCCACCAGCGGCGTGCCATTCGACCGATCATGTCCCGTGTATGTTTCAACCATTTAACGTCTCTCCAACCGCTTTGCCGACAATCTAACACCGACCTGACTATCGCCTATTGGCCTTTTTGAGGGGATACCGTGCCCTCGCTTTTGATCGCGGATGCTGTCCAGACATAATATAAGGCGCCGGGGACGCCAAATACAGCGCATATCGACATGACAGCATAGTTGAGCGACATGATGCCATAAGCCGGAGCCAGAGCGTCGCTCAATGAACCAACTAGAAACGCCCCTATGGCTTGACCGACCAGATTGTTGACGAGCATCGCGATGGCCAATGCCGATGCGCGCTGACCGGGCTCGACCGACAATTGCATAAGGGCGAGCGTTGATGGGGTGGCGAACAGGAAGATGAAATAGCCGAGGCAAAACAGCGCTAGGAAGGGCCAGAAGCTGGTGGTCATGATAACGCACACATAATAGACGGGCAGACAAATGAGTCCGGCAATGGCAGGCAGCCACGCGCGCCATCTCGGGTTTTTCCTAGCCAGTATATCGCCCAAATAGCCGCCAAAGATCGGCCCGGGAATGCCGCCAACGATGAAGGCCAAGCCGAGATAAAATCCAACATCTCCTGTCGAAAGGCCAAAGTTGCGAATCATGATAGCAGCGAGCCACAGCACCATTGCGTAGCCGATGACGTTCAGCAGCGCATAGCTGATCGTAACGCGCATATAGACGGTGTTGCGTGCCAGCGACGCCATCGTCTGACGCCAGCTATCGCCGGTGGCGATATGTGGTTGTGGCGCAGCATAGCGGCCGCGTTCTGGTTCTTTGACGGTAAAGTAGATGAAGCCCGCAAGGATGATGCCGGGCACGCCCAAAACCACAAACGCCATGCGCCAACCCCAAAGATCGGCGATGAAACCGCCGGTCATCAAGCCAAGCCCGGTGCCGGCGGTGGCACCCAAGGTCAGGACACCGAAGGCTTTCGCTAGCTCATGCTCTTGGAAATAGTCCGCAAGTAGCGAGCTTGACGCAGGTCCGCTTCCGGCTTCACCAATTCCAACGCCAATCCGGCATAGGAATAGCGACCAAAAGCCGACAGCGGCACCGTGGAATGCGGTCATCGCGCTCCACGCCGCAAGGCAGATGGCGACAATTGTCTTGCGATTTTTGTGGTCTGCGATCCAGCCGAGCGGCACGGAAAACAGAACATAGAACAGCGTGAACGCGATGCCGGTGATCAGGCCAATCTGGGTATCGGTGAACTGGAATTCCGTCTTGATGTCTTGCAGCAGGATCGACAGAATCAGCCGGTCAACGATGCTGAACATTGCAGTGATCGTTAGCATCGCCAACACGTAGAAGCGATAACTGCGCCCCTCGGTCGCCTGTGCTTTTTGCAACTCCATAGGCCGAGGCTACCTCACTCCACCGAAACACAACACTAGCAGAATATGGTGGTTACGGCCCTAGCATTTTCAATTGTCGCGCTGCCGCTCGTTTCAGGGCTAAGTGACGATAAGCGAGGGAGATGTGCCACGCGCACGCCCGTTGGAGAATATCAGATGACCCAGACGTTGATCCCTATTGCCGCCGACTTGTGGACCGACGAACCCAGTCCGCATCTGATCGGCGGGCGACTGCCGAGCGGCAGGATTGTGTTCCCGATGCCAAATGGTGATGCCGCACACGACGTCGAGATTTATCCCCTGTCGCGCACCGGCACCTTATGGTCTTGGACCCGGCAGGATTTCAGGCCGAAAGAACCCTATGACGGTCCCGAAGCGTTTGAACCCTATCTGCTCGGTTTTGTTGAACTGCCGAACGAAACGATCGTCGAGACGCGGATAGTTGGCGCGGCACTCGAAGGCCTGAAATTGGGCATGGCCATGGAATTTGTTGTAGCGCCCTTTGACGAGCACCGTTCCACTTACGCCTTCCGACCGGAGACAATATCATGAGAGACGTCTATATCATCGGCGCGGGCATCCATCGCTTTGGTCGCACCGAGGGCCGATCGGGCCGTGACCAAGGTGTGTTTGCGGTTCGCGAGGCGATGGCGGATGCAGGGCTTCAGTGGGGCGATGTCGAATGTGCCTATGGCGGCTCGGCAGCGGCCGGAAGCGCCGATATCATGGTCAACGAGCTTGGGCTGACCGGCCTTCCGTTCATTAACGTCAGCAATGGCTGTGCAACGGGGGGCAGTGCGCTGTCGTCGGCGCGGAATGCGATTGCGGCGGGGGAATTCGATGTTGCGTTGGCGGTGGGTTTCGACAAACACCCGCGCGGCGCGTTCAATGCCAAGCCCGCTGATTACGGTCTGCCTGAATGGTATGGGCAAACCGGCATGATGCTGACGACGCAGTTCTTTGCGCTCAAGATCCAGCGTTATATGGCCCTGCACGGCATCAGCCGCGAGACACTTGGCCGCGTTGCCGAAAAGGCGTTTCGCAACGGGGAGCGCACGGATCATGCATGGCGGCGCTCGCCGGTCGATCTCGAAACGATCATGAACGCGCCGATGATCAACGATCCGCTGACCAAATATATGTTCTGCTCGCCTGCCGAGGGGGCGGTTGCCTTGATCCTTGCCAGCGAAAAGAAGGTGAAGGAACTGGGCGCCGATGCGATCAAGATTGCCAGCGTTGCGGTGCGGACACGGCCTCCCGGATCGTTCGAGGTGTTTGCGCCATCGGTCGATATCGACAATGGAGGCAAGCCGACCGTGCTGGCGTCCAATGCGGCATTTCAGGCGGCAGGAATCGGGCCGGAAGACATTGATGTTGCCCAGTTGCAGGATACCGAATCGGGCGCGGAAATCATGCACATGGCGGAAAACGGCTTCTGCAAGGATGGAGAGCAGGAGCAGTGGCTCGCCGAAGGGCGCACCGAAATTAACGGAAAACTGCCGGTAAACACTGACGGTGGCTGCTTGGCTTGCGGCGAACCTGTCGGCGCGTCGGGCTTGCGGCAGGTCTACGAGAACACTGTCCAGCTTCGCGGGCGCGGCGGTGCGCGGCAGGTTCCGAATGCGCCAAAAACCGCCTATAGCCATGTCTACGGCGCCCCCGGCCTGTCGGGCGTGGCAATATTGGAGCGATAATATGGGGCGGATGTCGGGCAAGGTTGCACTGGTTTCGGGCGGTGCGGAGGGAATCGGCGGCGTGCTCGGCCGCATGATCGTCGCCGAAGGCGGCAGCGTGATGCTTGGCGATATCCAGTTGGACAAGGCCAAGTCGCTGTCGGCAGAGCTTGGGCCCAATGCCGATGCGATTGCGCTTGATGTGCGCGATCTGAAGGCGTGGGAAGTCGCCGTTGCGACAACGGTCGAGCGTTTCGGCAAGCTGACCAGCCTGTGCAATATCGCGGGCATATCCGAACCCGGCAATACGGTCGACGTTGATCTCGATAGCTGGCACCGGCATATCGACATCAATCTAAACGGCACATTCTACGGATGCCGCGCTGCGATTCCCGCATTGGCTGCGTCAGGTGAAGCCGCGACAATCGTCAATGTCGGATCGATGCTTGCCCATCGGGCGAGCGGCACGATGGCTGCCTATTGCGCCTCGAAGGCGGGCGTTACCCATTTGACGCGCACTGTGGCGCTCGATTGCGCGGCACGCGGCTTGAACATTCGTGCCAATACGGTCCATCCCGGTGCGATCCGGACGCCGATGTATGACCGTTATGTGCAGGCGGGTGGTCCCGAAATGGTCGATGAGATCGAAAAGATGATGGCATCGGCACATCCCATGGCCCGGGTGGGCACCGCAGAGGAGGTTGCCAGGGCGATCATCTTCCTCTCCTGCGAGGATTCAAGCTTTACCAGCGGCACCGATTTGAACATCGACGGTGCCAGCGCGATCAGGGAATAGGTCATGCCAGAACGGATAGATGCACATTTCGTCGCGGTCGGCAAATATCACGACATTGATTTTGCCCGGCTGGAATTGCTCAAATTGCTTGCCGAACATCCCGAAATACGAACGACGGTCGCTTGCGATTATGCCGATATCGAAAGGCTGAAAGCGTGCTCGATGCTGGTCACTTACACCTGCGACTTCATGCCGACCACACACGAAGCCGCCGCCATCCGAAAATGGGTCGAGGCAGGGGGCAAATGGCTGGCGCTGCATGGCACCAACTCGATCCTCAAGTTCACCGACGCTGGGGTGGACGCACCCGATGAACGCCCCGACGTCATGGAAATGCTGGGCACCCAGTTCAAGGCTCATCCGCCGATTGGCACCTTCACCGTCGAGGTTGCCAACCACAACCATGAGCTGACTCGCGGCATTGTCGACTTCGTTATCGAAGACGAACTGTATTTGTCACACACCACCGCCGCGATCGATACTTTGCTCCATACCCGATTTGAAGGCGAGGCCGCGGGTTTCGTCGATCATGACTGGCCCGAAACTGTCGTGCCGATCCTCTACACCCGCGACATCGGCAAGGGACGCATCGTCTACAATGCGCTCGGCCATTGTCGGGGCCATTATGACCTGCCGGGGATGCAGGATTTCTATCCGGTGCCCGAACGCTGTTCGTGGAATTACCCGGTCTATTACGAGCTGCTCCGGCGCGGCATTACATGGGCGATGCGGGACGCGGAGTCTTGAATACACGCCATTTGGTCGATCCCGAAATCGCGCCGATGCTCGACGCATTTCCCCCGCTTGAATTTACCGCAGAAACACTCCCCGCCATTCGCGCGATTTTTGGCACGCCCATGCCCGGCGCACCGGCAACGGCCATCGAGCCCGAGCAAGCCTTGATCAAAGGCCGAGGCGATGCGCCCGATGTTCGCGTGCTGATATTCGACCCGCTGGGCCGGACGCAGCAGGCCGCCATTCTCCATATTCATGGCGGCGGCATGGTGATGGGCTACACCCCGTCGAACGATATTGCGAACGCCGCACTGGCCGTGGCGCTTGGCGTTATGATCGTATCGGTCGATTATCGGCTGGCACCCGAAACGCCGTTTCCCGGTCCTCAGGATGACTGCATGGCTGCGCTCGACTGGATTGTCGCCAATGCTGCCGAGCGGAGCATCGACCCGTCGCGGATCGCGGTAATGGGGGACAGCGCGGGTGGCGGGCTGGCGGCATCGGTCGCATTGATGGCGCGTGACGAGGGGAGCGTGTCGCTACGCGCGCAGTTTTTGACCTATCCGATGCTCGACCACCGGACCGGCAGCGAGGAAAAACCCGGCCTGCCGCACACGGGCGAGTTTATCTGGACCCGGGCGCATAACCGTTTCGGGTGGGAAGCACTACGCGGCGACTATCCGTGCGACGATGCACGGGCGGGCTGGTTCTCGCCAGCACTGGCCGCCGACCTGTCCGGCCTGCCGCCGACTTTCATCGCAACGGGGGCTCTCGACCTGTTTCTGGAAGAAGATCTCGAATATGTCCGCAGGCTGGCAGGGGCTGGCGTTCCCGTCGAACTGCACGTCTACCCCGGTGCCTTCCACGCTTTCAACATCATGCCGACAGCACAGATTACGCAAAACTATAACCGCGATCTTGCGGCCGCGATTTCAACTATGTTGCTTGCCTAGTT
>JANOPT010000306.1:0-15179 GCA_031421975.1 Sphingomonadales bacterium | reverse complement strand
CAACAATACGGTTCCAGGCCAGCAGAGACCCGGATTCTGCACATTGTCCAGCGCCAGACAGTCCGAGTTCGCCGCGGCGCATACCGGGCAGGTGATCGTCGATGATCGCGACATAAAATTCGATCACTGGCTGCCCAGCTTTAACGCGAAGCTCGACGTCGGTGACGGGTTATTATTCCGCTTCGCGGTTTCCAAGGGCATCTCACGCCCCGACCTTGCGCTATTCCGAGCTGGCGGGGTTATTTCGGACAACACAACCGATCTGGTGTCCGATGGCACGGAGGAAACGGGCCCTCTGTTCCAGCTGTTCACTGGCAACCGAAACGTTCAGGCGACCCAGTCATGGAGTTACGATCTTTCGGCCGAATGGTATTTCGATACAGTCGGATCGATCACGGTATCGGCGTTCCTGAAAGACATAAAGGGAATTGTCAGCAGCGGTGTGAACGTCGTTGATTACCCGTCGGCCAATGGCGACATTCCGGTCGAGGTCAATGGCCCGAGCAATGAATTGGGCGGAACGCTGAAGGGCGTCGAAATCAGCCATCAGCAGACTTATGACTTCCTTCCAGGGTTCTTGAGCGGGCTTGGTTCGCAATTAACCTATACATATGTCGATGCGGGCAATTTCTCCAACCCTGACCTTATCGGGAACCGTGGCAATTTTGCGTCGTTGCAGCCGCTTCAGGGGGTTTCGAAGCACACCGTCAATGCGACGGTATTCTATGAAAAAGGACCGATTGCCTTGCGCGCCGCGTACAACTGGCGGTCGGATTTCTTGATCACCCCGCGTGACGATATCTTCCCGTTCTCGCCGATCTGGCAGGAATCTACGGGGCAACTCGATGCATCGATTTTCTATTCGATTACCGAGAACATAAAGCTTGGTATTCAGGGCGTGAACTTGCTCGACGAGGTAACCCGGACGTCTCAGGTTGTCGATTTCGACGGAACGCGTCTGACCCGATCCGCATTCCGCAACGACCGACGTTTTACGTTCCTCGCACGGTTTCAGTTCTAACGCCCGTCAACCGGTGTCGCAAAAAAGACGGGCCTTGGTCATAAGACTTGGGCTCGTCTTTCGTTTTAGGGGGCCAAGGGAGAATATATATGCGTTCGCGACTATTATTGCCTTTTGCCATCGCTGCATTATGCGGATGCGTTTCCACAACCGTTGACGCGCAACCGGCCAAGGTGGGCTGGGGCCTTGTCTGGTCCGACGAATTCGATGGCACGCAGCTTGACCGGACAAAATGGAAGCCGGAGCAATCCTGCTGGGGCGGCGGTAATCAGGAACGGCAATGCTATACCGACCGGTCCAAAAATATTCGCGTTGCCGATGGCGTCCTCCATCTGAAGGCGCATAAGGAACGATTTACCGGACCAGACCGTCCGCCCGAGATTGCTGAAAAACCCAATCCCCGGAAAACGCAAGAATTCACCTCCGGCAAAATCCGCACCTCGGGCCTGTCGAGCTGGAAATATGGTAAGGTCGAATTTCGCGCCAAGCCGCCCAAGGGCCAGGGGACCTGGCCCGCCGTCTGGATGATGCCCGCCGACAACGTCTATGGCCAATGGCCGCTTTCGGGCGAAATCGACATATTGGAAGGCGTCAACCTTGGCGCGACCTGCGACGTCTGCGAAGGCGGTGTGGGCGAAAACCGGATGATCAGCGCGCTTCACTTTGGCGATTATGCGCCAAAGAACAAATTTCTCGATACCCGCGTCGCGTTGCCCTCGCGCGCGCTGCCATCGGACGACTTTCATATTTGGACATTGGAATGGGGCGAGGGGTTGATGCGCTTTTATCTCGACGGCCGCAAATATTGGGAAGTCAAGGCGGGTCAATGGGAAACTGCATCGCCGCTGGCAAAATCAAATCCCGTTGCGCCTTTCGACAAGCCCTTCTACATCATGGCAAATCTGGCCATTGGAGGCGGCTTGTCTGAAAGAAACAATGACAAAGGGGTCGCGGCCAACGTGACTCCAGCAGAGTTTCTTATCGACTGGATCCGCATTTACCAATGCAATGACGACAGGGAAAAAGGGCTGGCCTGCATGCAGGGGGTCAAAGAGGGCCAATAAAACATGGCGAGACGCCGCCAAGCCGTCACCATCAAGCATGTTGCCGCCGATGCAGGCGTATCCCTGCAGACGGTGAGTCGTGTCATCAATAACGAACCCAATGTGCGCCCGGCCATGAAGGACCGCGTACAGGGCTCGATCAACCGGCTTGGTTATGTCCCTTCGATCGCCGCACAGCGGATGAGCGGGTCGCGATCCTACCTGATCCTTGCGATCAACGACCGCGAGCGCACGATTGCCGACTGGCGGACGCGGCAGGGCACCGATTGGGTCGACCAGATGCTGCTTGGCGGAATGCTGAAATGCGCCGAACATGGGTACCGCATGATTTTCGAGCTGGTCGACACGCATAACGACCATGTCGAACGCGAGCTGGGCGCGACCATTGCCGCGTTGCAACCCGACGGCGTTATTCTGACCCCGCCGCATTCCGAAAATCCGTTGATTACCGGTTTTCTTGCCAAGCGAAAAATACCGTTCGCGCGCATCGGGTCAATGGCGCCGGGCCCCGGCATTGCGATGACGATGGACGATGAGGGTTCGGCCCGCCGCGCAACCGAACATCTGATTGCGCTGGGGCATCGGCGCATCGGTTTCATCGCCGGGTCGAAAGAATATGACCTGTCGAACTGGCGGGTCAGCGGGTGGCATAACGCGATGCAGACGGCCGGATTGTCACAAGACGGGCTGTGCGTCAGGGGCGATTTCACGTATGAAAGCGGGATAGCGGCCGCGAATGCCTTGTTCGACCAGGAACATCGGCCCACCGCGATCATTGCCAGTAATGACCAGATGACCCTGGCCGCGCTGGACACAGCGACCCAGCGCGGGTTGAAAGTCCCCCAGGACCTGTCGCTCATCAGTTTCGACAACACCCCGGTCGTGCGCTTCACCGTTCCGCAGTTGACGGCAATCGATCAGCCTATTGCCGCAACCTTTTCCAATGCGGTGGATTTGCTGATCACCCAGGGCGACAATATGGTGCCGCACCAGCCCGTGGTGACCGAAGGCAGCCTCGTCGAACGCGGCAGCACGGCACCGCCGAATAGCGACACAAGACATTAGTATCGCCGAACCATCTCGGCAATCTACACGGTTTTTGTATCTTTATGCGCTTGGGGTCGCGGGCGGCGCGGTCGCGTATATTCCCTTTCTGACCATGTTGTTGCCGGTTCGCGCGACGCAATTGGCGGGTAATGATGCGCTTAATATACTGGCAATAGCGGCCTTTAGCGGGGCAATTTCGGCTAGCCTGGCCAACATCGGCTTTGGCTGGGCGAGCGATAGATCGGGCGTGCGGCGCCCCTGGATTTTGGGTGGCCTGATCCTGTCCTCGCTGTCGATGCTGGCCATCCCGTCGGCGAGCAGTCAGGCGATGCTGATTGCGATGATCGTCATCTGGCAAATCGGCCTGAATATGATGCTCGCCCCGCTTGCCGCGTGGGCCGGCGACTGCATTCCTGATGCACAAAAAGGTATGCTGGGTGGCTTGCTCGCGCTGGCCCCGGCGCTGGGTGCTTTATCCGGCGCAGTCGTGACGATACAGGGTTTCGCCCCATTCGAGAATCGCGAGACACTCGTTGTAACGCTGGTGGCGCTGATGGTCTTGCCGGTGCTGATGTTCGGCAAGCCGACGCGAATGCCGCATTTGATGGAACGCTCCGGCGACCATGATACTGCGACGCCGGATGAGACCGTCAAGCGGCGCGCCGCCATCAGGATGTGGCTTGCCCGCCTGCTCATCCAGATTGCCGAAGCATCGCTTTTTGCGTTTCTGTTGTTGTGGTTCCGCAGCCTAGACCCCGATTTCGGCGAGAATGATGCGGCCAACATATTTGCGGTTGTATTGGGCCTGGCCGTATTTTTCTCGCTTGCTGCGGGTCGCTGGTCCGACCGGACGAACCATCCGATGCTGCCGCTCATCTGGGGTTCGGCGGTAGCTGCCGGCGGGCTTCTCGTGATGGCATTTGCGCCGGGCCTGCCAGCGGCGATTATAGGATATGTCGCGTTCGGCCTTGCCAGCAGTATCTTCCTGGCGCTTCACACCAGTCAGACGCTTCGTGTACTACCGCGCCCGGAGACGCGCGGGCGCGATCTGGGTATATTCAACCTCACCAACACGGTGCCGTCGTTGATTATGCCATGGCTGACGCTGGCGCTCGTGCCCGCATACGGGTTCGATGCGCTGTTCCTGCTGCTGGCGGGGCTAGCGACAGGCGCTTGGCTGTTGTTGATAACGATGCCGCGCCGCCTGCGCTAGGCGGGCCTGCGCGCGTACAGCCCGAATCCCGCGATAACGGCGTAGCACAGCATCGGCAGGACCAGCGCCATTGCCAGACTTGATGTCGTGTCGGCGATGATGCCGGTCAGCAACGGTATGACGGCGCCGCCGACAATCGCAACGTTGATGATGCCCGATCCGTCCGCTGCGCGCGACCCCAGTTTCTCGCATGCCAGCGTGAAGATGGTCGGAAACATGATGGCGTTGGTCAATCCGACGGCGAGTAGCGTATAGCCCGACACCTCGCCGGTTGTCTGCGTCGAGATAATGAGCAGCGCAATCGCGGCAATGGATACCGATGCCAGAACCTTGCCCGGGCTGAGGACGCGAAGTACGGCCGATCCGATGAACCGCCCAACCATGGCACCGCCCCAGTAAAGGCCGATCAACTTGCCCGCCGCCTGCTCTTGCAAGCCCATCACATGGTCTTGCATCAGATAGTTGACGATCAGCGAACCAATCGCAACCTCTGCACCGACGTAAAGGAAAATGCACAAAGCGCCGAACCCAAAGCGTGGACGCTGAAGCAAATCGAGCCCGGCCAGACCTTCGCTTGCTTCATGTTTTTCGCCTTTCAGCGAATTGCGGAACATCCAGACGACGCCTGCAACAATGGCAAGCGCAACCGCAATGCCGAGATAGCCATTCACAATCGCCTGGGTTTCTGCGGTGCGATAGGCATCAAGTTCAACACCCGAAAGCTGGTCAGCGGTAACCGCTGCCAGTCCGCCCAAGATCAGGATCGAGCCGAAATACGGGAATACCGTCGTCCCGAGCGAATTAAACGCCTGGGCAAAAGTAAGGCGGCTGTGCGCGGTGGCGGGTTTACCGAGCAGCGAAATCAACGGGTTGGAAACGACCTGCACAATCACCACTCCACTTGCGAGCACGAAATATGCGAACAGGAAGACAGCATAGGTTGCAGTCTGGCTTGCTGGAATGAACAACAGACAACCCGCCATCATCGTCAGCAGCCCGGCGACCGCACCCCGCATATAGCCAATTTTTTTAACCAGACGAGCACCCGGGATACCGACGAATGCATAAGCGATGAAGAAACAGAACTGCACCAGCATTGCTTCGGTGTAATTCAGCGTGAACAGCTCTTTAAGCTTCGGAATGATGACATCATTCAGGCTGGTGATGCCGCCAAAAATGAAGAATAGCCCCATGACAAATAACTGCAATTGCGGTGCATCGATATGCGAGTCCGCAGATTCTGGTGACGCCGCAGCGCCGGGTGCCAATGCCATTGTCTCTCTCCCTTGTTATCGCGCTTTGCCGGGGCAGGACGCTTTTTCTTTGATTGCTTCGATATGAACGTTGCGAATACTGGCAACAAGGCCTTTTGCCGCCTGCATACGTATGGGTGATCCAACAGCATCGAATTTTGCCCCGGCGTCGGCAAAACAACGCAGCGGTATCGGCGTCTTTACCCCGGTGCCGGTCGGCAAAGCGCGCATCGCCGGTCCGACATCGATCGCTGCGCCGCCAAACGACAGCATTACCGGACCTGTCGCCTGCCGATCGATCCGCCAGTCGATCAGTAACGCCCAATTTTCTTCGAGTTGCTTGGTCAAATTGACGGCGGGGCCATTGACCACGAACGTGCCATCGGCATTCCACGTGAATTGACGCGCATCTTCCTGAGCCGCAAGATCCACCGCACGCGCACTGATCGATCCGTCCATTTGCAGATTCCACGGCGCGGGAACCTTGCCACGCACGATATAATATGTGGCCGTCGTCAGCGACGACAGGTCGACGCGCGGGTCCTCATTAACCGCCGCAACGGTGCCTGGCTGCGCGTAACTTAAACCATAGCCCAGCGGAAATAGCGGTAACGTCACGGGCGACCGGCCATCGGCGGGCCATGCAAACGATAAACGCCCCGTAAAGTCGCGCGCCGTTTTACCATTGCGTTGGGCAACCAGCACATCGGCAACGCCCCGACCTTGGGTACCCGGCAGCCACGCCGCCACAAACGCATCGGCCTGATTAATCAGCCTGCCGGTAAACATCGGCCTTCCAGAGACAAACAGGATCACGACCGGAACGCCTTGCGCCTTCAGCCGGGCGATGGTTTCCGCCTCGGCGGGCTTTGGCTGAAACGCCAGATTGGGAACGTCACCTTCAAATTCGGCATAGGGTTTTTCGCCGACCACCATGACGGCAATGTCAGGCTTGGTCTGGAACGCGCCGTCCGGTGAAACCGTCGCTGCGCCGCCATTGGCAGTGACCGCATCGGCAATCGCGCGGCCAATCGTCTGGCCATTCGGATAATCGGCGGCGGTCGTGTCTGTGCCTTGCCACGTAATCGTCCAGCCACCCGCCTGCATCGCCATATCGTCAGCACCCGACCCGGCAATCAGGACCTTTGCGCCGCTGCGGATGGGCAACACGGCATTTTCGTTTTTCAACAGCACGAGCGATTTGGAAACCGCCTCGCGCGCCAACTCAAGATGCGCGGGCGCACCAACCGCCGACGCGTCACCGCGCGTCGTCAGGACGTCGCCCATCAGACCCAGTTTGAATTTAACCCGCAGGTTACGGCGCACGGCATCGTCGAGACGCGCCGCCGATATTCGTCCATCGCGCGCCGCCGCCAAAGTCGAAGCATACAGGCCTTTCCAGCTGTCGGGCGCCATGAACAGGTCAAGCCCGGCATTGATCGCGGCGGCACAATCGGTCGCGGAACATCCCGCTACCTGGCCGTGGCCATTCCAGTCGCCAACCACCAGTCCGGCAAAACCCATGCGGCCTTTCAAAACATCCGTCAGCAGCGAAGCATTGCCGTGATGCTTAACTCCGTTCCAACTGGAAAAGCTTGCCATCACCGTCAGCGCGCCCGAATCTATCGCCGCAGGATAGCCCTGTGCATGCGTTGCGATCAGTTCGGCCTCGTTGACCTGCGCGTCGCCCTGGTCGCGACCATCGGCCGTTCCGCCGTCAGCCAGAAAATGCTTCGCGGTCGCCGCAACGCGGGCCGGATCGATGGGTTTCCCCTCGACCAGCCTGCCCTGTAGCCCAAGCGTCATCGCGCGCGCATAACTCGGTATCAACGCGGGATCGGAGGAATAGCCCTCATAGGTCCTGCCCCAGCGTGGATCCTGAGGCACAGCCAGCGTTGGCGCAAATGTCCATTCAATGCCGCTTCCGGATATTTCGGCAGCCGTGGCGGCACCGATCCGTTCGATCAGATCGGGATCGCGAGCGGCGCCCAAGCCGATGTTATGCGGAAATATCGTTGCGCTTGGCAGATTGGAGTGGCCGTGAACCGCATCGACACCGAACAGGATCGGTACGCCTGCACCTGCTTTACGCGAAGCCTGGCGGAATTCGGTGACAAGCCGACCCCATTTTGCAGCATTGGCACGTTCGTCGCCATAAGGCCCCGAATTGCCGCCAGCCAGAACAGAGCCCAAAGGATAGCCCGCCAGGTCGGCGGGCGAAATCGCGCTGATGTCGGCCTGAATCAGCTGCCCCACCTTTTGTTCGACGGTCATAGTCGCCAGCAGCGCATCGATGCGGCGTTCGGTTTCGGGACTGGAAAATGCAGCCGGACTTTTCGCTGTCGGCCAGGATTCCGGGTTTGCCTGTGCCGCGACCGGTTCCGGTTTCTGCACTGCAATCCCGGCAACCGATGGCGCACAACCCATCAACAAAAGAGCAAGCCCGGCTGACGGTATCTTCACTGGCATCTTCCTCACCCGATTATTTTTGTGAACGTTCTCATCGAGAGAGGTGCATGAGCGATACCGAAAAATCAAGCAATAACGTCATTGCCTTGACCGACCCCGACAGAATTGGCGCGTTCCCGCACGCGCGGTTTAATCCGTTACGGTCAATGCAGGTACTGCTCGTGCTGCATCCTCAGGGGTGATGCCCGGTGGTGGCGCTGCGGCGATGCGTTCCTCGCCGCGCATGACGCGCCCGGCCCGTTTGACCGCGCTACGCAGCCGCGGATATACACCGCAGCGACAAAGGTTAGTGATGGCTGCATCGATTTCAGCATCGGTCGGGTCGCTACTTTTCCTTAGCAGGACAGATGCGGCCATGATGATACCTGGAATGCAAAATCCGCATTGCGGCACGTTACCGGCGACGAACGCCTGCTGAAGCGGGTGGCTGCGGTCCCGGCTGAGGCCCTCGATCGTCGTCACAAAACGGCCTTCCGCCTCGGCTATCGTCACCAGGCACGAACGGATCGCCTCGCCGTCGATTTCGACCATGCACGCCCCGCAATCCCCCGCACCGCAGCCATATTTTGTGCCCGTCAGGTTCGACGCATCACGCAGCGCCCATAATAAAGGCGTTTGCGGATCCATCTTATATTGGACCGGACGGTCGTTGACGGTAAATCTGGTCATGACGAACCGGTTAGCAGAGCCAAGTTCAATTCAACAACCCTCAACCGTTCGCATCGAGCATAGTCGAGATGCCCATAAGGCACGCGCGGCCGATGGGTGTCTCGGCTGCGCTCGACCCGAACGGATTTGGGGTGCCTCCTTCAAAAGCAATCAATCCCGCCAGCTTTTGTCGATCCGGTCGGCTTTGCGAACCATGGCATCAAATTCGACACGTCCCGATCCGCCTGGCGGAGAAGCCATGTAAAGATCGCGCTGGTGCACCGCAATGACATCGTCGGACACGGTAATCGCCTTGCCCATCTGCATTGTTGCCATCTGGTGTTCGCAAGCGCGTTGCAGTGCCCAATATTTGATGAACGCATCGGGCAGTGTTTTGCCCATCACCACCGGACCGTGATTGCGTAGCATCAATATGCGCTTGTTGCCGAGATGTTCGACCAGCCGCACGCCCTCTTCCTCGCGCACTGTGACGCCTTCGAAATCATGATAGGCCAGTTGTCCGATGAAGTTGCAGGCGTAAAAATTCACTGGCTGCAACCCGCCCTCAAGCGAGCAGACCGCAACCGTTGCGGTCGTGTGGGTATGAATGATCGCGTGGGCGTCAGGCAATGTGCGATGGAACAGGCTATGCTGGACAAAGCCCGCTTTGTTGACACTCCAAGGGTTATCGACATCGATTTTGTTGCCGTCGCTATCGATCTTGATCAGGCTCGACGCGGTGATTTCGCCGAAGTGCATGCCATATGGGTTGATCAGAAACGCACCATCCTCATCGGGCACCTTGACCGTGATGTGGTTGAACACGAGTTCATCCCAGCCGAACATCGAAAATATCCGGTAACACGCCGCAAGTTCCTGCCGCGCGGTCCATTCGGCCTCACTATATTTACTGTTCTGCCGCAGCTGAGTTGCCATGCCTGCTCTCCTGTCCGTTCCAATTGCGTTGCATTATGAAACGAACAGGACGCAAGGGCAAGAGTTGGCGGTTACAGCTTAACTTTCGCGCCCACATACATGAAACGACCGACGCCGGATACGGGATAGCTCAAGCTGTCGAACGAGGGCTTTTCATCGAAGATGTTATTCACCCCGCCATAGAATTCAAAGCCGTCGTCAAGCTGGAAGGCGGCACGCACGTCATGTTCCCAACGCTCTTTGAAAAAGAAAAAGCGCGAATCGGACAGGTCCGGATTGGCTTCAAGCTCCTCCGTACGAAAACGGCGAGTCTTGCTGAAATAGGTGACGCCATAATTCACCGCAAACTGGTCGATTTTCCAGTTGACGCTCGCCGTGCCGCGCCAGCGCGGATTATATTGCTCGAGGATATCGTCGTCGACCTCGGCCCCCTCGGACGGCACGAACGAAATGCTGTCGAGATAGCCACCCTGCAGGTTCAGCGCAAAATCACCCAGGCTTTCGCTCGGCGAGAATGCGTAACGAATGCCAAAATCGGCGCCCGCCGTCTTGAACCGGGCGACATTCTCCGGCCCGACGATAAAGCCGATCCGCTGTTGCGGATCATTGCCATCACCCAGCACGAAGCCAGTGCCTTGTGCGCGGAAGATATTTTCGCAGAAGCGGTTATCGACCGTCGGCTGGTCAACGCACAATTCGGCTAGTTCCGTGGCGGTCGGCGTGTTGACCGCATCTTTGATCGTTATGTCATACCAGTCGAAATTCAGCGTCAGCCCGGGAATGAAGCTCGGCCGGATAACTACACCGGCCGTCCAGGTTGTGGCGGTTTCTTCGGTCAGATCAAGATTGCCGCCCGAAAGGCCCCGGCGCGAAGTAGTATTCTGCGCGTCTGTGGACGGGCTGAACGTCGCGATTTCGGCCGCATCCAGTCCAAGTCCTGACAAAATCGTCGCGCAATTGGCAGCGCGCGTCGATGTGCCTTCGTTTACCCGTGTGACATCGCATGGATCGGTCACAAAGCCGAATGTGCCCGATTGCGGCTGGAAAAGCTCACCGATATTGGGCGCACGAACCGCTTGCGAATAAGACCCGCGGAAGCGGATATCGTCGACCGGCGCATATATGCCGTCAAATTTCCACGTCGTCGTGGTGCCGATTGTCGAATAATCAGAAATGCGGATCGCGGCTGATGCCGACAGCAATTCGGCAAACGGAACGTCGGCGAGGATCGGCACATTCAACTCGGCAAAGATTTCCTTCACGTCAAACTGGCCACTGCTCGGTGCGACCGCTGCAAAGTCACGGAAGGCACCATCCTGGATGAGCTGATCGGGCGTATCGGTGCTCTTTTCCTTGCGATATTCCGCGCCGATAGCGAAGCCGACCGGGCCACCCGGCAATTCGAACAGCGCACCGAAATCGCCGCTGATCGAGCCTGAAACGACATGCTGCTGCACTTTTGACCGGTTGGTGTTGTCCGCCAGCACAAAGGCCAGCGCTTCCGGGCTTGCAACTCCTTCGCCGAAGAAATTGAGCGGACGGCATGCGCTGCCTGCGCCGGGCGTGAAGGTCGAAGCCGGTTGCCCGAAATTGTCCGGATCAATGACTGCGCCGCCGTCGAGGGTCGATCGGCATACAATCTGCCCAGTCGCCGGATCGCGCACCGCATCGAGTGCGGCGAAATAGCGGTCGGCGATCAAATTGCTGGTTTGCGTGTTGCGGGCCTTGGTCTGTCCGTACACATAGGACAGTTCATAACGCGCATTATCCGACAGTTGACCGTCGGCACCAATCACGCCGCGCCATGTCTCACGCCGGTTCCGCTCGCCTCTGATGCCAAGGTCGAAATTATCGCGCGTCAGCAACGCACCATCGGGGGCGGCACCTGCGCCAAAACGATCGTTCAGAAACGCATTGTCGGGCGCAATGAAAGTGAAAAAGTCAAAACTTGGCTGGCCGACCGAAAAAGCACTGGCACGCACATATTTGCCCTCGGCAAACAGGCGCAGCGCGGGCGACACTTCAAAGCTGGTCAGCACATTGGCGCTATGCCGTTGTGTTTTGGGCAGCAAATCACCGAAATAGCCTGCGGTCGGCGTGTTGGACCCGCCGACTGCGCGGCCCGACGCCGAGCGCAGCACAATGCCGCGATCATAAGGAAGGCCGCTGCCGGTGAAATCCGGAATACCGTCAAGGTCCAAATCGACCGCACCGTCGGGCGAGCTGTCGGCCCAAGTCAGATTGTTGTACAATATCCGGTCGGGGCGATTGGGATCATCCGGAAAATCGGCGAGGTCGCGAAACAGGCCAAAGTTGCGCTGCGGATCGCCCGAAAACGCCCGGTCGAAACTACTCAAGCGCTCTTGCCGGTTATATTCATAGGCAACGGCGACATTGCCGCGATCATCGGCAAAATTCTTGCCGGCAACGACTGACAACAGGTAGGATCCTGCGTCACCACGGCTGGACAGCCCCGCCTGCGCGCGCGCCATTACGCCGTCGAAATCCTTTTTGGTGATGAAGTTGACCACGCCCGACACACCATCGGCGCCATAAATTGCGGATGCACCGCCAGTGAGAACGTCGATTTTCTCGATCAGATCCTGCGGAATGGAATTGATGTCGACCGCTGCTGAATTGGAAGTACCGGCAACATGCCGACGGCCGTTTACCAGCACCAGCGTCCGGTTTTCGCCAAGATTACGTAAGTCGAGAAAGTTTGCGCCCGTCTCGCCCAAATCCGCATCGGCCCCACCCGAAAGCGACCCGCTGCGTGAAGCAGTAAGCGCGGGATTGCGGGTTAGCACGTCGGTTACGTTCACCTGACCTGTGTTTTCTATTTCTTCTGCGGTAATGGCCACAATAGGGTTTGCGACATTTAACTCCGGCCGAGCGATGCGCGAACCCGTGACCACAATAGCCTCACCTTCATCGGGTTGTTCGGGGGCGTCGGCGACGGGCTCGGCCTGCTGTGCTTCTTGCGCCAGTCCCACCGAGGGCACGATTGCCGCAAACAATGCCGCAACAGAAACAGTGAGAGAGAAATCGCGCCGCAGCGTCTTGGTGGTTTTCATCGGGTGCTCCAGAGGTTCGCAAGAAAAATCGAGTTGCTGACCCCTGAAACATCGCAACAATACAGCCCGTGTCCAGTTGACGCCCACAACCTTGCTGCCAAATGAACAACCGGCGTTATCGTTCCCGATCCATGTCGAAAGTTGTAGACTGTGCCTTTCGTGCACCACTGCGATGGTTGAAAAGTGAGGCGCGCGGCGCTTTACGCTTGAATTTGCGTCGTCACGCGGTTAAGGGGCGCAACGTTTAGCCGCACTCAATTGCGGCGATTTTTGTTTTTATCCTTACAGAATGGCGAAATTCAGCCATTCTGCCGATTCGATGCGGAGTGAAGTTTTTTTATGCAAATCATGGTTCGCGATAATAATGTTGATCAGGCCCTGCGCGCGCTGAAAAAGAAGTTGCAGCGTGAAGGCGTGTATCGCGAAATGAAGCTGCGCCGCCATTTTGAAAAGCCATCGGAAAAGCGCGCCCGTGAAAAGGCAGCCGCTGTCCGTCGCGCTCGCAAGATGGAACGCAAGCAACAGGAACGCGATGGCGCCAAGGCGTAGTCGCAAGCGACCATTCACCGATATCAAGGAAAGCGCCTTTACGGCGCTTTTTTTGTGTCTGGAGTCCACCCAGCTTTCTGCTAGTCAGCGCGCAACTCAACCTGTCAGGATTCCCATATGTCCGTTACCGCCGTCCCGATTTCGCCGATAAAAAAAGGCTCGCTCACCAAATATTGGCTCGGCATCGCACTCGTGCTCGCGGCTGGCGGCGGCCTTGCTTATTGGGGCACGCTGGACGTGCGTCAGGAATATGGCGACGTCATCACGACCACATCGGGTCTGCGTTACAAAATTATCAAGACCGGGGAAGGCAAATCGCCGACGGATACTGACGTTGTGCTGGTCAGTTATAAAGGCATGCTGAAAGACGGCACGATATTCGACCAGAACCCGCAAGCCGGATTTCCGGTGACAGGCGTTGTTCCCGGCTTTTCCGAGGGGCTGAAAATCATGCAGCGTGGCGGGCAGTATCGCCTCTGGATCCCTGCAAGCCTTGGGTACGGACCGGAAGACCAGAAAAATCCGCAGACCGGCGAGGTAGCGATACCGGGCGGTAGCGAGCTGATTTTCGATGTCGAGCTTCTGGAATATAAATCCCGCGCCGAAGTTGAGGCCATCCAAAAGCAGATGCAGGAAATGCAAAAACAGCAAGGCGCTGCCGGTGCTGGTGGCCAGGCAGGCGGCGCGCCCCAAGGCCTGCCGCCCGAAATCCAGGCGCAGATCGACGCCCAGATGCAGGCGCAGCAGGGGCAGTGAGGCGTTTATGCCTCAGATAGATAATCAGCGCGATCGCTTCCAGATTCCAGCGGATGTGCATTATCTGAACTGCGGCTACATGTCGCCACTAGCGATCGAGGTCAGCGACGCCATCGAGGCTGGCGCTGCATTGAAAACAACGCCATGGATCTACAAGCCCGCAGATTTCTTTTCACATGCCGAGGCTTTTCGTGACCGCGCTGCCGCGATTATCGGGGCCGATGCAAACGCCGTCGCGATCATCCCATCGGCAAGCTATGGGCTTGCTGTTGCCGCTCGCAATGTGCCGTTAAAGGCGGGGCAGCAGATAATTGTGCTTGCAGATCAATTCCCGTCAAACCTGTATATCTGGCGCGAGCGGGCTGCCGAAACTGGCGCCAGAATTATCACTGTGCAGCGTCTGGAAGGTGCGGCATGGACTGGCGCCGTCCTCAATGCCATCAACGCCGACACCGCCATTGTCGCAGTCCCCAATAACCATTGGGCAGATGGCGGCTTGGTCGACCTTGTTGCTGTTGGCAGGGCGTGTCGCAAAGTTGGCGCGGCGCTGGTTCTTGATCTGACCCAGTCGCTCGGCGCGCTGCCGTTTAGTATCTCTGATGTGCAACCGGATTTCATGATTGCCGCATGCTATAAGTGGCTTATGGGCCCCTATGGCATCGGCATGCTCTATGCCGCGCCAGAATATCATGAAGGCGTACCTATCGAGCATAACTGGATTAACCGTGCGGGGTCTGAAGATTTCTCCAGGCTCGTTGACTACCGCGATGATTTCCAGCCAGGCGCAAGGCGATTTGATATGGGCGAAAAGGCCAATCCGCCTCTGCTCAAGGGCGCAACCGCAGCTATCGACATGCTACTTGATTGGGGCGTCGCCGATATTGCCGAAACATTGGCTGAAAAAACAAGCGCCATCGCCAAAGCTGCACATGATATTGGCCTGTCAGCCCCTTCCATAAACGTCAGGGCCCCACATTTTCTCTCGCTCGGCTTTCCCGGTGAGGTACCCGATAAGCTCACTGACAGGCTGGCGGCTGAAAATGTGTTTGTGTCACTGCGGGGCCATTCACTTCGGGTGACACCGCATTTGTACAATAACGCTGCCGACGGGGAGAAGCTGATCGCGATATTGGCCAGAGGTTAAGGCGC
>JANOPT010000305.1:0-12015 GCA_031421975.1 Sphingomonadales bacterium | reverse complement strand
TTAAGCCGGACGCCATCAAAGGATGACACCGCCACAGGTTCGATATCGTAGAGCTTGGCATATTCCGCTTCCCGCGCCGCACCTTCATCAGGAGCCTCTGTTTTTGAACAACCAGCCAGAAAGGTCGCCAACAGTGCGACCAGCAGCATCAAGTCGCGGCCAGCGAAAGCGATGGATCGCCTCGGCAGCACCGATTGATAGTCAGACATCAGGACACCCGTCGTTGCTTGCGCCGACGCCACCACAAAATGAGGCCGGAGATATAAAGAAGGGGAAGTGCCAGTCCTGCAAGAAACACGAATATCTGACCGATCGTGCCGAACATCAGGCCATTATGCATTGGCACTGTGGCGCGTTTGGCTGCTTCGCCTGCAGATAGGAAAGCACCATCAATGGTATCGACAATTCTTGCACAGTTAGGATCGACATAGACGGTCGTATCGCCATCCCGAACATTCCAACTGCCTGCTTTGCTAAAGTTAATTTCAAAAAATTTGCGATCTTCTTCGGGACTGACAAGGTAAGCTAGTGTACTGTCGGGTAAATGGGCGATTGCCAGATTAAGCGCTGTTTCGGCTGTGGTAGGACCAGCGCACGCCTCTTTGCTGGCGATTAACGCCGCCGATGGCGCACCGCGAATAGGCGTCGCTGCCGTAACGGCAGGTTCGACCCATTCAGGCTTCAGTATCCAGACGCCCGTTGCCGATAATATGAATATGGCAATCGCACTATAAAGGCCGATAAAATTATGCAGACTGAACCAGCGAGCAAGACCGCGCGCGCTCATTTTGAAGCGAAGTGCCGCTTTCCAGGTTTTGGGACGGGGCCACCACAAGTAAATGCCCGTCGCGGATGAAAACAGAAGAATAACGCCGATCACGGCAACGAGATCGAGGCCGATCATCGGGATCATAAGCGATGTATGGATTGCCACTGGAATATAGGCATAGGCGGTTTCAAAGTCATAATATCCCTGAAGTCGTCCAGTGTCAGGGTTGACTGAAAAAACCCGGTGATGGTGGCCTTCCGGCCCTTCATGTGTGTGCCCGATCACTAAAGCCGTGTCCGCAGCAACCGGACTGCTGTTCGGCGCTGACACAGCAATGATTTCAAGTTTTTCCGTATTGGCTGCGCGCACGGCAGCGACCCATTCGGCAGGTGATGTCGGCTGCTTGACGCTTGTGCCTGCCCGTTCCAACAGGTCGCCATGCTGTAACGCCAGAAGCAGTGGTGCGAGCAAAATTAACGATCCCGACAGCCCGATCAGCGCAATCGGTAAACCTGCGATAATACCAATCCACCGATGGCAGACTATCCAGATTTCTTTTGGTCGGCTGCGTCGCGCGCGGTCATTCGGCGGGGCCACATTGCCGCCTGCATCAGGCAATTCAGTAACAGAGTTGACATCCATAATTTATCCCTCCATATTTTGGTTAAACGTTTTATCATTCTGGCGCAACGCATTTTGTATAACGCCCGCTCGTTTTGTCAGAACAAGGTTTGGGCGCAATAAATGAGGAAGGGGAGGAACGGACTTATGACACATACTTTCAGCTATGCCGCCAAGGCTCTAATCACGACAGTATCGCTCGCCGCGCTGTGTGCAGGCGTAAATCCCGCGCTTGCACAAGAATCCGTGGACGAGGAAGCGAAGTCCGGCGAAATAGTCGTTTCAGCACGCAGGCGTGAGGAACGCCTGCAAGACGTGCCTGTGTCTGTTGCGGTGCTCTCCGGTGCGCAGCTGGAAAGCGCACAGGTCACTTCAGTCCGGGATCTAAACGCCATTGCACCAAGCCTGGTCGCGCTTGGCAGCGGATCGGGATCGAACACCACTATCCTGGCGATCCGCGGCATCGGCAATAATAATGCCACTAGCACCCCTCGAGTCGGCATGATCATCGATGACGTCCCGATTGCCACTCAGCTTTCAGTGAACGGATCGGGCATCTTCGATGTCGACCAAGTGGAAGTTTTGCGCGGGCCACAAACTGCGCTTTACGGCCTGAATGCAGAAGGTGGGTTGATCGTAATAAGAACCAAGAAACCGGGCAATAACACCGAAGGTCGCGTTTCGGTTGGATTGACCGACGACGGTGAATATCGCGCGTCCTTATCGGCATCCGGCCCTGTGATCGCCGACAAGTTGTCCGTTGGCTTCGGCGTTCAGTTTGAACAAAAAGACGGTTTCATCTTTAACCCGGTTATTGATCGCAACATCGATCAAAGCCAGCGGATATCCGGGCGGGTCCGGGTAATTTTCACGCCCAGCGAAACCACTGAATTTGACTTGATATATTCCAGACATCATTCAGAAGCCGATTTCGGTGTTGCCTATATTCCGTTGGAGCGCGAGCTTTACAATAGCACATTCGGGGTCAATGTCGGACGTTTTGGCGTCGCTGCCGATAGCCCCGGTTTTTCTGAGTCTAATGCAGATGAAGCCTCGTTCAAAATGTCATTCGACCTGGGCTCTGTGGATTTCATTTCCGTAAGCGCATACCGGCAGTTCTCGCAAAATCCTGCCTTTGACCCGGATCAGACACCCGAACCGTTTCTGCCCTTTTTCGGCGGTGTTGTTCTGGGGCAATCCATCGTAGATCAATCGGCATTTACGCAAGAATTGCGTTTGGCATCGAAAGGTGACGGTCCGTTTGTCTGGACCGCCGGGCTATTTTATTTTGAACGCAACGAGGATGCCCGTGTCAACATCGTCTTGGCCGATGGCACGTTCGTGCCTTTTCTGTCCGAAGATACGACGAAAGCGAAGAATATATCGGCGTTTGCCCAAGGGACTTACAAGGTTTCCAATCAATTTTCATTCACTTTTGGCGGTAGATATGAGCGCGTCAAAGAAAATAGCGTATCCGTCGACATTTTGAACGGATTTGCCGACCCGGTAGTTAAAGACGCGCCATTGCTTGGCCGGTATAAGGACAGTTTCTTCTCCTACCGGGCAGAAGCCGACTATAAACCAATAGAGGACATCTTGCTGTATGCGTCGATCGCGCGAGCCTGGTTGCCGGGCGGGCCAAGTCTTGACAATCCTGATCCGACAATCACCACATTTTCAGCGGAGCGAAGCTGGAATTATGAAATCGGGGCCAAGACTCAGCTGTTGGACCGCCGCGTAACGCTTAATATGGCGGCCTATCTCACAGACATATCGGATTATCAGGAGTTGATCCGCGACACTCCGATATCCGGGTTCGTTTCCAATGCCGACAGCGTCCGTGCTAAGGGCTTCGAGGTCGAACTGAACGCCCAAATACTTCCGACGCTTACGATTGCTGGTGGGATTGGCTATAACGACATTCGCTACCGGAACTTCGTCGATGCGGAAGGTGACAAAACCGGTAACCGCGTCCCTATCATACCCAAATACTCAGCCTCTGCTTCGATAACGTGGGAGCCTATCACCAATGTAGCGCTATCTGCAGAATGGCAGTCTGCCGGCACATTTTATGAGCAGAATGACGCGCTAAACGCATTCGGAATCCTGTCGGGCTACGACGTTTTTAACGCTTCGGTAGGCTATGACGATGGCCGGTACAGCGTGCAGGCGTTTGTCAACAATATCGCCAACAAGCGATACATTACTTACGCCAATACTCTGGGTAGCGATTTCTTCTTCGGAACGCCCGGTCAAGCACGTCAATTCGGTTTAACCCTGGGATACAAATTCTAAAGCTCTCGGCTTTTGGCGCGCACCTCGAAAGGCAACCAATGATGAATAGATGCCGGACTTTTTGTGGCTTCGTTGCGCTTGCGCTTATATGGCCGCCGACGTTATTGTCGGCGGCTGAGCCTGGCACAATCGAAGTTGCGCTCGTCGATAGCTGGCAGTTTTTTGCGATGGGTGACGCAAACAAGGATGGGCATTGGTCCAATCCCGAATTTTTTCAGCATCCGGGTTACGCCGAAACCGATTTTGATCTGCGTACCAAGACATTCATATTCTGGATGATCGACGACGACAAAGATAACCGCATTTCGTTGCAGGAATGGTTCAACAACGAGCTTGGTCAGTTTCAGTTGGGCGACCGCAATCACGACGGCGTACTAACCGAAGAGGAGGCTACAAGCCTTGAGAAAATCGAACAAAAGCTATTCGCGGACCTTGCCGCAAAATAGTCCGGCTTTTATCTGACTCGATATTTTTCGATCACATCCCAGTTCAACTGCACGCCGAGGCCGGGCGCATCGCCTATTTCAAGATAGCCGTCGGTGCAAACTGGATCACCTATCACAAGCTCGCCCGTGAAGGTGTCGCCGTCGCGCCCGTGGTTTGGAAACACCTCCAGCATCGGCATATTGTGGTGCGCCATGACAAGGTGGATGTTCGCCGTTTCGGGGGCATGCGGCACCACAGGCAGATTGAACGCCTGTGCCAACGCCACAATTTTACGCGCTTCGGTCAGACCGCCGCAACGGTTCACATCGAGCTGAACGATATCAACGCAACCGCGTGTAATCAGCTCCTTGAATCCATGACGGGTAAATTCATGCTCCCCGCCGGCAATCGCGATGTTGGTCGATGCGCGTATCCGGGCATAACCGTCGTAATCATCCGCAGAGATGGGTTCTTCGACCCATGCAAGTTCATATGGCTTCAGCTTCTCCAGCATCTCAACGGCATATTGCGTGGTCCAGCCCATATAGGCGTCAGCCATCAAATCCATATCGTCGCCGATAGCATCACGCAATTTAGCGACCATTTCGATGTTCCGGCGCATTCCGGCGCGGCCATCGGCTGGACCCCAGCCAAAGCGCATCTTCATTGCGGTAAAGCCCTGAGCGCGATAGCCGCGCGCCATTTCAGCGACTTGGTCAAGGTCTTCCATAGCATAGCCCGCGCTGGCGTAACCGCGTATCTTTTCGCGCGTTCGGCCGCCCATTAACGCGAAGGCAGGTTTCTCAACGGCCTTGCCCATGATGTCCCAAAGCGCGATGTCAACGCCGCTAATCGCCTCAAGCGTAAGGCCTTTGCGGCCAATGTTGAGCGTCGAACGGTACATAAGTTCCCAGATCAATTCGACATCGAATGGGTCGCGGCCGATAATAAGCGGGGCAAGCCGGTTCTCGACAACCTGTGCTACCGCTTCCGAACCTAATGCCACGACGCCGAAGCCGTCAACGCCGTCGTCAGTGAATATGCGTACAATGATTGCAAAGGTCGGGTCGCCTTCACCGCCAATAGGTTTATTGAAAAGCCCGATCGGGTCTTTCCGAAAACGTGCTCCGGTTTCGAACAGCCCGTCGAGGTTGCATGTCGCCCACCAGTCTGGAGTGTCCCATTCCGGCTCGCCAATCCGGATGACTTCAACTTTTGAAATACGCATATCTGGGCTCAATTCTGGTCGAATGATTTACGGGTCTGCGTCATTGCAGTACGCAGCCTTCACCGGGATAGTGGACAGATCGCGCCTCAAACATGCCATAAGCGGTTACAATGGTTTCGCGTTTTTTGGGATCAACCTTTACCGATACGACGCGTCGCGGATCAAATGGTACAATGCCGATCATGTTGAGGTGGTTCAACGCAAAGCGTGTATCCCGCCCGTCGATATAGACCATCGGGCATACCACACGCGCGGTAAGGCGTGTGGTGACATAGCCATATTCGCGCACTTTAATCGTTATAGGAATAAGTGCGATCAGGCATATTATGCCGATAATACGGACAGCCCATTTTCCAATCTTGCGCACGACCCAAAACTCCCTCATAAGACGTTAATCGTTTAACTAGACTAATTTTGTAGGGGTCTGCAAGCATGAACACGTTGAAAGCTACTTTATTAGTCGCCGTTGCAGCCCTCACCATTGGTACGGTGCAGATTATATCCGCTGAGCCAGGCGCGCAGCAAACCAAATCGCAGCGCAAATTCGTCTACAGCAATTTGCCGATGCAGCCCGACGGGCTGGCCTGGCCAACACAAGAGTGGGAGAGAAGTGGGCTTGACGCTGAAGTAGATGCCAATGGTCTTAACGCTAAGCTGGACGAGGCGATGAACTCGAAAGACCCGTTGATGGGCAAAACCAACGCGATGCTGGTCATCCATAAAGGACGGGTAGTCGCGGAACGATATACCAACGGCTACACGTGCGACCGGACCGTGTTTTCGATGTCCGTCGCCAAAATGATGGGGGCCGCGATGTCTGGCGTTCTGGTCAGAGACGGTAAAGCCGCATTGGACCAGCCGCTCGGTATTACGCAGTGGCCGCAAAACGATCCGCGTTCAAAAATCACCCTGCGGCACACGCTCAACATGGCAACCGGCCTCGGTTGGGAAGAAGAAGGAGACGCATCCCTTATTGGCCTTGCCTTTGGCGAAGGATATAAGGACTTGGCTCACTACACGGCGAAGCAGCCACTGAGGCATACTCCCGGGACTTTATGGCAATATTCGGATGGAACGCCTTCGCTGATCGGGGCGATGGCTTTGCAGAAAGTGGGCGGGACCCGGAGCAAGGTCGCCAATTGGGTTCGTGATGAGATTAGCACCCCGATTGGCGCAGATAGTATTGAGCTCGAATTTGACCAGAAAGGCACTTGGTATGGATCATCCGGGGTACGGTGGAGCCCATGCGATATTGCTCGATTTGGCTACCTCCTTTTGCGCGATGGTAACTGGGACGGCAAACAAATACTCCCTGCCGGATGGGTGAATGAAATGCGTACACCCAGCAACGCGTCGCTGACCAAGCCATTGCCCCCTGAATACCCGGACGATGCGGCCGGTGAGTATTACGGGATGTTTACATTCGTTATGGATTTGCTCCCGAAAACCATAGCGGTCCCGCCCAAGTCCGGCATACCCATTGACGCATTCGGCCACACTGGTTGGGGCGGGGTCATACTGCGGGTTGTGCCGTCCCGTGACGTCATTCTGGTAGTCGTCGGTGTAGGGGTGAATGATGATTATGCGTGGCTCAAAAAACAGGATGATTTCAAAAGCATCACCGATTCCTTTCCTCAGGTGAATGCCAATGTCCCTCGCTGAACCTCTACCAGTCGAGGCCGGTCAGGATGACAAGCGCGCTTGGTATCTGCTCACGCTGTTGTCGCTTGCGTTCATTCTCTCGATGCTCGACCGGACCGTCATCAGCCTTCTGGTCGAACCGATCAAGGCAGACTTAGGGCTCACCGATACCGGCATTGCGCTGTTGCAAGGTGCGACATTTGCCATTTTTTACGCGCTAACAGGTGTTCCAATTGGCTGGCTTGCCGACCGTAGTAACCGCCGCAATATCGTTTCTGCGGGCATTGGCCTTTGGAGCGTAATGACCATCGGTTGTGGCTTGGCCAGCAGCTACGCTACGTTGTTTTTTGCCCGGACGGGCGTCGCCGTCGGGGAAGCCGCGCTTAATCCAGCTGCCTACTCCTTGTTGTCCGACCGCTTTTCCAAAGCGAAACTTGGACGCGCTATCGGCATCTTCACGGCTGCTGGCGTCATCGGAACTGGGCTTGCGCTGCTGATTGGCGGCAAGCTTTATAGCTATTTTGTTTCGCAGGGCGGCCTCGATATTGGCTGGGTTTTGAAGCCGTGGCAGGCGACGTTTGTCGCCGTGGGCTTGCCTGGGCTGATGTTGGCACTGCTCATAATGTTGACCGTCGGCGAACCACAGCGCACGGGCCGTATTGATCGACAACAGGGCGGCACCAACGACGATGACGGCGCCAGTGCTTTTGCGTTTATCAAAACACACCGCGCAGCTTATGGGCCGTTGCTTGGTGGTTACGGGATATTATGCATTGTAGGATATGCGTTCGTATCTTGGGGGCCTGCCAGCCTTGGCCGGGTACACGGACTGTCCCCAGCCGAAATTGGCGGAAAATTTGGCATCATAATGTTGGTATTCGGCTCGCTTGGTCCCGTCCTTGGCGGGATAGCATGCGATCGGCTGGTAAAAAGCGGACGAAACAATGGGCCTATTCTCTGCCTGCTGTTTGCAGCAACGATTTGCCTGTTCTTCTCCATCAGCTTGCTTTTGAACAATGGCTTGACCGCTACATGGATCGCGTATGCAGGTATAGCCTTCGGGTTCACCGCAATGCTCGCTTCGGTTCCTATTGCCATCCAGCTGTTGACGCCTTCTCAGTTTCGTGCACGCATCGCTGCGCTCAGTCTCGTCAGTGCAAATGTAGTCGGGCTTGGCATTGGACCATTGCTGGTAGGCCTGTTGAATGACTATGTTTTTACCGGCAAGGATGGCATCGCAACATCGTTACCGTTGGTGTTGGCCATTAGCGCATTTGTCGGCTTCATGATTGTCTGGCCTGCACGCCGGGCCAGCGTTGTAGCCAAAGCCTGATTTTCACCAACCTTTTGATTTCAGCCATTCGATTGTTGTCGTATTGAAACGCGCAGGGTCTTCCCAATGCGGGTTATGGCCAGCATCCTGAAACGCGCTCAATTCGGCGCCCGGCAGGATCTGGACCAAATGCCGCTGAAATCCGGCGGGCAGGAAATTGTCGGTATCACCCCCTACAAGCAGCGTCGGCGTGACAAATCCGGCAAGCTGCTCTGGCGTAAGCCAGACGTCCTTGTCCATCATCATTGGTAGCAGCGCGACTGGTCCCGGTAGAAATCCGTCATCGCTATGCAGCATTTGCAGTTGCCGCCGCAAAAATTTGTCTGTCGCATCATCCTGACTCATATCGAACGGCCACGGCCCGCCTTTTCCGATGTCTGCCGTCACAGCGTCGATTGCCTTGCCATTGTTAGCGTAATTCTGTTCGGACCAAATGCCCGCGGTGGACCCCATGAGGACTAACGCCGAAACACGTTCCGGGTTCTGCATTGCAAAACGTGTCGCGCCAAAACCGCCCATCGACCATCCGATCAAAGCCGACTGGCTTATCCCTTCCTGATCCAGAACAGCCTTTATATCGTCCGGGTGATACCGAAAGCCTAGGTCGCCCGTCTTGCACGGCGACTGAAAATGCCCGCGCAAGTTTGTGGAAATGACAGTATATCCCGCACGCACGAATGCCGGAATATTTTTATAAAAACAGACATGGGTTTCGAACGCTCCAGGGATCATGACGACGCAGGGGCCGCTGCCATAGATTTCGTAATAAATACGCGCTTTGGTCGATTTCGCGATCCGCGATTCTGCTACCCACATAGTTCCTACCCCGTGCTTTCAGTCTTCGGCTTGCTCAAACAGCAGGTGAGTCCCATTTGCGTAGTGACCGTCAACCTTGATCATCGAGTCTATTTTTGCGAAATTTATTCTCCGCTCCGACAGATAAGTGGTCAAATGGGCAATCGACTGAACCGCAATATGAACTAGCCCGCCGTCGGCACTGGCGCCATATTTGGGTTTGAATGCACTGTTCTTCCATATCGTCAGGGCCGTTTCGCCTAACCGGAAAACTGCAGTATCAGAGTTGGGAGCCGACGGAAATACACCGTAAAGTTTTATAAAACGTTTTACCGAAACGCTAAAAGAATCGTCATCGACTGGAAATGAAAAGCCGGTCCAATGGAGCGCTCCATTAGGGTGATCGCGCCATTCCTCGCGCTCGAAATCATAGGGGCTGGAATACCAGCATGCGTTGAAGGCAAATGGCGCCTGGCCCTTCGGCACCAGAAACACCTCCAGGTCGACTGGCGGTCCCTCGCCGAACGGTGTCAGGCTTAGCCGTACACGCTGCATATCAACGCCAAGTGCAATCCATTCCGCAGCAAGCCGGTCGGGATCGAGCGTCGCATGGACCAGCATCGCCGGACCTTCCGCTTTGCACAGAATATCTTGCATCATGGGCATCGCCGTGGTGTGATCGGCTTTGGCAAGCTCAAGATAATTTGCACATCCCGCCGTCCTTGCCCGCAACAACACAGCGGCGCTGCCCCCGTCACCGCCTGCGCTGCCGCCGCCCATTGGCGCAAGTTGCCGAACCGGCCTGACTCTGAAGCCAAGATCGGAATACGCTTTGATGGCCACATCATGGTCAAAAGTAGCTATCATCAGATGATCAAAATCGGCTATCGCCGTGGCGTTTAGAGGCTCGCTTTGCATAAGGAATCTCTACCTATGGGATAGTTTGCGCACAAGGAAATTTTCGTGGTATCAGCCGCGATTGCGGTATCTTAATCTAGGGTTTGAGTTAAATAAAACGTTATGCAAAATCCTAAATCTTCCCCTTCCAAAGAAACCGTGTCTCGTCCCACAATTAAGGACGTTGCAGCGGCCGCCGATGTCTCGCTCGCAACGGTATCCAATGTCATCAACGGTAAATCATCGTCGGTCGGGGAAAAAACGCGAAGGCGCGTACAAAAGGCAATTGATAAGCTCGGATATCGGCCGCAATCAGCAGGGCGGCGGCTGCGGACATCGCGGCGTCATTCGATTGCAATGGTCATTGTCGATGAAAGCGAAGCGTACCTCACGGACGGATTTGCCGCCAATATGGTCCCCGGCTTCACCGACACCCTGAACCACCGGGGATATTCCGCAGTCATCCATGGGTGCCGCCGGGATGAGTTTGGAAAATCGGTTGTCGTCCAGAATCTAGAGGTCGACGCCTATTGCATGTTTCTGTCAGGGACCGTTAGCGAGCGTCAGGCAATAACAGCACAGATCGAGGCCCTTCATCAGCCCGTCGTCCTTGTCGAAGAAACCGCCATTCCCCAGTCCCCCGATTTCGCGGTGGTGCGGCAGGATGATTTCGGTGGAGGGCGGCAACTCGCGGACCATTTGCTGGCACGTAACGCCAAACATATTCTGTTCCTGATGCCCGAACTTGTCTGGCCCGCGATAGAAGCGCGCGTTGCGGGTATGCGCGATGGTTTGAAATCGGCGGGAAGCAACGCGGAGCTTACTCTCCTTAAGACGCCATCGGAAAAGTTCGACGAGGTTATGGCGACGCTGTCTGCGTATCTGGGGACGCATCCAAAACCGGATGCCATTGCGTGTGCAAATGATCAAATGGGTATAGCTGCGATGCAGGCGCTGGAAAGCCGGCGGCTCAAAATCCCGGATGACGTGATGGTCACGGGTTTTAATGGCTTTGAGTATCGCCGCTATGCCAAACCACTATTGACCAGCATAAAATCGGCGGCGCGTGAACTTGGCGTCGCCGCGGCAGAAGCGTTGATCGAACGCGTTGAAACCGGGGCATTCAAGACTAACGAAATCTTGTTGCCGACTTCCCTGCTGCTGGGCGATTCGACCTAGGGTCACTACTTCGCCGGTTCACTATCGCGAGAAACAGTATCGCCAATTGCCTTGAAGGCTGCGCTGGTTTCCGCTTCCAGCTTTTCGTCCCAGCCAGTCGGCCAATAGCTAAACTTGACGATGACGAGTTTCTGCGAAGGAACGACATAGAGATACTGGCCGTGTAAACCGACGCCAACAAACGCGTCGGGCTCCCCTAACGTCCACCATTGATAGCCATAGCCTTCACGCCGCGCGTTGCCAATATCGCCGTCCGTCGCTGTGGAGCGCGCTGCCCAATCCGCTGACAGTATGCGACGTTTGCCGGCAACCCCGCCGTCGAGCATAAGTTGACCGACGCGCGCCAGATCACGCGCCGATGCACTAAAGCCACCATTGGCGATTGCAGTGCCTGTTCCGGGCTGTCCATCTAAAACCCAATATGCAGGATGCTCCATCCCGGCGGCCTGCCAAAGATGTCGCTCCATATATTTCGATAGGCGCTGGCCCGTTGCTTTTTCTAAAACCCGCGCGATCACGCATGTTTCGGGGGAGGAGTAATTGAACGTTGTGCCAGGCGCATGTTTACGCGGTGCTGATTTGATGAAATCAGCGCATCGTTGCTGATTGCCGGCAATGACGGTTTCAAGGAAATTGAAAAATGGCGCCCCGTCCTCGTTAAAGTCAACGCCCGACCGCATTTGCAGCGCATCGCGCAGCGTGACCCCTTCATATGCGGTCCCCGTAAACTCAGGCGCATAACGCGTGATTGGGTCGTTTATCGAGGCAATCTCACCTCTATCGATGGCGATGCCAACGAGCATTGATACCAAAGACTTGGCGATCGAAAAA
>JANOPT010000304.1:0-10890 GCA_031421975.1 Sphingomonadales bacterium | reverse complement strand
CTGACTTTTAATCAGTAGGTCGCTGGTTCGAACCCAGCAGGGCTCACCATATATTGCTTGTATCGGCGGCTGCCGCTTTTGGTTGCGCTGGCCAACCTGGATGATTTGGCGGCCAGTATGTGGACCACGTGCGTTTGCACTCCGATCAAGCCCCATGCGTCATCCTGTAGAAATTTGTTTTGCCAGTCGGAACCATCGCACCGATTCGTGATTTTACCGTCAAAGGTCCATTCTTAACGGTCATCAACATGAGCAAAAAAGTTCTGATAGTCGAAGACGAGTTTCTGGTAGCGCTGAATTTGCGGCAAATGTTGTCGAATCTGGGTTTTGAAACCGTCGGTATCGCTCCCGACGCCGAGGCGGCATACAGGCTGGCACTGGCCAAGCCGGACTTTGCATTGGTCGACGTGAATTTGCGCGACGGCGAAACCGGTCCGCAGATCGGCAAAACCCTGGCCGAACAGCATGGCGCTGCGGTCCTGTTCATTACTGCAAACCCGGCGATATTGGGCGAAGGGATTGCAGGTACCATCGGTGTATTATCCAAACCTGCCGAGGAAGGTGCCGTGGAAACGGCGCTCGATTATCTCGTCAAATACCGGATGGGCGAAATGGCATCTCCGCCTCGTTCTATGCGATTGTTCAAAAAGATAACGATCGGCAGTGCGTCAAAGATGTGCAAGCCGGATAGTCATCTGTACCGTTAAGCCGGTTGCTTCCCATCGCCGTTCAAGCGTTCCGCCCAGCTGGTCCGATATACTTATTTCCGACAACTGGCTGCCAAATCCGGAGTGAACCGGGGCATGGTCAATGGCGGGTCCGCCGACCTCCTGCCACGATATCGTAACGTGATCGCCGTCTTTTTTTGTCTTGATCCGGATCATTCCGTCAGCCGTCGACAGCGCGCCGTATTTAACGGCATTGGTCGCAAGCTCGTGAATAACCAGAGCGATAGGCGTGGCGCTGCGTTCACCAACGGGCACGTCCTCACCGTCGATTGTATAACGCCCGACGCCATCCATCTCATAGGGAATAAGAATTTCCCTCAAAAGTCCGTGCATGCTGGCAAAATCATGCCCGGGGTCGGACATCGGGCTGTGCGGCCGGGCAAAATTATGGGCCCGGCCAAGCGCAGAAATCCGGCTAGCCAGCTGTTTTGCGAACGCGATCGACGTTTGGTCTTGCGGGGCGGATAGCCCGATCAACCCGGCAATCACTGCAAAGATGTTTTTGATACGATGGCTCAGTTCGCGGCCCATCAATTCGGTTTGATCGGCGATTGACTTACTTTGGTGAATGTCGGTGCACGTGCCAATCCACCTGATGATTGTACCGTGAACGTCACGCACCGGCATTGCCCGGCCCAACGTCCATCGATAATCGCCGCTATGGTGTTTCAGCCGGTACTCGATCTCGTAATTATTGCCGGTCGCCAGACAATGCCGCCACCGTTTCCAGGCTTCCTCCTGGTCGTCGGGGTGGAACATATCGTTCCAGCCCTCGCCGTCGGTCGATCCATAAGGCACTCCGGTAAATTCATACCATCTTGCATTGTAGTAGTCGTGGAAGCCGTCAGGCAGGGTCGACCACACCATCTGCGGCATCGCGTCGGTTAGCACCTTGAACTTGGCTTCGCTGAACGCCAATGCTGTTTCCGCGCTTAGCTGGCTTTCAATCTCGGTATTCGTACCGATCCAGCGGATCACATTTTTATCTGCGTCGACAACAGGAACAATCCGCGTCAAAAACTGGCGAAAAATTCCGTCGGCACCTCGCAGCGGAAACACCATTTCGAAAGGCTCGCCGCTCGCAATCGACCGGGTCCAATTTTCCATGACTTCCGGAAGTTTGAGTGGATCATGAACGCTTTGCCAGCCCCAGCCTTCCATGGCGTCCGGCGTGGACCCACAATAATCATGCCACCGTCGATTGTACCAGTAAATATAGCCGTCACCACGGGCGATCCAGCACAATGTAGGAATGTAATCGGCGATCAACCGGAATTCATCAATGTTTGGCGATGCCAATCCGTCAGCGTCGATCATGTCGGTGACAACGATTGTAGAGCACCAATAGTCCGGATGGCTTACCGCAACGACTTCAGTTCTTTCATGGAGCATTTGGGTGCCTATCTTCCGTCAGCGCGGGGGAAAATATTCGCAGTATGCGTATATATAAAGCATGCCATAGCAACAAGAACATGAATGGAAATATGCTCAAAGCATAAATCCAAATCTCGCAGCGCAGCGTTTCCATATACGTGCGCGCTCGTTCTGCAAAAAGTCTACAAGGCCAGCTTGAGACTTTTCCTCGACCAATCATCGAAACTCGGCGTCGATTTGATCGAACACGATGTCGGCGCGTGAAGCAAAAAAAACACCCCGGCTATGCCGGGGTGTTAATAATGCTGGCCTACAGGGGGGTGTCTAGCCAGCTTGGGGTTCGTTACAGAACTAATTTGAATTACCCTCAATGAACGCTGGTCCGGATATAATGTTCCAAAAAAATTTTACGCGGCTTTAGTCGCCATCGAATCCTGGTCACGATGCATCAGCAATGCCTGGCCAATTGTCGCGATGACCGTTTCCGGCTCAAAGGGCTTGGTGATAAGATATGTCGGTTCAGGGCGCTCGCCGGTCAACAATCTTTCCGGGAACGCCGTAATGAAGATTACAGGCACCAATTGTTCTTCCAATATGTCCTTTACGGCGTCGATACCGCTTGAACCATCTGCCAGGCTTATATCTGCAAGCACCAGTTCAGGCTTTTCTTCTCTCGCCTTGGCCACTGCTTCGGACCGCGTTCGTACGATTGCAACAACCTCGTGACCAAGCCCTTCGACAATTTGTTTGATATGAAGAGCGATGATCGATTCGTCCTCGATAATCAACACCCGTGCGCTCAGCGCGTCTTCGATTGACGACTTTGCCGACGCCACATGGTCACGAACTTCGTCAGCCGTCGATCCCAATATGGTTGCGACGTCAGCGACGCTAAATCCTTCGACGGTACTTAATAAAAGGCTTTGGCGACGTTCCACCGAAAATTTGGAAATCATCCCGCTACGTCCGCGCGTTTCCAGCGGCTGTATCATATCGCTATTCCATATCCTGTGGAACAGCTTGAATAATCCAGCCTTAGCAGGTTGGGATTCGTCCCATTCCTCAGGCGCTTCGAGCAAGGCTTCCAATGTTTCACGGACGGCGGCGTCACCCAATGTTTGCGACCCAGTCAATGCCCGCGCGTATCGCCGTAGATATGGCAATTCAGTTGCCAGTTGCTGCCTAAATGACATAATCACTCCCTCTAATTGATACGTTATACGCGCGAAGCCAATTATTGTTCCCGCTTACGGAACATTTTCATCGCAGCGGACTTATCGCTGGATGGAAAAATGTACATACAGCCGTACGTGGCGCCGTTAGGCCATGCCAAGCTCATATATTAATGGCACAACGACGTGGAAACATTTTTCAGGGGCGGAGAGCATTCTAATGAACAATCGCAAAGGCGACGGGCAATCACGTCCCACAGCTGTTGATGCGGATCAATGTTTCGACCCGATCACAGCGGCGTTGCGACAAATGCACGACGATATTGCCAACGAACCCATACCGGCGGATTTTCTCGCGTTGCTCGATCAGATCGATGCAAAGATGACGGCTTTGAAGAAATCTTCATGACAGGGGCGATAATGCAGGAGCAGCGGAAAGTCGTGCCGGCGTCGAACGAGTTTCGCGACCAGATCATAACGATAATTCCGTCGTTGCGTGCATTCGCCAGAGGATTGTGCGGTAACCGCGAACTCGCCGATGATTTGGCACAGGACGCCATGATGCGCGCGTGGGCGGCGCACGAAAGTTTCACACCGGGTACGAATTTTCGCGCTTGGATCTTCATGATATTACGCAACCAGTTTTATACGACGATGCGGAAAAATTCGCGGATGACGAGTTGGGATCCGGAAGCAGCCGAGCGCCTTCTGGTCGAGGCAGCGCCGCAGCAACATCATATTCACATCACCGACGTTGAAAAGGCACTTCGCAAGTTACCCGCAGAGCAGCGGGAGATATTGCTTCTGGTTGGCGCTGGCGGTGCCAGCTACGAAGAAGCTGCGGAAATCACCGGCTGTGCTATCGGTACGGTGAAGAGCAGGCTCGCACGTGGCCGCGTCGCATTGGCAGCAATTATCAACGGCCCCGATGACGACGATAGCAAGACTGGCAAAGCCGGGACGAGAATCGCGGTGGACAAAGATCGTCCGAAATCGCAATTAGGGGTTGCAAGCTGATATAATCAAGTTTTGCGGGGGAAGTTTGTTGCCGTTTTTCCGACAGTTGACGCTGCGACAGGGCCTCATCTGGATAGTGTTACTAGCGCTTTTTCCGGTGGTGGTTGTCAGCGTCATTCAGGGGTTTGCGACGTTTGAAAACACCCGCAATCTTGCCACCAGCCGTTTGTCCGCAAACGCCAGGGCAATTGCGGGACGCGAACGTGATGCGTTCGTTATAGCGCAGCATCTGTTGATGACGCTGGCGGCAAACAGGGACGTAATCGAGATGTCGGACCGATGTGACGATGCGCTTGGCGCAGGCTTGCAGGGCTACCGTCCGATCGTCAATTTTGCCAGAACCGATTCCACTGGGCTTGTGCGTTGTTCGGTATTGCCTCACGATCAGCCCGTTAATCTGGCGGATGAAAACTGGTGGCGTAAAGGGATACAGTCGCGGCGATTGACGTTGTTCAAAACGCCGATATTCGGCGAAATTTCTAAACGGAACCTGCTGGTTCTGATGCTACCCCTTCAGGATCGCGCTGGAAGGGAGGACGGCGCATTGATTGCCGGTATCGATATCGAAGGCTTGCAACAATTGCTGATTGCCGCGCCAGAGGGGCAAACCGGGAACCTTGCCATCGTAACAGCGGACGGAAAAGTTGTAACGCAAGGCGAGCGTCCCCTTGGCTTTATACCCGACATGGGCGGTCCGGGGGAAAGGGTTCGCGTCAGTGCCTCGACCACCGGTCAGCAGTGGATGTACAGTATTGTCACACTGTATAGCGATGACCTGTTTGTAGTATATGCAGAACCAAAAGACCGGTTGATGGCATCTGCCGTATCGCAAGTCCGGGCCAGTATTTTCCTTCCGGTCATATCTATTTTTCTGGCTTCACTGGCCATTTGGATCGGCACCAACAGGCTCGTCGTGCGCTGGTTGAAAGATCTTGGCAATGTCGCAAACCGGTTTTCCAATGGTGAGTATATCGGCGAAGGCGACAGATTTGGCGATGCGCCCAAGGAAGTAGCCAAGTTGAGCGCAGACCTTCATTCCATGGCAGAGGCGATGGATAAGCGCAGCCGAGACCTTACCGTTGCGCTCGACGCGAAAACCGAACTCACGCGTGAGGTCCATCACCGGGTCAAGAACAATTTGCAGATTATCACAAGCCTGCTGACGCTTCAGGCCGGCCGGGTAAAAGAGCAGGGTGCAAAAGACGTCCTGGGCCAGACTCGCGCCCGGATTTCAGCGCTCGCATTGATCCACCGGCTGCTTTACGAACAGGATACCGAGAACACGCAAGGGCATGTTTTGATCAAGGACCTTGTCGACGAGCTTTGCGTCCAATTGCGGAATGCCAACAGAGGGGTCAGCGGTGTCGATCTCCGATGCTTAGCTCAGCCTGTTCCGGTGCATGTCGACCTAGCAGTGCCGTTGGCGCTGTTCGTGGTAGAGGCTGTCACCAACGCGTACCGGCACGCGTTCGGATCTGACCGCACGGGATTCATCAGCGTAGAGTTCGATAGCGAAGGCGACGAAGCGAGGCTGACAATCCGGGACAATGGTGAAGGCTTCGATATTGACCAAGCCCCCGGGCAAATGGGTGCCGAGTTGATGAATGCCTTTACGGCGCAGGTTTCAGGACGGCTCGATGTCGATACCGGCGTTGGCAAAGGAACGAAGGTGAACCTTACATTTCCGTTGAAACAGAGTTCTGCAGCCACCTGAATAGTCAGCGGCTGTAAAACGGTGTCTTGTGAAACAGTGCGCCTGCGTTATCTATTGGCATCCAAGCTGGCAGAACCACGCATCAATTTGCCATCAACCGAAAGAGCGGTAACCAGTGTCTGGTCAATTCCTTATTAGAAAATTGAATGCATTCAATCCCCTGCCCGCAGCCAGCGAGGCGGCAATTGAGAGCCTTTCGGGAAAGCGGGTTGTCGAAATCCAGCGCGGACATGATATCATCAGCGAGGGCGAAGATCCGCGGTCGGTGAATCTGGTGATCGATGGATGGGCGTGCCGTTACAAAATATTGGAAGATGGACGACGCCAGATTCTGGCATTTTTTGTACCAGGTGACCTTGCCGATCTCCATGTGTACATCCTCGATGCAATGGACCATTCCATTGGCGCGATAACGTCATTGCATTGTGCCATGCTGAACCCTGCCCAATTTGAAAAGATGGGCGACGATCACCCCCGGGTATTGCGAGCGCTTTGGTGGGATAGTTTGTTGACAGCGTCAATCCAGCGCGAGTGGCTGGTGTCGGTCGGTCAACGAAATGCGCTGGAAAGTCTCGCGCATTTGGCTTGCGAACTGTTTTTGCGGTTGAAAATGGTTGGTCTGGCTGAAAACGATCTTTGCCGGTTTCCGCTTACTCAATCCGATATCGGGGACGCATTAGGGATGACCCAGCCTCATGTTAGCCGTACCTTGAAAGAACTGAACGCTACCGGATTGGCGACCATCCAGCGTGGGACGTTAAAGGTCGAGGACTTGCAAGGCCTCAAAAAACTTGCCCTGTTCAACCCAAATTACTTGCACCATCTGTACGATGCAGTCGTGTAGGTAAAAAAGAACCCGCCTTCCAATGGAAAGCGGGTCCTTCAATAAACCTAATGGTCCGCGTCGACTTATTTGTCGGCAGTATCGGCAGCGTCTTCCATGGCATCAGCCTTGGTATCGCCCTGCTCACGAACGGCCTGTGCGTCGGCCTCCATTTTGTTTTCCTTGGTGGAGTCGACCCCGTCGGTGACAGTGTCGGTTGCGTCCGCTTTTTCTTCCATCGCATCAGCCTGAACTTCGGCGGTGTCACGAACGGCGTCAGCCTGCTGCTCTTGTGTATTTTCAGCAGGGCTGTCGCATGCGCCAAGGGCGGCCATCGAAACTGAAGCAGCAAAAATGAGAAGTGTCTTTTTCATGATATATATCCTTTAATATTCTAGCGGACGCGGCCGCGACGGAACAAGTTGACGATGGCAAGCAACACTACCGCACCCAAAAATGATGCAAGCAATGACATGACATCGAACGAACCATTTGTAATCGGCGCTCCGCCGATTAACGGTGTGATGACGAAACCGGCCAGCAATGCGCCAACGATTCCAACCACAACGTTTAGAAAAATACCTTGTTGACCATCGGTTCGCATTATAATGCTGGCGAGCCAGCCCAATACACCGCCGACGATCAATATGATTATGATGTTCATGCTGTTTTCTCCCTTTCAGAGTGGCAAGAAAACCGAGTTGCAGCAATTTGGTTCCAACTGGATTTCGAAGATATGAGAAGGAACAGCAATTCCCGTTCTTGGGGAACCTTGGTGTCAATCACCCGTTGATGTTGATGGACTTCACGAAAGTCCGGAAACAAATAAAAAGCGAGGATGAAATGGCTACCAGCACTTCTGCAAAAAATTCATCGGATAACGGCAAGCCGCAACCGAGTAATGGATCTTCTGCCCGTCGCAAACCGGCAGCACGCTCAAAATCTGAAAGCGGCAAGACACGTAACACCCAGACGCGCCGTAGAACGCAATCTTCTCACGGTCCGTCGTGGCTGGCGACAGTTATGTCTGTTGTCGGGGTTGGCGTCGCCGTAGGCGCAGGGCTCTACGCATCACGACATCAGTGGCTTCCAAAGGCGCAAGAATGGCGTGACGAATTTTCGGCGGCTTATGCCGATGACGAAACTGACTATGAAAATTTCGATCAAACCCGTCATGCCGGGGCGGAATCCATGCGTGACCATCCTGGCGATGGTTGGGAAGACATTGACGACATGTCGGATGCGTCGTTCCCCGCCAGTGATCCTCCTTCGTTCAATCCCGGTACTGCTTAACCATCGGATTTGCTGATCGGGCATTTACGGAAATGCCCGATCAGCCTGTACCCAATTATCGGGCAACGCAAAATCCGCTAGTCTTTGCGTCCATCAGCCAATCATCGCGTCCGGCTGCAGCGGTGCTGGTGTTTCGTCAGGAACACTTCCGGGATAATCTGTATCCCCCTGATCGGGCAAGATTTCGTCCGGATTGGTCGCCGGAACTTCATTAGGGGCATGGTGCGGCCTGGGGTCGGGATTAATCATCATCGTCTCCTGTCTTTTGCCGACATCCGTTTTTGATGTTCGGCGATTACATCCTTATCGGATATCAACAGTAAACTGCTTCAACACGCGTATGTTGCGTCGACGCGCCTGGTTTTAAGCTCCGTCGTCCAGCAGCGCGATCAGCCGCCGTTCATCGGCATTCAATCCCCTTGCACTGATTTTAGGCAGGTCGCGCAGAAATTTCGGAATGTCTTCCTGCTTTAACACATCAAAAATTTTGGGATGTACGTAGCTTTTCCGCGCAATGGCCGGGGTGTTGCACAAGACGCTCGACGCCGCCTCGCACGCAAGCTTGATGGTCGGAACTTTTGCTGCTCGCGTCGCTTGAAGCGCCGCAACGCTTCCATGCCATGTCCGGAACATCTTTGCGCTGATATCATCCATTCCGGACGCTTGTTTTAGCCAGTTGTTGACATCTCCGCTGTCCAAAGGGTGGATCAAACCATCCCCTCCGATATATTGGAAAAGCCGCTTGCCTGGCAATTCATGGATTTTTTCCATGACTTTTTGAAGTCGGCGATCATTGACGCTGCTTTGTACTTTCTTGCCGCCCTTTGCGGTATACCGCAATTTTAGACTGCCATTTCCGTACGTGATGTTACGCAGCATAAGCGTTGTTGCGCCTTGGCTGGATTTTGATCTGCCGCCGATCCGCATCGCTGTATGGTCCAGCAGCCGAACGAGGCTGGCAATCGCCACCTCCTTACTGAATATCCGGTCACGCTTCGCGTTTGTCAAAGCAAGGTCTACCTGCCGCCGCAATCGAGGTAGTTTTCCACCAAATTCTGCGAGCTTTTCAAACTTCGCTTCGCTGCGATAATCGGTCCATTCAGGGTGGTAGCGATACTGCTTTCGGTCGGCAGCGTCGAGACCCGTAGCCTGAATGTGACCATTAGACGCAGCGCATATCCAGACTTGGCGATACGCGGGCGGAACAGCAAGAGACTTAATGCGTGCAAGTTCGCATTCAAGCGTAATGGTTTCGCCGTTTGGACCTATGTAGCCGAAGCCCTTGCCCCGCTTCACTCGGGCAATTCCAGGCTCGCTATCGGTAACGTACACCAATCCGGACTTCATGGCGTTGGGGTGCCAATGCACTTCTGCACTGCCAATATATATGTCACCCACCCTCTCCTGAAATCATCGCGCCGAATTATTTCGGCAAAGAGCAGCTAATGGTGGAAACGCTCGAATGTTCCGATCACATCAACGGCCCCAAACTGCGAAAATCGATTTCATTGATATTTTCAATGTCTATGAATTTTTGTATTCACGGACCAAAAGCTAAGCCATCTAGTTTGACCATAAACCTCTCCTGCGGTGGCTAATGTACAGACAGATTGTTCTAATTTTATCGTTGATCTTATTTGGCTGTGGCGGCGGCGAGAAGCAACGTGACCGACCCGCGCCATTGGTTACCCTCGCTCAAGTAAATATGCATCCTTTCGTTGACCGGTATGTCGCGATCGGCACTGCCAACGCCAATGAACAGGTATCCGTCCGCGCACCGGTCACTGAACGCATTACGCGCCTTGGGTTTTCCGATGGCGATTTTGTCGCACAAGGTCAGATGCTGGCAATTTTGGCTCAAGGCCAAGAGACTGCATCGCTAGCCAGCGCTCAAGCGAGAGTGAAAGAGGCAGAGCAGCAGCTGGCACGGGTTGCGGAATTGCACCGACGTGGCTTTGCGACCAATGCCAGTCTCGACAGCCAGAATGCGACAACCTCAGCGGCACGAGCGACCGCGAACGAAGCCAGTGCGTCGATTGGCGACCGGGTAATACGCGCGCCATTTTCAGGTCAGGTTTCACTTCGTCGTATCTCGGTAGGCGCTGTCATCACGGCTGGCGACGAGATCGCAACCGTCAGCGACCTGAGTCAGATAAAACTCGATTTCACGTTACCGGAAACGATGCTAGCCAATGTGCGCGTCGGTCAGACCGTTTCGGCAAAAGCGGCGGCATTTCCGGATTACTCGGCGACCGGAAAGATTCTTGCAATCGATCCTGTCATTAACCCACAAACCCGGACGGCGACATTGCGTGCCGTCCTTCCCAATCGAAACGCTCTATTGAAACCGGGAATGCTGTTATCTGTGACGATCGAGTCGCAGGCAAGAACGGCTCCCGCAGTACCCGAACTTTCGCTTGTTCGCGAAGGTGACGCCAGTTTCGTCTACATCGTCAGCGGCAGTCAAAAAGCGCGGCGCGTACCGGTCAACACCGGGGGTCGCGACGGTAACCTAGTCGAAATTCTCGGCGGTATTGAAGCGGGTGATTATATCGTCACCGAAGGCGTCGTGAAGTTGTCGGACGGGGCGAGCGTGCGGACCGGAAAGTCACAAGGCGGCGCAGGCAGCGGCCCTGCAAAAACCCGTCGATGATGGCTTGATATGTCAATTTCGGACCTGTCCGTTCGCAGACCCGTTTTCGCCGCAGTTCTGGCGATTTTGATGGTCCTGATCGGCATAGTCGGATTTATGAACTTGCCTGTCCGCGA
>JANOPT010000303.1:0-8744 GCA_031421975.1 Sphingomonadales bacterium | reverse complement strand
TTACGCTTGGCATCGCTGCCCGACTTGAGTTCGAGGGCGTTGGGCTTTTTCAGTTCCTGCCAGTTCTTGATATTGACGGACATGGATTTCCCCTTGGGTTTTGCGAAACCGGCATTTGGTGCACCATGCCGGTCTGCGGGTAAAAGAAGGAACGACCGGCCAGCCGCTCCTGAAACGAATGCGTTAGACTAAACGCGACGACGCTTGGACGGACGAACACCGTTATGCGGGATCGAGGTCACGTCGCGGATCGAGGTGATGGTAAAACCAACTGCCTGCAACGCACGAAGCGCGCTTTCGCGGCCTGAGCCGGGGCCCTTGACTTCGACTTCGAGCGTACGCACGCCGTGGTCGGCGGCCTTCTTGCCTGCGTCTTCGGCTGCAACCTGCGCTGCATAAGGGGTAGATTTACGGCTACCCTTAAAGCCCATAGTGCCAGCAGACGACCAGCTGATCGTGTTGCCCTGGGCATCGGTGATCGTGATCATCGTGTTGTTAAAGCTGGCGTTGACATGGGCAACACCTGCCGAAATATTCTTGCGTTCCCGCTTTTTAATGCGCTGTGGTTCGCGTGCCATAATGTGTGTATCCTATTCGAAATATGCGAAGACAGCAGGGGCGTTGGCCCGGTCTTACTTCTTCTTTCCAGCAATCGCCTTGGACTTGCCCTTGCGGGTGCGCGCATTGGTATGCGTACGCTGGCCACGGACCGGAAGCCCCTTACGGTGGCGAAGGCCACGATAGCAGGCAAGGTCCATAAGACGTTTGATGTTCATCGACACGGTCCGGCGAAGATCGCCTTCTACGGTGTGGTCCGAATCGATGGTTTCGCGGATTTGCAGGACTTCGGCATCCGAAAGGTCCTGCACACGGCGGCTATGATCAATTCCCAGCTTGTCCGCGATTTCGAGCGCTTTTGTGCGGCCGATACCGTGAATGTAGGTAAGCGCAATGATCACGCGCTTGTTGGTTGGAATGTTAACTCCGGCAATACGCGCCAATTTATTTACTCCTGCTCCACAGGTGCCCCGAAGGACGAACCCTATCTCAACGCTGATGATATTCCGAAACGCACAAAACCAGCGGACGCTATGAAGCGCTGCTGGCGGTACCAGATGTTCGGAATTGGACGCGCCTTACGGTGAGTCGTGCTTACTGTCAAGACCGAGGGCAGCTCATCCTTTGCCTTTGGTCTTGGTTTTGCCACTCACCGCGTTTTCTTCAATGAATTCTATTATTCGGCCCGCGATATCCTTGCCGCTGGCTTTTTCTATGCCTTCTAGTCCGGGCGTGCTGTTAACTTCCATAACAACAGGTCCGTGGTTAGACCGGAGCATGTCGACGCCCGCAACGTTGAGGCCCATTGCCCGTGCAGCACGGACTGCGGTGGATCGTTCTTCGGGGGTGATCTTGATCGGTTCCGCCGACCCGCCTCGATGAAGGTTCGAGCGGAAATCGCCCTCGGCGCCCCTTCGCTGCATGGCTGCGACAACCCTGCTACCGATAACCAGGCATCGGATGTCCGTGGCATTCGCCTCCTTGATGAACTCCTGCACAAGGATGTTCACATTCGCCCCGCGGAAAGCCTCGATGACGGACCGCGCCGATTTTTCCGTTTCGCCAAGAACGACGCCGATGCCCTGCGTCCCTTCGAGCAGCTTGATGACGACCGGAGCGCCGCCAACCATCTTGATAACCTCGTCGGTCTGACGCGGGTCGTGGGCGAATGCGGTCACAGGAAGGCCAAGGCCTTTCTTTGCCAGAATCTGCAACGACCGCAATTTGTCGCGCGACCGGCCGATAGCGACGCTTTCGTTCAAGGGCCAGACGTTCATCATTTCGAATTGCCGCAACACAGCCAGGCCGTAGAATGTAACCGATGCGCCGATGCGCGGTATCACGGCGTCGAATTTTCCAAGCTTTTCGCCCTGATAATAGGCTTCCGGCCGGTGCGAGGTGATATTCATAGTCACGCGCAACGTGTTCAGCACTTCAATTTCGTGACCGCGTGCAACGGCCGCCTCCACCAGTCTTCGATGGGAATACAGGTTGGCATTTCTGGCCAACATCGCGATTTTCATGGGTTATTTTTCCTTTTGCGCGGGCTCTCCAAGAACCCACCGTCGTCCGCTGTTGACCAGAAAGCCGCGCCTTAGCGCCCGCCGCCCGATTAGCAAGGGAAAGGCCATCGAACGCCGGTTCGCAAGGGTAAGCTGTCCGTTCCAGCAAAGTTTACCAAAACAAAATTGCGCGGCGATGACATAACGTTCCTGCGTCTCGCCGTTGGAACTCCGCACCGATCGGCGATCCAGCACAGGCGCTTCAAACCGTTTGGGTTTCTCCCCGGCGTTCAGCCTGAACCAGAATTCGACGCACGCTTTGCCGTCGCGCGTTATCGGTTTCACACGGGTGGCATGAATGGATGACGTGGCCGCACCGGTGTCCATCTTGGCATGGACAGCGGTCAAACCGAGGCTGGGGATATCGACCATTTCGCACCAGCCGATTTCGACGCTCCGTTTGGTTCGCGTGATAGTGTCGGTCGCCGCCTGCAAATTATTGGGAATCCGGATTTGGCGGGATAGCTACATCGCCGTCATCCGACTTCGGCTCCTCCAGCCTGTCGACATCGAGCGAAAACTCTTCAGCCGCCGGTTCAGGCCCCACTGCAGGACTGAACGGCTCCACCATATTCCGGAACTGCTCGCCAAGCACTTTATCGACCGCAGGTGCGATCTCTGCCACCTTGTAGCGCATATATCCGCCCACCACGTAAGAGAAGCTGACCTTGGTCATCTTGCCGGCTTTTGCCGGTTCCATCGCGATCGTCAGTGTTCCGATGACCGCTTCGGACTGCAACGGCCCCAACGCACCTTGCATCCGCAATACCCGACCCGGCTGGGCAAAGATCACGCGCATATGTTCGACACTGCCAACGGTCTTCAGTTTGCCATCAGCGCCCTTTTCCTGAAAGAGTTCGCAAAAGCATCCATTGGCTTGTGCATCGATGTAAAAACCGTCCGATGAGCCGGACCAGCTATGCGCCTTGTTCCACCAGTTTTTAGGGGCCAACAGGCGCTTCCAGACTTCGTCTGGTGTAGCGGTAACCGACGCGATGTGAACGACGTTAAAACCACTGTCAGAGGTTGCCTTCACCTCGGCATCGGCGGGCGATGCATAGACCGCAAGCACAATTGCAAGCACAAGATTTTTCATAGCCGCAGTTGTGCCGCGTCTTGCGGCCAACGGCAATGCCGAATTTAGGCGATGATCGCCTCTATAGCCTTGGTGACGTCTTCGATATTCGCCATTCCATCGACGCGGCGAACCAGCCCTTTTGCCTCGTAAATCGGCAAAATAGGGGCCGTTTTGGCGCGATATTCCGTCATTCGGGTGCGGACAGTTTCTTCATTATCGTCTGGACGGCGTTTGAACTCTATCGAGCCGCAATTATCGCAAACGCCCGTTTTGACGGGTAGCTTATGTCTATCATGATAGCCTTCGCCGCATGAGGCGCAGGTGAAACGGCCCGTGATGCGGTCGACCAATGCGTCCTCGTCCACTTCAAGCTCGATCACATGGTCGAGCGTCCGCCCGCGTGCTGCCAATATCGCGTCAAGCGATTGCGCCTGCGCCGCAGTGCGGGGATATCCATCGAATATCGCGCCTTGATCGGCAGGCATCGAGTCAAGCTTGTCCCCGATAAGATCATCGACAATCTCGTCGGACACCAAACCCCCGGAATCCATCACCGCAGCAACGCGATCCCCCAAAGCCGTGCCGGCTTTTCGTGCCGCCCGCAACATGTCGCCGGTCGAAAGCTGCGCCATGCCTTGCGTATCGACAAGATGGCTCGCCTGAGTGCCTTTACCAGCGCCCGGCGGTCCCAAAAGGATGATATTCATGAAACGCTTCCCCTCATTCGTTCCAATGGCGCGGCCGTTAGCGGGCGCGTCCACCCTTCAGTTTCGCTTTTTTAAGCAGGTCACCGTATTGGTGTGCCAGCAAATGACTTTGAATCTGCGAAATCGTATCAATCGTAACATTGACCAGAATAAGCAGGCTGGTGCCGCCGATCGCAAAGAATTGCTGCTGTCCGGTTTGCGCCATCACATAATCGGGCAACAGGCAGACTAAGGTCAGATACGCTGCGCCAAGTACGGTAATGCGCGTCAGCACATAATCGAGATAGGTCTCGGTATTCTTGCCGGGCCGGATGCCCGGAATGAAGCCACCGGCCTTTTTGAGATTCTCCGACGTTTCTTCCGGGTTGAAGACAACTGCTGTGTAGAAGAAGCAGAAGAAAATTATGCCCAGACCATAAAGCAGCAGATAAATCGGCTGACCGTGCGCGAGATACTGGTTAAGCGTGATGACGAAGTCGCCCATTGCGCTTTCACCGGCAACCGCGTTTCCGCCCAGCTGGGTGATCGTGATCGGCAAAAGCAACAGCGACGAGGCAAATATCGGCGGGATAACGCCAGCAGTGTTGATCTTCAGCGGGAGATGACTGCGGTCGGCCTGCATCATGCCCTGTTGGGTCGCGCGCTTCGGATATTGAATAAGCACGCGGCGCTGGCCGCGCTCCATAAACACGATCAGCAAGGTCAGGAAAACAAACATCGCCAGAAAGCCGACGATAATGAAACCGCTGATCGAACCGGTACGTGCACCTTCAAGCAAATTGACCGCCAGGCGCGGCAACTGTGCGACAATGCCCGCCATGATGATTAGCGAAATACCGTTGCCGATACCGCGCGAAGTGATCTGTTCACCCAGCCACATCAGGAACATGGTGCCGCCGATCAGGCTGATGGTCGCAACCACGCGGAACATCAGGCCAGGCTCGACCACAGCGCCAATGCCATTGGCCGCAGCCAGGCTTTCAAGGCCTGCAGCCAGGAAATATCCTTGCAACGCCGTCAGGAATACGGTGCCATAGCGGGTGTACTGGTTCAGTTTCTTTCGCCCGCTCTCACCCTCTTTCTTGATGGCGGCCAATGTGGGCGAAAGCGACGCAGCAAGCTGCACGACAATTGAAGCCGTAATATAGGGCATCACGCCAAGCGCGATCAGACTCATGCGCTCAAGGCTGCCGCCTGAAAATGTATTGAAAATATCGAGCACGCCGCCGCTGGCATTGTTTGCATATAATGCCGCCTGGGCGATCGGGTCTACACCGGGAAGCGGCACAAAACTCAGCATCCGGAAAATGATAAGTGCGCCAATGGTGAACCAGATACGGTTCTTGAGTTCTGTTGCCTGCCCGAACTTCGATAGATTGAGGTTCGAGGCCATTTGGTCGGCCCGAGATGCCATGATGTACTTTCCTTAGCTTCGGATCAAAGCAGCTCCGCACCGGTCGCGAACTGCTGCCTAACCCCAAATTCCGCCTGACATTTGCGGTTACCCCCCAGAAATGTCAAACCCCGCCAGCCCATATCGGGAAGCGGGGCTGGCATGACAAGAGCGAACTATCCGCCGCCTGTCTTATTTCTTGGCCGCTGCTGCTTTGGCCGCGTTCTTTACCGACGATTTCTTGGCCAACGCCTTTTCGGCTGCACCGACCTTGACAATCACTTCAACCTTACCGCCAGCCTTTTCGACAGCTTCGATCGCCGCTTTCGAAGCACCGGCGACGACCAGATTGATCTTCGAGGTCAATTCGCCCTTGGCGAGCAACCGGACGCCGTCCTTGCCACCGCGAGCGAGGCCAGCGGCCTTGAGCGCGGCGTGGTCGACGGTGTTCTTGATGTCGATTTTCTTCGCATCGATGAACTTCTGGATCATGCCCAGATTTACCTCGGCATGGTCCTTGGCGAAGATATTGTTGAAGCCGCGCTTTGGAATACGCATGTGAAGCGGCATCTGACCGCCTTCAAAGCCGTTTATGGACACACCCGAACGGCTGGTCTGACCCTTTTGGCCACGGCCGGAAGTTTTACCCTTGCCCGAACCGATACCACGACCAACGCGCATACGGCGATGGCGGGCGCCTTCATTGTCTTTAATGTCATTCAATTTCATGTCATGCACTCGCTTTCGCTTTTGTCGCGCCTGTCCCAGCGAACGCTGGGAACTCGTTAGTTAAGGACCGTATTTAGCGGCCTAAGATACCAACTTTCACTGGTATGACGGTGTCAGTCCTGAATCTGGACCATGTGCCGAACTGTCTGGATCATCCCACGCACTTCGGGGGTGTCGTCGAGTTCGACAACGCGGTTCATCTTGTTCAGGCCGAGGCCCTTCAAAGTGGCGCGCTGCGAGGCGGGACGGCGGATCGGCGAACCGGTCTGCTTGAGTTTGAGCTTTTTTGTTTCGGTTTGGGCCATCTATCTTACTCCGCAATAGCTTCGGCGTCGGCTTGAGCAGTCTTGCTGCCACCGCGACCCAAAAGATCGGCGATTTTCTTGCCCCGACGTTGCGCCACAGATTTCGGGCTGGTTTGTTCAGACAAAGCCGCAAACGTGGCGCGAACCATGTTATAAGGGTTTGACGAACCAACCGACTTGGTCACGACGTCAGCAACACCCAGCGATTCAAACACAGCGCGCATCGGGCCACCGGCAATGATGCCCGTACCGGCTGGTGCCGAACGAACGGTGACCTTACCTGCGCCAAAATGGCCTTTGCCATCATGATGCAGCGTGCGGCCGTCTTTCAGAGCGACCCGGATCATCGTCTTTTTCGCAGCAGCGGTTGCCTTGTTGATCGCTTCGGGCACTTCGCGCGCCTTGCCATGACCAAAACCGACGCGGCCCTGACCGTCGCCGACAACGACGAGTGCAGCAAAACCAAAGCGCTTACCGCCCTTGACGGTTTTCGAAACGCGATTGATGTGGACGAGCTTTTCGATCGTGCCATCATCTTCTTCAGGAGCCGGACGACCGCCATCACGACGACCCCGATTGCCGCCGCCGCGATTGTCACCGCCGCCGCCACCACGTCCACCGCGTGCGCCGCGCGGACCACGGCCCTGGCCTTCGGTCGGGGCTGGTGCGCCGCCGTCGGTGGCTGGTGCTTCTGCGTTTACATTTTCGTCAGCCATCATCAGAACTCCAATCCGCCTTCGCGCGCGGCTTCCGCCAGCGCCTTGACCCGGCCGTGGAACAGGAAACCGCCACGATCAAAAACCACGCTGGAAATGCCAGCTTTCTTGGCAGCTTCGGCTACCCGCTTGCCAACATCGGCAGCAGCTTCACTGGTCGAGCCGTTTTTTGCCTTCACGTCCTTGTCGAGAGTCGAAGCGGACGCAATCGTCGCCCCCTTCGAATCATCGATGATCTGGGCGTAGATATGGCGACCCGTGCGGTGAACCGACAAACGCGGGCGGCCTGCGACCTGAGCCCGCAGTTTCGAACGGACGCGCTGGCGCCGTTTCGCAAAGAGAGACAATTGTGCCATTATTTCTTCTTCCCTTCCTTGCGGAAGATATATTCGCCGCGGTATTTGATGCCCTTGCCCTTGTACGGCTCAGGCTTTCTCCAGCGGCGGATTTCGGCAGCGACCTGCCCAACCTTCTGCTTGTCGATACCCGAAATTTCCACCGTGGTGTTATCGGGCGTCTTGATGTCGATACCGTCGGGTATCGCGAAATCCACATCATGGCTGTAGCCAAGCTGCAATTTCAGGTTCTTTCCCTGCGAGTTGGCACGATAACCAACACCGGTGATTTCCAGTACCTTGGTGAAGCCTTCAGTCACGCCGGTGACCAGATTCTGCACCAAAGTCCGCTGCATACCCCAGAAAGCCCGTGCCGCCTTGCTGTCGTTCGCGGGCTTGACCAGCAAACCTTCGTCCTTCATTTCATATGAAATTAGGTCGCTCATCGGCATCGTCAGCTCGCCCTTGGGGCCTTTCACGGACAGCGTACCATCGGCCATGCTGGCTGTAACGCCTGCGGGGATGGGAACAGCTTTTTTACCAATGCGGCTCATCAGAATACCTCCGCCAGGATTTCGCCGCCGACATTCTGTGCGCGCGCTTCGGCGTCGGACAGCACGCCCTTTGGCGTCGAAACGATGGTGATGCCAAGGCCGTTGCGGGTAACCGGAAGCTCCTGGCTTCCCGAATAAACGCGGCGGCCTGGTTTCGACACGCGCTGGACATATTGAATGGCCGGTGCGCCTTCAAAATATTTCAGCTCGATGCGGATGCCCCTGTGCGCGCCCAGAGCTTCTTCGCTGTAACCGCGAATATAGCCTTCACGCTGAAGCACGTCGAGAACGCGAGTCCGCAAACCGGAAGCAGGCGAGACTACTGAGTCTTTCTTCGCCCGCTGGCCGTTGCGGATGCGGGTGAGCATATCACCCAAAGGATCGGTCATTGCCATCTATCTTATCCTTACCAGCTCGACTTCGTAACGCCCGGAATCAAGCCTTTATTGGCAAGATCGCGCAGTTCGATACGGCACAGCCGGAATTTGCGGTAATAGGCGCGCGGACGCCCAGTTGTTTCACAGCGGTTCCGCACGCGGTGCGGGTTACCATTGCGGGGAATTTCGGCCATTTTCAGCCGCGCAATCAAACGTTCGCCGTCGTCCAGCGACGCATCTTTCGCCATCGCCTTCAGTTTCGCATAGCGACCAGCGAATTTCTTCGTCAGCTTCTTGCGACGCTCGTTTTTGTTTATGGAACTCAGTTTTGCCATTACGCCGCCGCCTTCTCTTCGGTTTCTTCTGCAGGGAAGGGAAAGCCGAACAGCTTGAGCAGTTCGCGCGCTTCGTCGTCCGTGTTTGCCGAAGT
>JANOPT010000302.1:0-1509 GCA_031421975.1 Sphingomonadales bacterium | reverse complement strand
GCCAAACCATCAACCGACCCATCCGCCCGGTCGCGCAGCACAAAGGCATGAGTGGAGCCAGAATCAAACCACACATCCAGCACGTCGAACACTTGGTCGTAAGCAACTGGATCAACGATACCCGACAGGACTTTTTCCTTGAACCCCGCCATATACCAAACATCCGCGCCGTCTGCCTCAAACGCGGCGATGATGCGGGCATTCACGGCGGTATCGCGCAAAAGGAAATCCGGATCAGTCGGCTTGACGCCCTTTTTCACGAAACAGGTCAGCGGCACGCCCCAAGCGCGCTGCCGCGACAACACCCAATCAGGCCGCGCCTCGATCATCGAATGCAGGCGATTGCGCCCGGTGATTGGCGTCCATTCGACCAGTTGGTTGATCGAGTTCAGCGCACGTTGGCGGATGGTATCGCCATAGGTGCCCATGCCATCGTCCAGCTTTTTATCAATCGCCACAAACCACTGCGGCGTATTGCGGTAGATCACCGGGGCTTTGGACCGCCACGAATGCGGGTAGCTGTGCTTCAGCTTGCCCTTGGCAAACAGCGCGCCGGCATAGGCCAGTTGCTTGATCACCGATACATTCGCCGGGCCTTCCTTGCCATCCGGCAGGATGATGTGCTGACCACCAAACAGCGGCAGATCGGCACGGTAAGAGCCGTCTGGTTCGACATTATAGGTCATCGGCAGTTTGAACTTCAGCCCAAGCTGATAGTCATCATCGCCATGGCTCGGAGCCGTATGCACAAACCCGGTGCCGGCATCATCGGTGACGTGTTCGCCGGGGAGCATGGGAACATCGTAGTCCCATTCGCCATTGCCGCCTTCGATGCCCCGGAAGGGGTGGGCGAGGATCATGCTTCCCAATTCGTCGGCATCGACTGAACGAACCTTTTCGAACGCTTCGCCTCGACCTTGGAGAAAGACTTCGGGGAAACGCTCCGTCGAGATGACAATACATTCGCCTATTTTCAACTGCGAATTTTCACCAATCTCGGTTACTCGGTACAGCCCGTAAGCAATCTCTGGGTTGAACGCTACAGCGCGATTCTGAGGAATGGTCCAAGGCGTTGTTGTCCAAATAACAACTGACGCTCCATTAATTGAGTTATTCGCAGCTTGTTGGTCTTGGACGGCTACATTTTCTCCGCCAATTGCAACTAGACTTGGCGCTTTGACGCTCTCGACCCGAAACCGCACCCAAACCATATGACTTGTATGGTCGTGATACTCCACCTCCGCCTCGGCCAGCGCGGTTTTCTCCACCGGCGACCACATCACGGGCTTGCTGCCCTGATACACCGACCCGTTCATCAAAAACTGCATGAACTCCGCCGCGATCACCGCCTCGGCGTGGTAATCCATTGTCTTATACGGATCGGCCCAATTCCCGGTCACGCCCAAACGCTTGAATTCCTCGCGCTGGATATCGACCCAGCCATCGGCGAATTTGCGGCATTCCTGACGGAAGGCCACTTTATCGACCGCGTCTTTATCTTCACCGCGC
>JANOPT010000301.1:0-1957 GCA_031421975.1 Sphingomonadales bacterium | reverse complement strand
CCGATGGGCTGGATTGCGCGCGCACAACTAGCATCGGCGGTGTCGAATGCGGGTGGGATGGGGATTATCGAAACCTCGTCGGGGCAGCTCGAAGAAGTGCGCACCGAAATCGTCAAGATGCGCGAACTGACGGACAAACCGTTCGGCGTAAACATCGCACAGTCCTTTGTTCGCGACCCCGGCATTGTCGATTTTGTTGTCGATCAGGGTATCAAATTCGTCACCACTTCGGCAGGCGATCCTAATAAATATTGCGGGCCGTTAAAAGCCGCCGGGCTAACCGTCTTCCACGTCGTGCCAACGCTGGCCGGCGCCCTGAAAGCGATAGGCGCAGGCGTTGACGGGCTTGTCGTCGAAGGCGGCGAGGGTGGCGGATTTAAAAACCCGAACGATGTCGCGCTGATGGTATTGCTGCCGCTCATCCGCAGCAAGGTCGATGTGCCGATTATTGCAGCGGGCGGCATGGTCTGCGGCCGGTCGATGGCGGCGGCATTCGCGCTGGGCGCGGAAGGCATCCAAATGGGCACGCGGATGGTCAGCGCAGCGGAATCTCCCGTTCACCAGAACTGGAAGGATGCGATCCTGACCGCGAAGGAAACCGATACCTTGTTCCTCAACCGCCATGGCCCGGGACCGGCGCTCCGCGCGCTTCGCACCGAGCGGACGACCAAGCTCGACCGCGAACCCAGCGAAAACATCATGGGCGAAATGCGCGACGCGCTCGACCTCTATTTCGGCGGCGATATGGAGGCAGCGATTGCGCTGTCGGGACAAGTCGCGGGGCGCATTGACGAGGTAAAACCGGCGAAGCAAATCATCGATGAAACAATGACCGAATTCTATGAAATCATTAGTGTGATGGCGAATACCTACACCTAGGAGCGATAGTGGACCCTGTCCTCGAAGATTTCTTGAGCGACCCCGCAGCCGACGTGTCGGCGCTGCATGACGTGGCGCGGATAAAAAAGATGCTTGAGCAATGTGCGCGCGATGGACGGGCAATCAGCTACTCAGAATTGCTGCTCAATCTGGGCTTTCGCTTCACCCGCCCCAAGATGCGTCAGCTGTGCAAGACGCTTGATAAAATCGACCAGCTAAACGGGGCCGAGGGCGCACCTGCACTCGCTGTGCTTGTGGTGCGAGAGGGCGACGGGCTGCCAGGGCAGGGCTGGTGGACCGGACGCACCGATTATGAGGGCGAATGGACCGGTCCGGAAGCGCAGGCGCATGTGAATCAGCTTCAGGAAATGGTATTTACCTATTGGAAGCGGCGATCGGGATGAGCGACGAATTCGCCGAGAACGTCGTCGGTGTCTTCCACTGCATATTGTTAAAAAATGGTCATATATACGAACTTATTGGGGGTAGCGATGCAGCAGGCGACTGATTTTCTGGAAGAGAGTAAAGCACTGTCGGCGCTGCTCGCGCCATTGTCCGACGCCGAATTCGAATCGCCGACCCAATTCAAACATTGGACGATCAACAATATCATCCGTCACCTACACGTCTGGAACATAGCCGCTGACCTTGCGCTGACCGACGAGGCTGGCTTTTCCGCGTTCATTAGCCAAATGGCGGCAGGGATACGCGGCGGTCGGTTGCCGGATTTTGAGGCGGAGTATCTGGGCGGGCTGTCGGGGCATGAATTGGTCGCCGCTTGGACTGCTCAATACCGCGAAATGACGCCGCGTTTTGCGGCTGCTGATCCCAAGCACCGAGTCAAATGGGTCGGCCCCGATATGAGCGTCATAAGCTCGATTACCGCACGGCTTATGGAAACATGGAGCCATGCGCAGGCGATTTACGATGTGCTGGGTGTGGACCGCGTCGATGCCGACCGCATCGGCAACATCGTGCGGTTGGGCGTCAATACTTACGGTTTTACTTGGAAAAACCGGCGGATGGAGCCTCCCGGCCCAATGCCGCAGTTAAGGCTCACCGCACCGTCGGGGGCAAT
>JANOPT010000300.1:0-15963 GCA_031421975.1 Sphingomonadales bacterium | reverse complement strand
CAATACCGAATTTCGGTTGGCAACCCGGACCGGACGCGAAGTTCCGGCCCAATTACCGTCAGTGATCAGCTCCCAAATGCCATGCGGCTGCGTATAAATAGCGTTCGATATCAGAATGTTAGTGTCATACCGACGGTTGCACCCGACGGTAGCAATTTTACCGTCGCGCTCCCTCCCCTCGCCGCAGGCGGATCGGGATTGCTGACCTACATCGCCGAAGTGCGGCAGGATGCGCGGCCCGGCAACGCCCTTAACCTGGCATCGGCCAAGGACAACCGCGGCGCAAGCAGCGGCACAGTCGATGCCGCCGTCCGCATCGTTCGTGACGGGATCAGTGAACGGTTTACGGTTGTCGGTCGTGTGACTGACGGCGGCTGCACGGTCAATCCACGCAAAGCCAAAGGAATCGCAGGCGTTCGCGTCATGCTTCAGGACGGCACCTACAGCGTCACCGACGAAGATGGACGCTACCACTTCGAAGGCCTCATCCCCGGCATCCACGTGGTCCAGGTAGACCCCAATAGCTTCCCGCTGGACCAGGCACCGGTCGACTGCGCGCAAAACACCCGGAGCGCAGGCAGCGCCATATCGCGCTTTGTCGAAGGACGCGGCGGCAGCCTGAAACGCGCGGATTTCCGGGCTGCTCAGACTGCGGCACGCGTCGATACCCGCAAAGCAACGACGCCGCTTCCAACCGTTTTGACCGATCCTCAGGCCGCAGGTGCAGAGCGCGATTTCTTTGCCGGACAACAACCGGGCACCGCGTTTCTATTTCCCGAGACCGACCAGAACCCGCGCGTTAAATCGATCCGCGTTGCGGTCAAATATCGCGCCGGTCAAACTGTAGGATTGGCTGTCAACGGCAAAGCTGTCGATGCGCTCAACTATGACGGCACAAAGAAAAGCGGCGACGGTGAAATTCTTATCGCCATCTGGCGCGGCGTCGGCATTGAAGACGGTGACAACATGTTGACTGCCAACATCAAGGACGCTTCGGGCGCCATCGTCGAAACGCTCGAGCGTCGCGTGTATTTCGCCCATGCGCCGATGAAGGCCCAGTTTGTGAAAGACCAGTCCGTTCTGGTTGCTGATGGGGTCACACGCCCGCGCATCGCCGTGCGTTTGACAGACCGTATGGGCAAGCCGATCCAGCATGGTGCCGTAGGCGATTTCAGCGTGACCGAGCCTTATCGTCCCGCCGTCGAGGTCGATGCAGAGCAGGCACGCCAATTGTCGGGTCTGGAGCGCGCTGCTCCCGTGTGGCGCGTGCATGGCGATAATGGAATCGCCTATATCGAATTGGAGCCGACGACCGCATCGGGCACCGTTGCCATCGGCTTTACGTTCACCGACGGCGAAGTGCGACGCGAACAACGCGTCGAAACCTGGCTTGATCCAGGCGATCGTCCGTGGACCGTCGTCGGCTTCGCAGCAGGCACCGTGGGCTTCAACAAGCTTGAAGAAGGCCTGGAAACACTTGTCGACGACGATGACCAGCTGAACGTCGATGGTCGCATCGCGTTGTACGCAAAGGGCCGCGTGTCGGGCAAATGGCTGATGACAATGGCTTATGACACCGACAAGAAGGAAGATGAAACCCGCTTTGCAGGTATCATCGATCCACGCCGTTATTACACGATTTACGCCGACCGTAGCGATCAGAGATACGACGCAGCGTCGGTCCGTCGGCTCTATCTCAAACTGGAACGGCCTCAATTTTACGCCTTGTTTGGCGATTATCAGACCGGGATCGATGAGCCTGAATTGGCCCGCTACCAGCGCGCATTCAACGGTGTGAAGGCCGAATATCGCAACGATGCCATCCAGGCGACTGCCTTTGGATCGGACACGCCTTATCGCTATCGCCGCGAGGAAATCCAGGGCAACGGCCTTTCCGGTCCCTATCCATTAAGCTCGCGCGACATCATAGCGAACAGCGAACGGATAACCCTGGAAACGCGCGATCGCCTTCGGTCGGACCGGATAATCGATCGCAAATCGCTGTTCCGTCATATCGATTATGACATCGACTATTTGTCGGGCACGCTACGTTTCCGTGAGCCCATCCTGTCACGCGGAAGTGGCCTCGACCCGCAATTCATCATTGCCGAATATGAAGTCGACGGCATCGGCAAACGCGTCGCCAATGCCGGCGGCCGGGTCCGCTGGACCAGCGCCGATGAAAAACTGCAGATCGCCGCAACGGGCATCCATGATGAAAGCGATATCGGCAAAACTGACCTTTTGGGCGCAGACATTGTCTACCGTCCTGGCACGGGCACAGAAATTCGCGCTGAATTTGCTGGATCGACGGGCCAGGCGAAGGCATCGAGCCCAACGCCTGGCGCGGGCGGCGCAACCGCATGGTTGGTCGAGGTTGAGCATCATGACGAAAAGTTCGACGTCCTTGCCTATGTGCGCGAACAGCAAGCTGGTTTTGGCGTCGGTCAAACCAACCGGTCAGAAGTCGGGACACGGAAATTCGGTGCCGACGGCCGCGTGCGCCTGACCGAGAAACTGTCGGCTTCGCTCATCGCCTATCAGGAAGAATTTTTTGGCAACGACGCCCGCCGCCGCGCAGCAATTGGCGAACTTGAATATCGCGATGGCAACACGACCGTGCGTGCAGGCCTGACATACGCCAATGACAAGCTGTCGGACGGTACCGTCAATCAATCGACGCTGGCCAGGCTTGGTGCGTCGCAACGCTTTTTCGAAGGCAAGCTTGAGCTATCGGCGCAGAGCGAATTCGCCTTGGGCGATCAGGACGAAAGCATCGACTTCCCTGCCCGCAATAGCGTGTCTGCACGCTACGCCGTCAGCTCCGATATCGCGCTCGTCGCAGGGTATGAAATAGCCAAGGGCGAGAATATCGATGCACGCACCGCGCGTTTGGGTTTCGACGTTGCGCCGTGGGCCGGCGCCCGAATCCTTGCGAGCGCCAATCAGCAGCAGATCACCGAATTCGGCCCCCGGACGTTTGCGGCTTACGGCCTTGCTCAGTCATTCAAGATCAGCGAGCGATGGTCCGCCGACGTCACGGTCGACGGCAACAAAACGCTCAGCGGCTTTGATCGGGCCGACGTCGTCAACCCGCTTCAGCCTGTTGCCTCTGGCGGCTTCCTGGGCAGCGACGCAAGCCTGACCGAAGATTTTACCGCAGTCACGGCAGGGGCGACATATCGCGGTGACCGCTGGAGCTGGACTGGCCGCGCAGAGTATCGCGATGGCGAAACCACGAACCGTTATGGCCTCACGACCGCCATTTTGCGCCAGATCGGCGAAGGCCGGGCCGTCGGCGGCGCGTTCAGCTGGTTCCGCGCCAGTGAAACCGGCGGCGCCACTACCGAAACCGCCCAGGCAGAAATCAGCTGGGCCCATCGTCCCGCAAACAGCCAGTGGACGTTTCTTAACAAAACAGAGTTCCGTTATGACGCGGTGCGCGGAGCGGTCGCTGGCGAAGCCGGACCAATCGGCGGTGCTGCGCTTAACATCGATGGCAATGCCAAATCGCGCCGGGTCATCAACAGCCTGTCGGTCAACTATACACCAATCGACGATGGCGATGGCACGTTCATCGAGCGCGGCGAATATGCTGTCTTCTGGGGCACACGCTATACGACTGACCGGTTCGGTGACGCTGATGTCAAGGGTTGGAGTAATATCGTTGGAGCCGACTTCAAATTCGACCTAAGCGACGTTGCCGACATCGGTGCGGCTGGAACAATGCGGATCGGTACGGGCGGCAAGAACATCGCTTACTCGGGTGGCCCCGTATTGACAGTCACGCCGTTCAAAAATGCAAATGTGTCACTTGGCTACAATGTTGTTGGTTTCGACGATCGCGATTTCGAGGAAAGCCGCTACACTCGGTCAGGTCCATTCGTCACGTTCAAGCTCAAATTTGACCAGACGAGCCTTGCCGGTTTCAAATTCTAAATCGATTTCACGTGGAAAAAATTTCACGGTTCGAAAAAATGCCGCAAACTTCGTCAGTCTGCGAACAACATCACCGGTGTTTCAACGATTTTCTTGAGTGCTTGAACATAGCTGGCGGCGTCCCAACCGTCGACAACGCGGTGGTCGCAGCTAATCGACAGGTTCATCAGCTTGCGCGCCTCTATGGCATCGCCGACAAACATCGGCCGCTCGATAATCTTGTTGGGCCCGATGATCGCGACCTCGGGACGATTGATGACCGGTGTCGTCGCAATCCCTCCCAATGGCCCCAGCGACGTAATCGTGAGGGTAGAGCCTGACAGTTCATCGCTTTTTGCGCTACCGCTGCGCGCGGCATCGGCAAGGCGGCTAATCTCGGTCGCCAACTGCCAGATATTGAGGTTCTGCGCGTCACGGATCACAGGAACCATCAGCCCGGCGTCGGTCTGGGTCGCCATTCCGAGATGAACGGCCCCGTGACGCGTAACAACGCCGCCGTCATCGTCAAAACGGGCGTTTATCATGGGGAATTGGGGGATTGTTTTGCATATCGCTACGATCAGCATCGGCAAAAGGGTCAACTTCGGCTTCGATCCACGGTTTGCGTTCAAATCGGCGCGCATTGCCTCAATCGCCGTGACGTCGATCTCTTCGACATAGGTAAAATGCGGGATATGACGCTTCGAAGCGGACATATTGTCAGCGATCCGGCGGCGCATTCCGATAATTTTTATCGTCTCATCAGCGCGCTTTGCTGTGGTCGAACTAGTATATCCTTTCGCTGATCCGTAGTTAAGATAAGCATCCAGGTCGGCATGACGCACATGCCCGCCTGCCGTCTTGACGTCAGTCAAATCCACCCCGAGATCCCTTGCACGCGCGCGGACGGCGGGTGACGCAGTAATGGCAGCCTGTGGCTGCGAAGTCTGGTTTGCTGCGGGTTTCGCTTCGGGTGTCTCAACTACGACGGTTTCAGTCGTTGGCACCGAAGCTTGCGGTACTTCCTCTTCGACTGTGGCCATTTGTTTGGCTACGGGCGTGGAAGCCGGGCTTGCATGACTGACGTCACTGACGTCAGTTGACGTTTCGATCTCGACCAGCATCGACCCGATCGCAATCACGTCGCCAGCCTCGCCTGCAACCTTCGTCACTATACCGGAAACAGGGCTTTCCATTTCGACTGTTGCCTTATCGGTCATCATGTCGGCGATTGGCTGATCTTCTGAAATAGTATCGCCAACCTTAATATGCCAGGCAACGATTTCCGCTTCGGCGATACCTTCACCGATATCAGGCAAGTTGAATGTGAATTTCGCCATCGGTCAGTCCTTCATGATCTTGTCAAAGGCGCGTGCCAGGCGCACCGGGCCCGGGAAATACGCCCACTCCAGGCTATGCGGATAAGGCGTGTCAAATCCAGTCACACGCTCGACGGGAGCTTCGAGATGATAAAAGCACCGTTCCTGCACCTGCGCGGCTAGTTCGGCACCAAAACCGCTGGTGCGCGTGGCCTCATGGACGACCATACACCGCCCCGTCTTTTTTACCGATGCTTCGATAGTCTCAATGTCGAGCGGCAGCAATGTCCGCAAATCGATAATCTCGGCGTCGATATTATGGTCTGCGACCACGGCCTTCACCACATGCACCATGGTGCCGTATGTCAGAACGGTAACCGCCTGCCCCTCGCGAACAACGGAAGCCTTGCCAAGATCGATCCGGTAATAACCATCCGGTACCGAGCTGCCCTCATGCTTTGACCAAGGCTCGACCGGGCGATCATAATAACCGGTAAACGGGCCATTGTAGATCCGCTTCGGCTCGAAAAACATCACTGGGTCATTGTCTTCGATTGCAGCGATAAGCAGGCCTTTGGCATCATAAGGCGTTGCCGGAATCACGGTTTTGATACCGCAGATGTGCGTGAACAGGCTTTCCGGCGACTGGCTGTGCGTCTGACCGCCGAAAATTCCGCCGCCAAAGGGCGACCTGACGGTCATCGGGCAAATAAAGTCATTGGCCGATCGATACCGCATCCGCGCCGCTTCACTGACCAGCTGATCGAGACCGGGATAGATATAATCGGCAAACTGGATTTCCGGCACCGGCCTTAAGCCATAAGCTGCCATCCCGACGCCGACGCCGATGATTCCGCATTCGGTAATTGGCGTATCGAAAACGCGGGTTTTGCCGTGCTTCTTCTGAAGGCCCGCTGTCGCCCGGAAAACGCCCCCGAAATAACCGACATCCTCACCCAGAACAACAACGCCGGGATCGCGCGCCAACATCACGTCCATCGCGCTGTTGATCGCCTCGATCATATTCATGCTTTTCGACGAACCGTCAGTCATCAGCGCGCCCTCCATTCAGGCCCGAACTTGTCATGCTGTTCCTCCAGCATCTGTTCGCATTGCTCTTTAAGATGCCACGGCATGTCCTCGAACACGTCTTCGAACATTGTTTCGAACGGGTGATGCAGCCCATGGCCCAATATACCGTTCTGCTCGGCTTCTTTTTGGGTCGCCTTTACCGAATCCGAAAGTTTGGTAATGAGCGCCGCGTGCTGATCCTCGCTCCACTCGCCAAGCGCAATCAGATGCGCTTTCAATCTGTCAACCGGGTCACCCAATGGCCAGAGGGCGTATTCTTCGGCGGCGCGGTATGCGTTTGGATCATCCGAAGTCGAATGCCCCTCGCCGCGATATGTGAAATACTCGATAAGCGTAGGGCCATTATTGGTTCGCGCGCGATCGGCAGCCCATTGCATGGCCGCATAGACCGCCAGTGCATCATTACCGTCGACCCGTAAACCGGCAATACCATAGCCAATGGCGCGCGCCGCAAAGGTTGTTCTCTCGCTTCCGGCAAATCCAGAAAACGAGGATATAGCCCATTGATTGTTGACGACCTGAAAGATGACGGGTGCATTGTAAACTGCGGCAAATGTCAGCGCGCTATGGAAGTCGCCTTCTGCCGTCGAGCCGTCGCCGCACCACACCGCCGCAATTCGTGTGTCGGCGCGTGATGCAGACGCCATCGCCCAGCCAACGGCTTGCGGATATTGGGTCGTAAGGTTTCCTGATACGCTGAAAAACCCGTAATCCTTGGCCGAATACATGATTGGTAGCTGCCGGCCCTTCAATCGATCACCGCTGTTGGAATAAATCTGGTTCATCATTTCAACCAGAGGATAATCTCTTGTAATAAGAATACCTTGCTGGCGATAGCTGGGAAAACACATATCATCGCGATGTAGCGCCATTGTCGTTGCAACCGAGGTAGCCTCTTCGCCGAACGACTTCATGTAAAAGCTGGTTTTGCCCTGACGCTGCGCCCGAAACATGCGGTCATCGAATGCTCTTACCGTCAGCATCTTGGTAAGCATTAACCGCATTCGGTCGGGATCAAGCCCAGGGTTCCAGCTACCTTTGGCGTTATCGTCATCGTCCAGAACCCGGACAAGACCATAAGCAAGCGCATGGACATCGGCGGGCTGGACATGAGTGTCGGGACGCGAAATTGCGTCTACTGCCGGCACCACTATGTCGCTGAAATCGGCTACATCGCCTGGGCGAAACTTGGGCTCGGGAATGTGCAGGTGCAACGGCGCAAGATTTACGGTATTGTCCTGCGCCATGCTGCTCTCCTACCCTCGGCACTTACCTGAACGACTCAGGCAATTTATTGTCGACGATTGTTATATTATTTCAAGCATTGCTTTAGGTCAATATCGCTGACCTATCATGCCGTCAAACCGCTACTGGCGCAGGAATATGGGCTTGCGGAGAATAATCCAGCACTTCGAAATCATCGATATTGAAATCGAAAATACTGCTGGGAGTTCTGCGGATTTTTAACTGGGGTGTTCCGGAAGGAGATCGCGCCAACTGTTCTTCGACGAGGTCGGCATGATTGAGATAAAGATGCACATCTCCACCCTGCCAGATCAGCTCTCCGGTTCGATAGCCACAGACAGCCGCGAGCATCCGCGTCAGTAACGCTGCGGAAAATGCGTTAAACGCAAACCCAAGCCCCAAATCACAGGACCGTTGAAATAAGATGCAACTTAGAACGCCATTGGCGACATGAAACTGATAGGTTTTGTGGCACGGCGGGAGGGCCATCATATCGAGTTCGGCAACGTTCCAGCCCTCGATAATATGCCGCCGCGAACCGGGGTTGTTTTTCAAACTATCCACCAGCGCGCTGACCTGATCGATTCCTTTATCAGCGCGGTGATAAAGCCCCTCACCTGCCGGAACATATTTCGGCCAATTTACCCACTGCGCGCCATATACTGGCCCCAGGTCACCCCATTGATCCGCGAATTCGGGGGATTCGACGATCCTTGCCTCAAAATCTTCCTGCGAAATGTCGCTTCCTGTTTCCCGGCGATAGCGGGCCAGCGGCCAGTCAGTCCAGATTCGAACTTTTTGCTGTAACAACGGGCGTATATTGGTATTTCCGGTCAGGAACCACAGCATTTCTCGTGCTGCGGTCTTCCAGTACACCCGCTTGGTCGTCAATAGGGGTATGGCATCATCGGCAAGCGAAAAACGCATCGTTGCGCCAAATATCGCTTTGGTCCCCACTCCGGTGCGGTCCTGCTGAACAGCGCCCTCGTCCCATATCCGCCGCATCAGCGACAAATACTGCTCCTCATAATGTGGCGGATGTCCCATAGCCGAACGCTAAGCCGACGTTGCGATTCTGGCAACCGTCGCAGCGCCATAATAATGGTCTTGAATGCCAAAAACACGCTGATTATAATGCCCGCCGGCAACGTTATCATATCCCCACGGGGACAGATCGGGAAATAGCTCAGCCTGGTAGAGCACTGCCTTCGGGAGGCAGGGGCCGGAGGTTCGAATCCTCTTTTCCCGACCAGGTTTTGCGGCCAAAAAAATGTGTTGCAGCAGGTGCACATCACCACCTTGCAAACTTTCTCTTAACCATTCCTTGAGGTTCTCTACCTATCGCGGATGTCATGCATGCGCGGATAGTCATCGTAGACGATCGTTCGACCAATTTGCGCGTCTATGCGCAGTATGTCGCTATGATGGGGGCTGGCTTTTCAGCGAAATGTTTCCACAGCGCTGTCGACGCTTTGAAATGGCTCGAAACCGAAACAGCTGACTTGCTTGTCGTTGATTATCGTATGCCGCAGATGAACGGTGCAGAATTTATAAGCACATTGCGGGCGCGCACGGTTGGCGCGCACATCCCGGCGATCATCATCACTGCCCGGCAGGATCGCGAATGCAGGATCAGCGCGCTGGACGCTGGCGCCACCGATTTTCTGCAAAGCCCTGTGTCGCATATCGAATTCCGGGATCGCGCGCTGCTCTTGCTTGGCCAGCATTACAAGCAGCTGGAACTCAAAAAATCTCTGGAAGGCAATCGGCCGGCGACGTCCGAGGATGGCGAAGAACGCGCCGGAAAGTCGATGCTTGAACAAATCATCGACACCACGCCAATTTTGATAAACGCGACTGACCGCAACGGCAAATTTCTGTTTCTCAATTCTTATCAGGCGGTTTTGTTCGGCCGCGACCCAGACGCGCTGGTGGGGCGCGCTATCAGCGAAATTCTGGAACCAGACCTCGTGGAGCGTGAAACGCGCCGTAACAATGTCATTCTGGAAACCGGAATCTCCATTCCCAATTACGAAGAGAAATTCGTTAGCGAAGGCGTTGAACTGATTTTTCATTGCAACAAATCGCCGTTGCTGAACAAGGACAATCAGACCATCGGTATCCTGACCACCGGGTTGGACATCACCGCGCGAAAATTTGCCGAAGAGCACCGCACTCATCTTGCGTTGCACGACATGCTGACCGGACTGCCCAACCGCACATTACTCGCCGAACGGATGCGGTCGGCGATCGACGACAGCAATGCCACTGGCAAAGGCGCGGCATTACTGTTGCTCGACCTTGATCGGTTTAAGGTTATCAATGACACCAGAGGTCACCAGACGGGCGACATGCTCCTTCGCCAAGTGGCCGAACGGATTAGCGTGGCCGTTGGCAGCCACGGGTTTGCAGCCCGTATCGGTGGTGATGAATTTGCTATCGTGCTGCAAAATCTGAAAGATCAGGAAGATGTGGCGCACGCCTGCGCCAGTTTGCTCGCCAGAATTGGCGAACCTTATCTCATAGGTGGCGTTGAACAGCTGATCGGCGCAAGCATCGGCGTGGCGTTGATACCCGACGATGGCACCTCGGCCGACGAGCTGCTCCGGCTGGCCGATCTGGCGATGTATGAGGCAAAATCATCGGGTCGCAATTGCTATTGTTTCTTCTCGCCGCGGATGAACCAGATTGCCCAGCTGAATGCAGGAATCGAAGCGGATTTGCGCGAGGCGCTGAATGACAATCAACTGTTCCTCGAATATCAGCCGATCGTCGACGCAACGACTGGCGACTATGTCGGACTGGAAGCACTGCTACGCTGGAAACACCCGGTACGCGGCCGCCTCGTCCCGGCTGATTTCATCCGCGTTGCCAATGATTCAGGCTTGATCGGGCGTATCGGCGAGTGGGTGGTGGACGAAGCCTGCCGACAGATCGCTGAATTTGCAAGCGACGGAATTATCCTGCCACATGTTGCGGTGAACGTGTCGCCAAAGCAGTTTCAGTATGCGTCGATGTGCACCGACATCCTGGAAAAGGTCAAAAAACACGGCATCGAACCAGGAAAACTGGCGATTGAAATTACTGAAGAACTCCTTTTAGACCATAGCCAGGAAGTGCACGCCCAGCTCGCAACTCTCCGGGCAGGCGGCGTCGGCATTTCCATCGACGACTTTGGCACAGGATATTCCTCGCTGCAGTATCTGCGCGACCTGCCCGCATCGCGATTGAAAATAGACCAGACGTTCATCGCCAGGATCGAACAGTCTGCTGCCGACAGAGCGATTATTTCGACAATCGCCCATCTTGCCCATGCCCTCGATATGCGAGTGGTTGCCGAGGGTGTCGAAAATGAGGCTCAGTTTGCGCTGCTGCGTGCAGCCGGATGCGACGAAGTTCAGGGCTTTTTTCTTGGTCGCCCGCTGTCGGTGGCAAACCTGCGTGCCCTGTTCCAGAACGACGGAGCACGCTTTGAAATGGCCGCTCAATGACTGCCTTTCTCAAAAAATTGCGGCGCGATCTTTCGCCTGAACAGGAGATACTTCGTAATCGCCTTGTGATGGGGACCGTGTCCGGATTTGGTTGCTACTTCTTCGCATTCGACCCGATTATCTTTTCAGCATTCTTCGCTTACTTATCTTTCAACGCTGCGCTCTACGCCATGCAGAAATATGGCGTTTGGCGCCAGGAAGAGCGGTGGCTCGCGGCTATAATACTCGACGTGATGATGGCCTTTGCGGTCATGCTGCGCGAGCCCGAACATATGTCCATTTTCTATCCGATAATATTGTGGATGATCCTGGGTAATGGATTTCGTTACGGATTGAAGTGGCTGTTTGTTGCTGCATTACTGTCGACAGTTACGTTCGGAATCGTTGTCCTGTCGACGGCCTATTGGCAGCAGAATTTATATCTCGGTCTGGCGCTCGCGCTCGCACTGGTGGTTATACCGGCATATTGCTCGACGCTCATCCGCAAAATTTCGCATGCAAAAGAACAGGCGGAGATGGCGAGCAAAGCCAAAAGCTACTTCCTTGCAAGCGTCAGCCACGAACTACGCACGCCGCTGAATGCGATTATCGGCTATGGCAATCACTTGCGGCAGTCCGATATGCCGCGCCGCCAAAAAGAAATGGTCGAAGCAAGCGTTTTGGCAGGCGAGCACCTGCTTAACCTGATCGAGCAGCTTATCGAAGTTGCAAAAACGGGGACAGGAACGGTCCAAATCAAAAATGCGACGTTCCGGTCCACGGATATACTGACCGAAATTCGTGATATCATGATGGTAAGAGCTGAAGAAAAAGGCTTGGCCATGCATCTTCAGGCAGAGCCGTTAAGCGACAGGCCAGTCGATGGCCCAAGCGATGCCATCCGTAACATTTTGCTAAATCTGGTTGGTAACGCCGTCAAATTTACCGAAGCTGGCTCGATCGCCATCAACAGCGGATTTTCCCTGAACAATGACCAGAGTAACGTCTGGTTTACGGTCACAGACACCGGCATCGGCATCGCAGACACTGCAATCGACCGAATATTCCTGCCATTTCAGCAAGCGGACGATTCAGTCTTGAACCGCTTTGGCGGTACCGGGCTTGGCCTGTCCATTTGCAGGCAGCTAGTGGAGCAGGTCAATGGCACCATTTCTGTCGAGAGTCGCCTTGGGCAAGGCAGCAAGTTTCGCGTGGAAATTCCTGTGAATAATCTGCCCGAGGCTGAACCCGATGGTGACGTCGTTGGCGGCAACATGGTCAACATTTTGTCATTCGGCCAAATACAACCCGAGTTGCTGGCGAGTGCTCAGTCCCAGGACAATTTCGTCGTTCGCCACATTCACTGCCAAAGCGTGCCCGAACTGGAGGCTGCGCTGGCACATATCGACCTTGAGATCTTCAACGTGGCTCTCGTGTCGGAAGAGCTGGCTAAGCTGGTAGATCCCGAAAGTGATATTTGGGCCAAATTTTCGGAAGCTGAGATTGCGCCCGTTCTTGTTTCGGGAAGCGCCACAATCGATTTTGACGAGATTTCGTTACGCGCTGCTTTTGCTTCTGTTTTGCCTGCCACGCCGAATTTCAGCGAGTTGCGAAGTGCTATCCGCATCGGCTGCTCATTTTCGCGACATCTTAAAATCCCGCACAACGAGAACACGCCTTCAGTCGCGATTTATCAGCCAAAACATGTGCTTGTCGCGGACGACAACCGCACCAACCGCAACGTCCTGGCAGCCATACTGGAATCGGTCGGCCATGAGGTAATCATGGTAACCGACGGCGACGAGGCATTGGCAGCATTGGAAAAAGGCGGAGTGGATATCCTGTTGCTCGATGTCAACATGCCCCGGTTGAACGGCATCGATGCATGTTCGATGTGGCGGCAGATAGAGGGAGGTCGGCAGCATCTGCCTATTATCGGCGTGACCGCAGATGCCACATCTGAAACCGAACAGAAGTGCCGAAACGCTGGCATGGATTTGCGGATTACCAAACCGGTCGACGCAAAACTCCTACTGGCTTCGATAGAGCAGTTTTGCGGGGGCAATACGGTATCGGTCGATGCGACAGCGTCCTTTATTGATGACATCAACAACGTCGTTGTTCCGATCACTGGAGCAAGCAAGGTTAGCAACCATGCCATCGACATGGTTCAGATAGAATATTTGAAATCAATCGGCGACCGGCATTTCGTAGAAAGCATGGTCGAAGGCTTTTTTGAAGATGTAGAACAGACACTTGCGCCGTTACGCGCTGCGGTGACGCAGGGCGATGTGACCGAGTTTCGTTTCTGCGCCCATGCGCTGAAGAGTTCCGGCAACAACATGGGTGCCAAGCGACTGGCGCAATTGTGCGGACGACTTGAAAATGTGACCGAAGGCGATTTTCTCGACCATCGTCACGCCTATCTGGAGACAATCGAAAGCGAACTGTCGCAAGCGGTCGACGCACTCAAGGAAAATGCCAGCGCGTCGACGCTCGCGCCGGTCATAGCCCGGGCTAACTAACGGCCCTCAAGCTCCGCTGAATCCTACGTTCCTGCGCGTCAGCCAAACGTTCCATTTTGCGGACATCGGCATCGGTCAATGACATGGCCGTTTCAGCCCAGATATTGGTTATTCTCAACAGCTCCTCAAGCTCGACGGGTGACGAGACCCGGCGCGCCAGATATACTGCGCGTTCAGCGGCAAATCGTTGCTGGTTACGGTGGCAATATTCCACGATTGCAGCCTCCCCTTGACCATCCTCGACCAACACATCGACGATTCCAAGGTCATACAGCTCCTCTGCTGTGTGAATTTTACCTTCCAGAATGAAGTTTTCAGCCATTTTCCGGCCAACTCGCCGAACCAGAAAGCTGTACGCACCCATTCCCGGGAAAAGGTTGAATATAATCTCGGGCAGTCCCAAGCGCGCGCTTCGCTCCGCCACCAAAATATCGAACGCCAAGGCATGTTCGAAACCGCCGCCAAGTGCATCGCCCTGAACAAGCGCCATAGTGATAATCGGCGCACCAAAGCCATGACTGTTCGCGTGCTGCATACGCACGCACGTCTCTGCATATTTACGCATCGCTGCCAGATCGCGAGTCCGGATGCAGTCGGCAAAATGCCGCAGATCTCCACCAAGATTATAGATTCCGGGAGTTTTCGACCCACAGACAAAATATCGCAAGTCATCCGGACCGCCATTGGCCGGCATCGCGTAATTATTGGCAACCCAGTCCTGCACCTGCTGGATTTCGGCACCGAGACTGTAGGTATAGCTTGGACGACCGGCCTGGTTCATGAAACACCAGAATATTTTATCCTGCTGATCGTGCCTGACTTCGATTTCCCGGAAGTTTCGCGCCGTCAAGGGGACGCCCAATACGCGCTCATTAAGTGCAAACGCAGATGTTTCGATAGCGCCATCAACGACGCGGGAGTGAAATGCCATAAGAACCCCGATAAAATCAGTTTCTGGTCACCCCAACCAGAATTGCGTCATAGCAGATTATTGCAAATCGCAAGATGAAATTTTTGCGAATTTACATCAGCTTGCCAGTATGCATTTCAAATATACTCTGACGGCCCACTACAAGGAACCTCAGGGTCAGTTTCTTAAAATGTACACCAAAGGCGTGACAACGGCCGGAGCAATCTGCAATGCATCCTTGAACAGCCGCCTTGCCGCTGAATCGCCAACCACGACAACGTCGTTCGCAAAGATTTCGGGGTCATTGTAATTTCCCCGCCGGATTGCCTTGAGGTTATACAATGCCGCCATTTTTTGGCCATTAACCGTGCGGAAAATCACAACGTCGTTAAGTTTAGCAAACTCGGACGTACCCTTTGCCACTGCTACCGCACGCATCAAGGTCATCTTTCCAATGACCGGATACAGACCGGGCTCGCGGACCTGACCATCGATCGTGACAACCTGGCTGACAGTTTCCTTAAGATTTACAGTCACTTGTGGATCGCGGACAAACTGACCACGAAGTCTGCCCTCGATTTCCTCTTCCAGCTCGCCAGGCGTTTTTCCTGCGGCTTCCATGATTCCGGCCAGCGGAAATGAAATGCGTCCGCCGGCGTCAGTCTGGACCTCCTGCTTGCTAAGCTCTTGTATTCCGAAAACGTCAATCGTTAGCTTGTCAAAAGGACCGATCAGATAAGGTCGGTTTTGTTCGAACAAATCCAACCGTGTCGGTTCGGGCAATACGTCGCTTTCAACGACTTTGACATCCGACACGCTGCCTGCCCCGCCAAGCTGCGAACTACCACAGGACGCCAGCGCCATTGATAACGCAACAAGGAAGAATCGGTTACGCATCTGAGTATTCCCAAGTTCGATCATTCATGCCTGCTAGCGACTGGTATCAACTAACGCCACCCTTTTTGATAGCAGATGAACGGGATGGATAGTGGCGGAGAGATAGGGATTCGAACCCTAGGTACCGTCACCGGCACGCCGCATTTCGAGTGCGGTGCTTTCGACCACTCAGCCATCTCTCCGCATGTCACAAAGGCTGGTCGTTGCCGGAAAACCGGCGCGCCCGTGCGACAGAGCGGGGCCAATAACGCAAGTTTTTTGCTTTGCCAAGCGGCAAGCTTGATTTGTCAGCAAAACGATATGATATTAACACGATGACGAACAAAGTGATTATTCCAGACGTGGCGCAAGCCGAATTCGCAATTGGCGATGTTGTGCGCCACCGTATTTTCGATTTTCGCGGAGTGGTGTTCGACGTAGACCCCGTCTTTGCGAACAGCGATGACTGGTACCAATCTATTCCTGAAGCGGTCCGGCCTGCAAAGGACCAGCCATTTTACCATCTTTTTGCAGAAAATGCCGACAGCAGTTACATTGCTTATGTCAGCGAACAGAATCTATTGGCAGACCGCGAACACGGCCCGATC
>JANOPT010000299.1:0-5944 GCA_031421975.1 Sphingomonadales bacterium | reverse complement strand
GCGCCGCATCATTTTCACCGGCTGTTCAAGCGCGACACCGGGTTGACGCCAGCCGCCTATGCACGCGCACTTCGCGCCAAACGCGCAGCGGCAGCGCTTGACGGTGATGGCAATGTAACCGACGCTATTTACGAGGCGGGCTATTCAGGGCCAAGCCGGTTTTATGCCAATACAAAGGGGCATCTGGGGATGACACCAAGCGCTTGGAAGAATGGCGGGGCGGGGGTGACTATCCGCTGGGCGGTTGTGGACACCATGCTTGGCAAGATGCTGCTGGCCGCGACCGACAAGGGGATTTGCCGCCTGTCGTTCGATGAAGACGAACGCGTGCTGGCACAACGTTTTCCCAAAGCCAGCATCGTGGCGGGCGGTGCGGCCTTGGAAGAATTGGTGACAGGCGCGATTGCCGCAATCGCGCATCCGGCACACATGCCCGACCTGCCGCTTGATGTCGCAGGCACGGCGTTCCAGCAGGCCATCTGGAACGAACTTCGCCGCATTCCGGCTGGTGAAACGCGGACCTATGCCGATATCGCCGCTGCGGTGGGTAAGCCGAAAGCCGTTCGCGCTGCAGGCTCGGCCAATGGTGCCAACAACGTTGCTGTCCTCATCCCCTGCCACCGTGTCATCCGCACCGACGGCACGCTTGGCGGCTATGCCTACGGGCTCGAGCGCAAGGAAAAACTGCTTAACGCCGAGCGCCGGTGAGTTGGCATTATTTTACAAATAAACAGTTAGTTGCCCGAATGTCCCGAATCAGGACCGCGCGCGTTTTGCGACGAAATATTGGTTAATCCTAACGGACTGTTCACCCTTTTTCGCCATAGCAAAGTCCAATCTGCGACCGATACAGGCCCGCCAATAGGGGCGTAGCCGTCTGATTCGTCGCAGTCAAAGAGGATTGGGCGATGAAGAACGCGTTGAAAATCAAGCTGATGCTGGCGCTTGGAACAAGCGCCGCGGCGTTGACCGGATGCGGCTCGATTGCTGGTGGACCCGAACTTCCCCAAGCCCCCACCGTTTCGGTCCGTGAAGGCCCTGGCGAAGATTACATGATCGGACCGCTCGACCAGTTGACGATATTCGTGTGGCGTAATCCGGAACTTGGCGCAAAGGTTCAGGTCCGTCCCGATGGCCGCATAACGACGCCGTTGATCACGGACATGCCCGCTGTAGGCAAAACTCCGACGATGCTGGCGCAGGATATCAAGCTACAGCTGTCGCAATATATCAACGATCCCATAGTCTCGGTCATCGTCAATGAATTTGCCGGGACTACGTCGCAGCAGGTTCGCATCGTCGGTGCGACCGAGAAACCGGCATCGATCCCGTACCGGGCCAACATGACCGTGCTGGACGCGATGATCGCGGTCGGCGGTTTGTCCGAATATGCCGCAGGCAACAAGGCGCGGCTTATCCGGCACAACAAGGGAACCGGCGCCCAGAAAGAATATTCACTTCGCCTTGGCGATTTGCTGAAGCGCGGCGACAGCAAAGCCAATGTCCTGCTTCAACCCGGTGATGTCATCATCATCCCCGAGAGCATGTTTTAAGCCATGAACTCGCTATACGATGAATTCCGGATCGCCGTTCACAGCGTGTGGAATCGCCGCTGGCTTGCGCTTGCCGTGGCGTGGGGCGTGTGCCTGTTGGGCTGGCTGGTGGTCGCAATGATCCCGAACAGCTATGAATCGAAAGCGCAAATCCAGGTTCGCACGCAATCGATGCTGTCCGATCAAGTCGGCATCAATTCGCAGGACCAGCGCAAAAATATTCAGGAACTTGGCCAGACGCTGTTGTCGTCGGGCAATCTCGAAAAGGTAATTCGCGGAACCGACCTTGGTGCGACGGTCGCTACGCCCGCTGAAATGGCGGGGAAGATCGAAGGGCTACGGGCGAAAATCGACGTCAAGCCCGAGCAGGACGACTTTTTTGCGATTACGGTTAAACAGCCAAGCGGCAAGCTTGCCCGCGATGTCGTTCAAAAGCTGATTGACGTTGCCGAAGATGACAACATCGCTGGTGACCGCAAGGAAACCAGTCAGACGCTGCGTTTCCTGAACGCGCAGATCGAAGCGCGAGGCAAGCAGTTACAAGACGCCGAATCACGGCGTGTCACCTATGAGACGCAGAATCTCGGGCTGCTGCCCGGCGTTGGATCGGTGTCGCAACGGATGGAGGCGTCGCGCGCCGAACTGAGCCAGATCGATTCGCAGCTAATTCAGGCCCGCAGCGCGCTGGCTGCTCTGAACGGTCAGCTTGCAGGCACGCCGGCGACGCTGAACACGCCATCGATGGGCGGAGGCGGAGCGCCGAGCGCGCTAGGTCAGGCGCAAGGCGAGCTGGCATCGATGCGCGCGCGCGGCTTCACAGACAGCCATCCCGATATCATTGCCGTAAAGAGCCAGATTGCCAATCTGCGCGCTCAAGGCGGTGCCGGGTCACCGGGCGGCGGCGGGTACCGAACGCCCAATCCGGCCTATAGCTCGCTGCAATCGATGCGCGCCGAACGCGACGCATCGGTTTCGGCGCTGAGCGCGCGAAAAAACGCGTTGCAGTCGGACATGGCGCAGTTAGCGGCAAAGCAAACCGCGGAGCCGGGGGTTGCCGCCGAATATCAACGAATCAACCGCGATTATGAGGCGCTGAAAGAACAATATGACAAGTTGCTGGTCAACCGTGACCAGATTACCATGCGCGGACAGGTCGAGACGCAAACCGACGCCGTCCAGTTTCGGGTGGTAAAAGAGCCGTCGTTTTCGAACGTCCCGGCCGCGCCGAACCGGCCGCTGCTGCTCGCCGGTGTGCTGATTGCGGGCATTGGCACCGGCATCGGCGCGGCATTCGCGCTTGGCCATTTGCAGACCAGTTTCCCGACGGCCGCAAAGCTTGAACGCGCCAGCGGCCTTCCGGTAATCGGATCGATTTCGCAAATGCTGACGGGCGAAGAACGTGTCCAGCGTAAAAAGAAAATGAAGCTTTTCTTCGGAGTTTCCGGCGGGCTTGTCGGTGTTTTCGCATTGCTGCTGGTGGCTGAATTTGTCCAGCGCGGGCTGACGGCTTGAAGGAGCATATGACATGAACAAACACAGCTCCATAAAATCTGCTGGTTCGCTTTTGGAACGTGCATCCGAATTATACGGCTTTGGCAACGCTTTGCGCGGCAACGATATCGACCTGCCCGCGCCAGTGACCGAAACGCTGCCAACCGTCGAGCCAGCGGTATCCGCAGCGACAGAAACGGTCGTCCGTGAACCGGCCACCCATGGTGAAATGGCGGCGCGTCCGGCCAGTTCCAACTTTGTGATTATCGAACGGAGCAGGCTGGCTACGCAGAATTTCATTGTGCCCGACGGGCCGGTAACGGGGCTTTCGGAGGAATTCCGGATCGTCAAACGCCAGTTGTTGCTGGCGGCGCGCGGCGGCAAGGGTGTCGAGGCACTGCCGCACGGCGAACGGATATTAGTGTGCTCTGCCAACCCCAATGAGGGCAAAACCTATTGTGCAATCAACCTTGCGCTGTCGATGGCGAGCGAGAAAGACAATCGCGTTTTGCTGGTCGATGCCGATTTTGCCAAACCGAGCGTGCTTTCGACCCTTGGCATCGATACGCATCGCGGATTTATGGACGCGCTCGCCGATCGCCATTGCGACGTCGAGTCGCTGGTGATCGAAACCGATATCGATGGCCTTTCAATCCTGCCCGCCGGTAGCCAGACCAATCAGGACACCGAATATCTTGCAGCAGCGCGCACGGCCGAAATTATCGACCAGCTGACACGTAACGATCCGTCGCGGATCATCATCTTCGATTCGCCACCGGCGCTTGCGGCTTCGCCGGCCTCTGTACTGGCCTTGCATGTCGGGCAGATGCTGATGGTGGTTCATGCCGATGTGACCACGGACAGTGCGTTGCGCGATGCGCTGAACCTTTTGAGCGGCTGCGAACATGTCCAGTTGCTGCTGAACCGCACCAAATTTTCTCCCACCGGACGCAAGTTCGGAAATTACTACGGATATGGAGCATCGTAATGCACACACCGGTTTTCAAAACTCTGTTGCTGGCGGGCGCGGCCTTGTCGTCCGTTCCGGCGATGGCGCAGCAAATCGATTCTGGCTGGTCGCCCGTGGACGATGCCTATGGCAGTTCTGACGACGCGGTGCCGCAGGAGGCTGCCCCAGCCGAGACGCGCAGGCGCGGCGATACTCGTGACGGTCCGCGCGTCGAGGTTACGCCTTATCTTGAGGTTCAACAGGTTCTGGTTGCCGATCTGAAGGATGGTGGCGACGTTTTGACCTATTCAACGGTTGCCGCCGGAATCGACGCATCGATCGCCACCCGCCGCGCCGAAGCACAGGTCAGCGTGCGCTATGAGCGGCTAATCGGGTATAGTGACGGTGTGGACGATCAGGACACAGTGACTGGGCTTGCACGCGGCTCCGTGGCGCTGACTCGTAACTTCAGCCTTGAGGCAGGCGGCGTTGCGGCGCGTACCCGCGTTGACGGAAGGGGCGCTGCGCCGACTAACCTGGTCGGTAACCCCGACAATGTAACGCAGGTCTATTCGGTGTATGGCGGTCCGACGTTTACCACCCAAGCGGGCGACTTAAGCGTCAACGCGGCTTATCGCGCTGGCTATACCAAGGTCGAGAGCAAGGACACGGTCGCCCTGCCAGCCGGTCAGCAACGCTTTGACCAGTTCGATGACAGCGTCAGCCAGTTGGCGACCGCGTCAGTCGGTATGCAACCTGGAGCCTTGCCCTTTGGCTGGGCGGTCAGCGGCAGTTGGGAACGCGAGGATGCGGGTCAACTCGATGGCCGCTTCGAAGGCAAATATGCGCGCGCCGACATTACCGTTCCGGTCACGCCCACATTGGCGCTGGTCGGTGGTGTCGGGTATGAGGACATAGAAATCAGCGAGCGTGATGCGCTCCGCGATGCGAATGACGACCCCGTCGTTGGCAGCGACGGGCGCCTGGTCACTGATCCGGCCTCACCGCGTTTGGTGGCGTATCAGCAGGACGGCCTGATCTGGGATGCAGGGGTGCTTTGGCGTCCAAGCCCGCGCACGTCGGTTGAAGCGCGCTATGGCCGCCGTTACGGGACCGATACCTATATTGGCAGCCTGAGTTACCAGCCGGGCCGCGATTGGGCGGTCAATGTTTCGGTGTACGACAGTGTCAGCGGTTTCGGTGGTTCAGTCAACGACAGCCTGGCGGCGTTACCGACCCAGTTCCGCAGCTCGCGTAACCCGCTATCGGGCGATATCGGTGGCTGTGCATTTGGTCAGACGGGTGGATTTTGCCTGAATGACGTCTTGCAGAACCCCTCGTCCGCAGCGTTCCGCCAGCGTGGCATCACTGCATCGTTTAGCGGCACCAACGGTGGCTGGGATAGCGGCTTTGCGGTTGGTTATAATCAACGCAAGTTCATCGCATCACAGCTTGGCGCACTGGTGCAGATCGATGGCGTCCAGGACGACAATTATTTTGCTATAGCCTCGCTTGGCACCAATTTCGATCGTCGGACCCGATTTGAATCGAACGTCTATGTCAGCTATTTCGACCCTGGCTTTGCCGGTGCCGGCGATACGCTTTCAACAGGCGCGAATGCGGCGCTATATCGCCAGATTATTCGGGGACTTTCGGCTTCCGCGGCGGTTGGCCTCGATAGCTATAATCAGGAAGATTTCGACAGCGAGCTGACCGCATCGGCGCTGCTTGGTCTTCGGTACAGTTTCTAAGGGGCATACAGAATGTACGACCAGTTTTACGGCCTGACCGGACGCCCGTTCCAGCTGACGCCTGATCCGCAATATTATTTCGAAAGCGCGACGCACCGCAAGGCGCTGTCCTATCTGGGCTATGGCCTGGCGCAGGGTGAGGGCTTTATCGTCATTACCGGCGAAGTGGGTGCAGGCAAATCGACGTTGGTCAGCCACCT
>JANOPT010000298.1:0-22945 GCA_031421975.1 Sphingomonadales bacterium | reverse complement strand
GTGCGGCCGGCGGCGTCGGTTGCGATCACATCGGTAATGCCGGCGCCCTTGGCGAGAATATACAGCTTTTTGTTCGATGTGATATCGACGTCGGCCACTCTGGGATCCGCCACGACAACGTCGGTAACCGGCGAACTCAGGTTGATTTGCTGGGCTTCGCCAATTGACAGTTTAAGCTCTTTTTCGCTCGCGCCTGACGTTTGAGCCTGAGCTGCGACGGGCAGGGCAACGAGAGCCGTGGTGCCTAACGCTGCTGCGAGCGCGGCTTTAGCAAAGCCGGTTTTGATTTTTGACATTGTGTTCATGTTACTGACTCCGGCTTACGTCGACATCGGTCGCGACACCCGCGCGAGAAACGCGGACAGTTGCGGAACGAGTGACTTTCTGGACTTGCCTTTGGATGCGGACATTTTCGGTCGCGATGGCAATCGGTGTTTGCGCGGGCAATGTGCTGCGCTGAAACCGCGATACGTCGCCGCCGGTGGTGTACGTGCTCTTGCCGGAGGTCGGACGCTGGGCAATCGACCGCATGATGGCCTGTTCCTGTTCGGCGGTAGCGCCTTCGGGTACGCTGATTTCGCCTGAAGCCAGCGCCTGTTCAAGCTCGGCAGCATTGTCCGCCAGCGAACGCAGCGACAGGCTGATGGTGCCGATCGATTGGGCAACCGTAATTTTTTCGGCAATTCCAGGTGTGGCTTCCATGGTCACCAGCTTATATTTCCGGACGACGGTCTTGCCTTTGGCGTCGACGACGTTGGTCGACCGCTGGTCAGTGGCAAGGACACGCAAGTTGCGGATAATCGTTTCGGATACCTTGAGCGGCGGTCCGCCCGGTCCGGCGACATTTTGGGTCAGGACCAGATCGACGCGATCGCCAGGAAACACAAATCCTGCGACACCGGTCAATGCCGATACCGGCACCGTGACGGCGCGCATTCCAGGACCCAATGCTGCGGCAAGAAAACCGCGATCGCCTGGTTTGACGAGAGAACCTTTAGTAATCGGTTGGCCTGCCGTAATGGAGTTACGGACAACCGTGCCGATCAATTCACCTTGCGAGGTAGCAGGGGCGGGCGCAACGCCAGCCTTTGGCGCATCGCCCGATTCGCCTTCAAAGAAATAGGCATCTTCGACCAGCTCCTTGGGCCAGGGTTGATAGCGGAAGCTTTCAGCCGTGATGATCGTGCCGACCGGCAACGCTTTGGTTGCGACCAGCACTTTTGGCCCGGTTGCTACCGCTACCGGCGCGGCAGCAGCCTGCGGTGCTGATGCTCCGGTAAACATGCTGCGCGCCATGAAGGCGGTAACGGCCGCGATCAAAAGTGCTGCCACCAGCAATATGACTTTTTTCCTATCCATGACGAACTGTCCCCTGAAAGGTCCCCTGATTGAATGATGCTATTTCACGTAAAATGGTTAAAAATCCGTTCACCGGCTATCCAGAGCCCGGAAAGGGCAATTGCGACGCCATATGGGATGCGCGCCTGGCCATCTTGTTGTTTGCGTTTGTGAATAATGACGAAAATGATGGTTACCGCAGCGCCCACGATCGATGCGTACAAAACCAGCCGGACGACATCGACCCAGGGAAACCACAGGGCCAAAGCCGCAAATAGCTTTACATCTCCGCCGCCCATTGCGCCAAAACGAAAGGCAATGGCAAAGCAGATGAAAACCAGCGCGGAGGTAAGAAGGTGGACCCCGATTTCGGTAAGCGAAAACCCACCGGTTGCATACCAGTACAGGGGCGCCATAAGGGCAATCGGCAGCGTTACACTGTTGAATATCAAACGATATTTGATATCGGTGTAGATCGATATCATCAGCGCAATTGCCAATCCGCCAAGCGTCACGTAAGCTAAGAATTCACTGGTCATTTGTAGCGCATTAACCAACAAAGCTTGCCAAAAGGTAACCATGCACCCTTCGAAATCGACGATGAGCCGCCGCGCTGTTCCGACAGATGCCAGCGAGAGTTTCTGGCATGCCGCCGATGGCTGGCCAATCCGGCGCATCGACTGGCGCGGGGCAAATCTTTCGCGCGGATCGATGCTGTTTCTGCCGGGACGCGGCGACCATTATGAAAAATACCTCGAAACCTTGGCCTATTTTGCCGATGCTGGATGGCAGGTCACTTCCATCGATTGGCGCGGTCAGGGCGGATCGGGACGGTTGCTTTCCGACCCGCATGTCGGGCATATCGACGATTTCGCCACATGGATTGCCGACCTGAGACGATTTTGGACAGAATGGAAACAGCACACGCCGGGCCCTCACGTGGTGCTGGCGCATAGCATGGGCGGGCATCTGGCGATGCGCGCCCTGGTGGAAAAGGCCATCGACCCCGACGCTGTGGCGATGAGCGCCCCCATGCTGGGCATCCAGACCGGTGGTTTGCCATTGCGCCTGAATCACGCTTTTGCAAAACTGATGGGTGTCATCGGGCGGGCTGATGTCGCGGCATGGAAAGTTAGCGAAAAACCATTGTCGCCGATGAACCTTCGCGCGAAAATACTGACGCAGGACAAGGACCGGTACGAAGACGAGCTTGCCTGGTGGGAAATCCGGCCCGAAGTGAAACTCGGCCCGCCAAGCTGGCACTGGGTCGAGCGCGCGATTGCCTCGATCCGCATGCTTGATGAGCCCGGCAAACTTGAAGCCGTTCGCACACCCATATTGCTGATGGCGACAACGTCCGACCAACTGGTCAGCACGCCGCAGATCATCAAGGACAGCAAACGCTTGCCACATGCCGAAACGCTTATTTTCGGCAAGGAAGCCGCGCATGAGTTGTTGCGGGAAGCAGACGCGGTGCGCGACCGGTGCCTGGATCGCATTACCCGCTTTATGGATCAGCACGCGCCTGCGGTATGAGCGATTTCGACATTGCCATAATCGGTGCCGGTATGGCCGGGGCAAGCCTCGCCGCTGAAGTGTCGGCACATCGTTCGGTCGTTCTGATCGAGGCAGAGGCGCATCCCGGCTATCATTCGACGGGTCGCTCGGCGGCGTTCTGGACTGAAAGCTATGGCGGTGCGGGCGTTCAGCCGCTGACCACGGCTTCAGGACCGTTTTTGGCAAACCCGCCAACCGATTTCCACGACCGGCCGTTGATGCGTGAACGCGGCGCGCTGCACCTTGGGACGGAAAACGACCGATCGGCCGCCAATGATCTTCTGTCCGGGTTCGCCGACAGCAATGTGCAGTTCGAGTTACTGGATAAAGCAGGTCTGGACGCCCGCATGACGGGCTTGCTGCCGGAATGGACATTTGGCCTTTGGGAACCGGACTGTTGCGATATCGATGTCGGCGGGCTGCACGGTGCCTATCTGCGGCAGGCAAAACGTCTTGGTGCGCGGCTTGTGTGCAATAAGCGACTGGCGCAGGCGCGCTGGCACGCGGCGCAGTGGCATCTTTCGGCGGGCGATTATGATTGCACGGCAGGTATACTGGTCAATGCAGGCGGTGCCTGGGCTGATGAGGTTGCGATCTGCGCGGGCGTGCCTGCGCTCGGTATCCAGCCATATCGTCGCACAATCGTCCAGTTGTCCGTAGATCCACCTGTGAATGCCGACTTGCCATTGGTGATCGGACTGGACGAGAGCTTTTATTTCAAGCCCGATGCCGGCGGCGCCTTGTGGCTAAGTCCGCACGACGAAACGCTTAGCCCGGCCTGCGACACCGCCCCCGACGAAATCGATGTGGCGACCGCCATCGACCGGCTACACTCCGTTGTTGATTGGCAAGTTAACCGTGTCGCGCATAAATGGGCAGGGTTACGAAGTTTTGCGCCGGACCGGCTGCCGGTGATTGGACCAGATCCGGCTCATCCAGCCTTTTTCTGGCTGGCCGGGCAGGGTGGCTTTGGCATTCAGACCGCTCCCGCAGCAGCGAAATTGGCTGCTTCGCTGTTAATCGAAACAGTGGCATGTCCGGCAGGCGTAGATGCGGCGCTCTATTCGCCCAGTCGGTTTACCTGAAATCAGCGTCCCGCCGCGACATCGGCAGCATCGCTGGCGAGACGGTCGGCACGTTCGTTTTCGGGATGGCCGTTATGGCCTTTGACCCAAATCCATTCGATTTGGTGCCTGGCTGCCGCTTCAATCAGGTCGTGCCACAGGTCGGCATTGCGAACTGGCTGTTTCGATGCATTTTTCCAACCATTGCGCTGCCACCCGTGCACCCATTTGGTAATACCTTCGAGAACATATTTGCTGTCCGTGTGTAGTCTAATTTCGCACGGCTCGATCAGGACGTTCAGCGCCTGAATAGCTGCCCACATTTCCATCCGGTTATTGGTCGTATCAGGATCACCGCCTGAAATTTCTTTCTCATGCTCGCCATAGCGAATGACCGCGCCCCAACCGCCGGGGCCGGGGTTGCCTTTGCAGGCGCCATCGGTAAAAATCTCAACCTGTTTCAATGCAACTGCCCTATTATTGCTGCGATGTTGTCATCGTCACTGTAAAAATCCAGTCTTCGCAGAAATGCCGACGGATCCTTGCGTGTAACCAGCGCGCTTGCTGGCGTGTTTATCCAATCGTAACAGCGTGTCAGCAGAAAACGCAAGCATGCGCCGCGTAACAGGACGGGAAATGCGTCCCTCGTTGGGACATCCAGCGGAAACACGGAGACGTAACCGTCAAGCAATGCAGCGCTCAAGCCTGGGTCGAAACGACTGCCGTCATCGTTGAAGCACCATGCGGCATGGGTTACCGCAAGATCAAATCCAAGGATGTCGGTACAGGCGAAATAGAAATCGATCAGGCCGGTGACGGTATCGCCAAGCATCAAAACATTGTCGGGAAACAGATCGGCATGGATTGCACTTGATGCGAGGCCGACCGGCCAATGGGCGTGCAGATAATCGCACTCTTCATCGATCCGCCTCGAAAGCCCGGGCAAAATGTCGTCCAGTGCGGCTTCAGTGCAGCTTTGGGTAAGCGGCCGCCACGCGGCAATGCCGAGGCTGTTGGTCCGCGTCGCGCTGAAATTCCTCAGCGCCGCGTGCATTTGTGCAAGAGCGGCACCGGTTGCGCGAGTCTGCCCGGTCGTTGGAGTGGTGACTGAAACGCCTTGCAGAAATTCGATAAGGCACGCTGGACGACCGGCTATTTCCTGCAGCCACTGGCCATCACGATCGGCAATAAAGCGTGGGACCTTGCATCCTGCCTCATGCAAATGTTTGAGCAATTCGTAGAAAAAAGGCAGGTCGGACGGGTCGACCCGGCTTTCATATAGAGTAAGGATGAAGCGGCCTTTGGTTGTTTCCACAAAGAAATTGCTGTTCTGGACGCCTTCCGCAATTCCTTTCAGCGCCAACAAATCGCCAACATCATAACGCGCCAGCAGCGCGCCAACCTGCTCTGGCCCCAATTGCGTGTAAACAGCCAATTCAGGCGCCTGCGCCGGCCAGTTCGCGCGGTAATTTGAAGGTTATGCTTTCTTCGGCTGTTGTGACCTGCTGTTCGTCGATCTCGAAATGCAGTGCTAGCGCGTCGATGATCTCTCGAACCAGAACTTCCGGGGCAGAAGCGCCAGCGGTCAGACCAAGCGTGTCGACGCCGTCCAACCAGACCATGCTGATATCCTCTGCGCGCTGCACCAGATAGGCTTTGGCCCCTGCGCGCGCGGCCACTTCGACAAGGCGTAGCGAATTGGAACTGTTCGGCGCGCCGATAACCAGAACCAGGTCGCAGTGACCGGCAATCGCCTTGACTGCATCCTGCCGGTTCGACGTCGCGTAACAGATGTCCTCGCCCTTCGGTCCGACAATCGTGGGAAAACGACGCTCCAGAACCGCCACAATCTCCGCTGTATCGTCGACCGACAGCGTTGTTTGCGTTAGAAACGCCAGATTATTGGCATCGGTCGGGGAAACCGTTTCGGCATCCTCTACCGTTTCGACCAAAGTCATCGCGCCATCGGGAACCTGCCCGAATGTTCCGACGACTTCAGGATGTCCTGCGTGCCCCACAAAAATAATGTGGCGTCCGGCGTCGACTTGCCGTTCGGCTTGCCTGTGGACTTTTGATACCAATGGGCATGTGGCATCGAAATAGGCCAGTCCACGTTGCTCCGCGTTTGCAGGCACTGATTTTGGAACACCGTGAGCGGAAAAGACAACGTGGCCACCATCGGGCACTTCATCCAGTTCTTCGACGAAAACAGCGCCCTTGACCTTAAGGCTATCGACGACGAACCGGTTGTGGACGATCTCATGTCGCACATATACCGGCGCGCCGTGCTGTTCCAGGGCAAGCTCGACAATCTTAATGGCGCGATCCACACCGGCGCAAAATCCACGGGGTGCGGCCAGCAGGAGCGTCAGCGGGCGTTTATGGCGAGGTTGTTCAGTCATCGGCAATGTCCTTTAAGTAAAGTCGCCGCATCCGCCAAGGCCTTTCCCCTGTTGCGTGTGATGCAAGGGGCGGATAAGGACCTGACGGAGTTTCGCGCAGGCGAATAGGTATCGATATTCCTGAGGACCATCCTTTATGAAATTTGCGGCCAAAGTCGTTATTGTCGGCATGATCGCGGCGTCCGTTGCCGGTTGTGCAAAGGACGGCGAACTGGACCTGACATCGGGCGTGGGCGTTAGCGTAACCCGGTCAGGCTGTCCTGCGGTGGCGGTGCCTGACGGCACGGGTGATGTCACCTTGTTCAACCCTGCCAGCAGCCAGGATGCAAGCGCAATCGATGTTGTCGCATCCATTACGAACATTCGGCCAAATTGCAACGAAACCGGCGAGAAAATTTATTCGCAGGCGGAGTTCGATGTACAGGCGCGCCGAAACGACACGCGTGGCACCCGGTCGGTTACGATCCCGTATTTTACGTCAGTGGTTCAAGGCGGGAGCGCGGTCGTCGCCAAACGAGTCGGCCAGGTCACGCTTCAGTTTGCCGACGGGCAACAGCGCGCGTCGGCAACGGCACAAGCGGGAAGCTTTATCGATAAAGGCTCAGCCAGCCTGCCTGCCGACATCATCCAGAAAATCACCAAAAAGCGCAAACCAGGCGATGCCGATGCCGCACTCGATCCGATGGCCGACCCCGAAGTTCGCGCGGCAGTGGTGCGATCAAGCTTTGAAATGCTGATCGGGTTCCAGCTGACCGAAGACCAGCTGCGGTATAATGTAACGCGCTAAAAAGCGCCACTGTACAGGGTAGGGACCATGACCCTTTTTGGAAAATACGCAGCGCATGTCGATCATGCGCTGAACGCCCTTGTTGCAGCCGGGGTGTTGCCCGAAGGCATTGACCGTAGCAACGTCATAGTAGAACCGCCGCGCGATGCGACGCACGGTGACTTGGCGACGAATGCTGCCATGGTTCTTGCAAAGCCTGCGGGAATTAACCCGCGCATTCTTGCCGATGCATTGTCGGTCGAGCTGGCCAAAATCGACGGCGTAATCGCCGTAGAAATCGCTGGGCCGGGATTTCTCAATCTCAGGCTCAATCCCGCTGCTTGGCTCGACGAGCTACGTGCGATTGGCCAATCGGGCGATGATTATGGCCGGTTGACACTGGGTGTCGGCAAGTCTGTCAACATAGAATATGTGTCCGCCAATCCGACTGGACCCATGCATATGGGCCATTGCCGTGGGGCGGTGGTCGGCGACGCGTTGGCGACATTGCTTGAATTTGCCGGCTACACAGTCATCCGCGAATATTACGTCAATGATGCCGGCGGCCAAGTGGATGTCCTCGCCCGGTCGGTCCATATGCGGTATCGCGAGGCGCTTGGCGAAAATATCGACATTCCCGAAGGTCTTTATCCCGGCGATTATCTCGTGCCGGTCGGGCAGCGGTTGGCGCTGGAACATGGCGAGCATTATGCCGCCGCCCCTGAAAGTGAATGGCTGGCGATATTCCGAAAGGCCGCCGTTGCCGACATGATGGCGATGATCAAATCAGACTTGGCTTTGCTGGGCATTCATCACGATCTGTTCTCGTCCGAAGCTGAATTGCATGTTGAAGGCAAAGCTGCCGCCGCCGAGCGCGAGCTACGCGAACGCGGGCTGGTCTACGATGGCGAGTTGGAAAAGCCGAAGGGCAAGGAAATAGACGATTGGGAGCCAGTGACGCTGCCCTTGTTTCGCTCAACCCAATTCGGCGATGACCAGGATCGCCCGATCAAGAAATCGGATGGCAGCTGGACATATTTCGGGGCCGACCTTGCCTATCATTTCCAGAAAAGCCGCAATGTCGACGCGATGATCGACATCTGGGGTGCGGACCATGCAGGGACGGTCAAACGGATCAAGGCTGCGGTAAACGCGCTGACCGACGGAAAGGTCGATTTCGACATCAAGCTTGTCCAGATGGTGCGACTGCTGCGCGGCGGTGAGCCTGTAAAGATGTCGAAACGCTCCGGCAGCTTTGTCACATTGGCCGATGTTATCGAAGAAGTCGGCAAGGATGTTGTCCGGTTCACGATGCTGACGCGCAAATCCGACGCGCAAATGGACTTTGACTTCGCCAAAGTGGTCGAGGCGTCTAAGGACAATCCGGTATTCTACGTGCAATATGCCCATGCGCGGATTTCTTCGACTTTACGGAAGGCTGCTGGCGAAGGGCTGGGTCTGGATGCAACGCAACTGGCGTTGCTGGGTGACGCTGAAATTGCGCTGATCCGCGAAGCTGCCAACTTTCCCCGGATCGTCGAAGCCGCCGCACGGGCCGGTGAACCGCACCGGATTGCATTTTACCTCGGTGAGCTCGCAGCAGCCTTCCATGCCTATTGGAATCTTGGTAATGATCAACCGGACAAGCGCTTCATATTGGCACATGATCCCGCTGTAACGGGCGCAAGGCTTTTCATGGCGGCCAACATCGGGCAAGTCATCCGAAACGGGCTTCGTCTGATGGGGGTCGAAGCCGCCTCTAGCATGTAGCGAAAGGCTGAATTATCTGGGGAGTGAGGCATGAGCGATACCAACACGAATGACGGCGATAACAACCGTTTTGCGCTTGATGATCCCGACCGCTTGCCGTGGCTCGAAACCGCCGACGGCTATGAATATGATGGCGGTGCCTCGCCGATGAAGGTAGCCGGCATGGTGCTTGGCGGCCTTGCGTTGCTGGCGGCAATTGTAGGCGCTATTTACTGGCTTCAACGGAACCAGACCGGCGGCGCGACTGGCAATGGCGAATTAATCGCCGCACAGGAAGGCGACTATAAAGTCCGTCCGGAAGATCCCGAAGGCAAACAATTTGAAGGTGAAGGCGATGCTGCCTTTGCGGCAAGCGAAGGCAAGAAGACTGGCGCCGTAATAGCAAAGCCGGGCGATGCGAAAGCGACCGCAACCGCGACGGCCAAGCCTGCCGTCAATAGCTCTGCACCGCCAGGCGCGGTGATGGTTCAACTGGGCGCATTTGGCGATGCTGCGAAAGCCGATACCGCGTGGGCGGCGTTTGGAAAAAGGTTCGGATTTTTATCGGGCATAAATCGCAAGATTGCCGAGGCTAATGTCGAAGGTGGTCGCAAGGTCTTTCGCTTACAGGCCGTGACGGCGAACGCTGCCGCTGCCCAACAGCTATGTGCAAAGCTGAAAGCGGCTGGCGAAAACTGCTTGATCGTAAAATAACCGATACGCGCCGGGGGGAGAGATGCCGTGATAGCATAAGCTGTTGCGGCATTTTCCGGACCATTTATGCACAGGTTTGAATGGCGCGTTTGGGTGTGCATGCTTGCCTTCACAAACTACGGGCTATAGCCTGCATGTCATGAAACCCGTCATTTTTGGCCTGTCCGGTCTGACCTTGAACGACAATGAAAAGCGGCTGTTTCGCGATGCCGAGCCGGCCGGCTATATCATTTTTGGGCGTAACGTTGAAAACCGCCGTCAACTTCGCGGTTTGACCGATAGCCTGCGCGAACTGCATGGACGCGACGATGTGCCAATCCTCATCGACCAGGAAGGCGGACGCGTGGCTCGCATGAAGGCACCTGAATGGCCTGTGTTTCCGGCCGGAGGTGCTTTCGATGCGCTATATGATCTAGCGCCGATGACCGCGATCGAGGCGGCGCGATGCAACGCCGAGGCGATTGCACTGGTGCTAGCGGAGGTCGGGATAAACGTCGATTGCTTGCCAGTCCTCGACGTGCGCGTGCCCGACACGCATTCGGCGATCGGGGACCGCGCGCTGGGCAGCGATCCCATGCGTGTTGCAGCGCTCGGTCGCGCGATACTCGGTGGATTGGCGGCGGGCGGCGTGGTCGGGGTCGTCAAACACATGCCGGGGCAGGGGCGCGCGGTCGTCGATACCCACCATGAACTGCCGCATGTCCACGCCGACGAGCACGATCTTGAACAAGACCTTGCACCGTTCCGGACATTGAATCAGGCGACGATAGGGATGACAGGCCACGTCGTGTACGATATTTGGGATGATCACCGTCCCGCCACAATGTCACCGGTCATAATTAAAGACATCATTCGCGGCAAAATCGGCTTCGACGGCCTACTGCTGAGTGACGATCTCGACATGAATGCACTGTCCGGCGACGTACCGACGCGTGCACTGAATTGCGTGCAGGCAGGCTGCGATATTGCGCTCAATTGCTGGGGCCGGTTCGAGGAGATGGTTGCGATTGTCGATAAGCTACCCGACATCACGGTCGCTGCAAAAACCAGGCTTGATCGCGCCATGGCCGGGCCAGCGCTGCAATTTGATGGCGAGCGGCTCGCGCCGTTGATTGACAAACGCGACCAGTTGCTGGCGCTGGCCAATGCCGAAACCAAGCTGACACACGGCGCGACGGGCGCGGCATGACCGACAGCATGGTCTTCGACGACAGCGACCTGCGGGTTGTTGCCGAGGCCAGTTCCGACGTGCTCACAATCGACATCGATGGCTGGGAGGGACCGCTTGATCTTTTGCTGACACTCGCGCGCAACCAGAAGGTTGATTTGCGGCAAATATCGATCCTGTCGTTGGTCGAGCAATATCTTGTCTTTATCGACGAGGCGCGGGCGCTGAAGCTTGAGCTCGCTGCCGATTACCTGGTCATGGCCGCATGGCTGGCTTACCTGAAATCAGCGCTGCTGCTTCCCAAAGACCCGGCGATTGACCCATCGCCCGAGGAGCTGGCACTTCGGCTGCAACTGCGGCTTGAGCGACTGAACGCGATGCGCGAAAGTGGTGCACGGTTGATGGCGCGCGACCGCATCGGCCGGGATATATTCCTGCGTGGTAAACCCGAAGGCCTGCGGGTCGTCAAAGCCCGCGCCTGGAATTGCGATTATTTCGAACTGATTACCGCTTACGGGCAGGTCAAGGCGCGCACACAACCAGTGATGCATGTCGTTAAGATGCGGCTGGTTATGACCTTGGAGGAAGCGCTTGAGCGCGTTACCCGATTGATTGGTACAGCGGTGAACTGGACCGATATCGAGGCATTTCTGCCGGTTACTACCGAGCCGAAAATGCGTAAATCGGCGTTGGCGTCAAGTTTTGTTGCGGCATTGGAACTCGCCAAGCGTGGTACCATCGATTTACAGCAGGAGGCTGTATTCGCCCCGTTGATGGTGAGGATGAAGACATGATGATCGAACATGACGCGCAAGTCCGCGCGGTCGAGGCAACCTTGTTCGCCGCTGAAGCGCCAATGACGCTCGACCAGATTCGGGCTTATGTAGGAGACAGTGTCGATGTTTCGGCCGCGTTGACAAAGCTTGCCGACCATTACAGCGGGCGTGGCATCGAATTGGTTCAGCGCGGAAATACCTGGCATTTTCAGACTGCGGCCGATCTGGCGCACCTGCTACGCCGCGAACGTGAGGAGAATCGCAAGCTCAGCCGGGCTGCTGTCGAAACGCTTGCGATCATCGCTTATCACGAACCTGTCAGCCGCGCCGAAATCGAAGCGATCCGAGGCGTTCAGATATCGAAGGGAACGATTGATGTGCTGATGGAGGCAGGATGGGTCCGCCCCGCCGGGCGACGCGAAGTTCCCGGCAGGCCGCTGATTTACGCCACGACTCCCGGTTTCCTTACACATTTCGGACTTTCTTCGCGCAAGGATTTGCCGGGGATCGATGATTTGCAGGCCGCTGGCTTGCTGGATCCGATCGACACGGTTCTTGGCGATATGGAGTTTGACCCTGAAGAAAGTGACGCGGAACTGGAAATTCGCGATAGCAGTGACTAGATGCTATAGACTAGGGAGTGCGGCAATCGTCGCAATGGTCGGGGTCGCCCCCCGTTAGGAGTATGACATGGGTGGATTTAGCATTTGGCACTGGCTGATAGTTGGCATCTTGGTGCTTCTTTTGTTCGGCAAAGGTCGATTTTCCGACATGATGGGCGACGTCGCCAAAGGCATCAAAAGCTTCAAAAAGGGTATGACGGAAGACGATGATGCGCCCAAAGTGCCGCCGCAGATCGGATCGACAACGGTCATCGACGCCGAAAAGCAGACCGACAAGACCCAAGGGTAATTGCTGTGTGCGCGACGGCACCTGAATCCTCCGTCACGGGGGCACTCCATGTTTGACGTCGCGTCATCCGAGCTTTTACTTGTGGTGTTGGTGGCATTGCTCGTCATCGGGCCAAAAGATTTGCCAAAAGTGCTGCGCGTTGTTGGCAAATGGGTGGGCAAGGCGCGCGGCGTCGCGTCGCAATTCAGGTCGGGCTTTGATGAAATGGTCCGTCAGTCCGAACTTGAAGAGCTTGAAAAAAAATGGAAATCTGAAAACGACCGGATTATGCGCGAACATCCGGCCGATCCGCGCCTGGAAGTCATTGGCGAAACAGCGCCGGCAGAACCGGGCGTCCCTATCGAACAACAGCCATCTGAAATTCCTGCTAAATTATGAGCGAATTGGACGACAGTAAGATGCCGTTGCTCGACCATCTGATCGAGCTACGGACACGCTTGCTCCGAAGCTTTCTGGCATTGGCCATTGCCTTTGGTATCAGCATTTACTTTGCGCGACCGATATTCGCTTTCCTGGTTCAGCCATTGTTGGCATCTGGTCAGACTAAATTGATCTACACCGCCATTTTTGAAGCGTTTTTTGTTGAGATCAAAGTGGCGTTCTTCGCCGCGTCATTCTTCTCGTTCCCGGTTTTCGCGACTCAGCTTTGGCGTTTCGTTGCACCTGGGCTTTATGCAAAGGAAAAGCGGGCGTTTCTGCCGTTTCTGCTGGCGACGCCTATATTATTTACGCTTGGTGCTGCCATGGCTTATTTTATGGCGATACCCGTCGCGTTGAATTATTTGCTGGGCTTTGGCGGGAATATCGGCGGGGTGGAGCAACAGGCGCTTCCCGGCGTAGATAACTATCTCAATTTCGTGATGAAATTCATATTCGGCTTTGGAATATCGTTTCTGTTACCCGTGCTCCTGATGCTGCTGGAACGGGCAGGGATTGTCACACTGAAACAGCTAAAAGGCGCGCGGCGGTACGCAATCGTAGGCGCATTCGCGATTGCTGCGGTGTTGACGCCGCCGGATATCGTTTCGCAGCTGCTGCTGGCGATCCCGCTTTGCATTCTTTATGAACTGGCCTTGGTAGCCATCTGGATTACCCACCGAAGGAGACGTTCGTCGGAACCAGTTGAAGAATCGACTGCATAGCCGGGCGTGTAAGCGTATATTCTCACGCACCCGGCATGCGGACGAGTTCAGATTTCCTTATCAGCTGCCTCACCGACGGATTCAATGTCTTGTCCTGCACCCTTAACGGTGTTGCAAGCGGCCGCCATCAGCGACGCCGACAAAAGAATGATCGTAGCAATTTTGCGCATATTCGTTCTCCTTACGTGATCGACACAACCGCCGAACCTGAAATATGAACGCGAGGCTGTGCGGAAAGTTCCGCAAACGGGCTACATCCTAGATCGCTTCGTCACCCGCCTGACCAACGGACTCGATATCGCGTCCCAGCCCTTTGACCGTGTTGCAGGCCGAAACCAGAATAGACGCAGTGATAAGTATCACGACTGTAATTTTACGCACGAAAACCTCCTGTTCAAAAAGTAGCGATCCCATGCATCGTACGAAATGAACAGCGGCTTACGATATGATAAAATCAAAAACTGAACCGGGCTGTCAGGCGGAAGTCGCGACCGGTAAGCGCGACAAAATCCTTGGTAAATGACGCGGCACGGCGCGCTTCGACATCGAAGATATTGTTGGCCGCAGCAATCACACTGATATTCTTTTCCCGTCCAAAAGGACGCCATGTGATGATGGCATTGACCATCTTGAAACCATTGGTCGGCGTTTCAAAATCGGCTATGCGGTTCTGGCTGTCAGTCCACTCCAGTTCGCCGCGCACGTCAAGATTGCCGCTTTGCAATTCAACACCGCCGAGCAAACGGAGCGGCGGGATACGCGGCGCAGGACCGTCTCCGGTTACTTCGGCGCGCGTATAATCCGCGACGCCATCCACGACAATATCGAAGCCAGCCGCATGTCCCAGTTGTGCGCTTGCCTCCGCCTCGACGCCCCAGACGCGCGCTTTGCTCTGCAAATAGACAAATTCAGGCAAGTCGTCGACGATTGCTCCGGTCTCGTTTTGGTAGATGAAGCTGCTGAAACGATTGGCATAAAGCGTCGCGGTAAAATCGAACCGTGTACTGTCGTACCGGGCGTAAACCTCCCCATTCCAGCTACGTTCGCTACTCAATGTTGAATCGCCGACCTCAAAGGATTGGGTCGCGACGTGCGGGCCGTTCGAATATAGCTCTTCGACTGATGGCGCGCGCCCGGTGCGCGAAATATTTGTTCCGATTTTCAAATCACCGACGGCGTAGCCGATGCCAAATGCGGCCGATACATTGTTGAATTTACGTTCAATCCCTAATGTTTGCGCCTCAAGTCGGGCATGGTCGAATCTAATGGCAATCTCGGCATCCAGGTTGCCAAAGGAAAACTCTTGCAGCGTAAACAACCCAAGCTGGTTTGCGCGGGTTGGCGGAATGAAGGCTTCGTCGCCGACCGCTTCGAAATCGCGCGTCTGGAACTGCAGACCGCTTGCGCCGCGCCAGCCGTTACGGTCATTCTGGGTGATTTCCAGCCGCGACTCGATTGCCTTGCTGAAAAAAGTCGTACCGACTTCGGTGCCTTCCAATTCTTTGTGCGTATAGTCGGCATAGCCTGCACGGATCCGCATCTTGTCGAAAACGCCGTCGCCGAGTTCCACTTCTCCGCGAAGGTCAAACCGGTATTGGCGGAGATCGATCGACACCTCACCGCCAACGGGTTCGGTCAGTTCGGGGCGCTCCGCGATGCCATAGTTGGTGTCGAATATGTTGAACGAGACGCCCAGATTTCCGCCTTCATCGATGAATGCGCCACCAATCCCGGCAGACCATGTCTCGACACCGCTGTTAGGGATGCGTCCCCGAAATCCAGCCCATTCACGTGCGTTGGCGGCGCTTTCGACATTGCCAAGAGCAGCCTCGTCATTGGCAACGCCGACCGCTTCGGCGCGCAGTTCGGGCGAAAGCAGATATCCGCCGATTCGCAAATCGCTGGATTTACGGTAGCTGCCATCGACATGGGCAACGAATCGGTCTGTCACAGGGACATCGATCGAGGCACCGCCCGAATATTCGTCCGAAGCTGTCGAATATCCGACTAGAGCGTCGATATGCACAGGTTCTTCCGGAACTGCGCGGGGGATGCGTTTATCGATCACATTGACGGCTCCACCGACTGCCTGACCGCCGAACAGCAACACTGCGGGACCGCGCAACACTTCGATCCGTTCAGTGGTTAGCGCATCGATGGTGACGGCATGGTCGGCGGACGTATTCGATGCATCGATATTGCCGATGCCATCGGTCAGGACTGCGACACGGCTGCCTTGAAACCCGCGTAATACGGGACGCGAGGCACCAGGGGAAAAGCTGGTCGCCGACACGCCCGGCAGGCTGGTCAGCATTTCGCCGATTTGTCCCTGAGTTTCCGTCGCCAGTTTTTCCCCCGAAAGCGACGATGTGCCCGACAAAATATCGAGGCGTTCGACATAAGGCGCGGTCACAACGATTTCCTTGTCCGTATGAAAATCATCCTCCTGCACGGTCACTTGCGACGGACGTGTGTCTGAGGCTTGCTGAGCGGCGAGCGGCGACATGAAGCCTGCGGAAAATGCAATCGTGCTAGCGGAGAGAAATCTGGCGGAAAGAAAAATCGTGCGTTGGTTCGTCATCTGAGGTCAATCCCTGATCTAGGCGTTTGGGAGCCGGTAGTCGGAATGTGATAGTATATCAATACACATAATCGAAGTTTTCGATGAGTTGCGTATATCCGCCGGTGTCGGACGGGAAAAGCGTAACTGTCCGGGGCGCAACTTACTCTGGCTTGCGGATACGATTGAACGCCACTACCTGAGAGGTCTATGAGCAGCCTGGCTTCGACCCTCGACCTTATTGGCAATACGCCGCTTGTCCGGCTGAACGGACCCAGCAAAGCGGCCGGGTGCGATATCTTTGGCAAATGCGAATTTGCCAACCCGGGCGCATCGGTGAAGGATCGCGCCGCGCTTTACATCGTTCGCGATGCAGAGCAGCAGGGTTTGCTAAAACCCGGAGGATATATTGTCGAGGGAACCGCGGGCAACACCGGTATCGGCCTCGCGCTTGTCGCCAATGCGCTGGGTTACAAAACGATCATTGTTATGCCGGAAACGCAAAGTCAGGAGAAAAAAGACACGCTGCGCGCGCTTGGTTCCGAGCTGGTACTCGTGCCCGCAGCGCCTTATTCCAACCCGGGCCATTTCGTTCATACATCCCGGCGGCTGGCCGAGGAGCACGAGAACGCCGTATGGGCGAACCAGTTCGACAATATCGCCAACCGCCGCGCCCATATCGAGACAACAGCCGAGGAAATCTGGTCGCAAATGGATGGCCGGATCGACGGCTTTACTTGCGCTGCCGGAACTGGCGGGACGATTGCCGGCGTTGGGTTGGGGCTTAAGGCAAAAAATGACGGTGTAATGATCGCGCTGTCCGATCCGCATGGTGCTGCGCTTTACAATTATTATGCCTGTGGCGAATTGCGCGCCGAAGGCACTTCTGTGGCCGAAGGCATCGGGCAGGGTCGGATTACTGCCAATCTGGACGGTGCGCCGATAGATACGCAGTTTCGTATTTCCGATGAGGAAGGCCTTGTGTGGGTACGCCGCCTTCTTGCGGAAGAAGGGCTGTGTCTTGGGCTGTCGTCGGGGATTAACGTGGCAGGTGCGGTCGCCTTGGGCAAGCAGTTGGGCCCCGGTAAGAGGATCGCGACAATATTATGCGACACCGGGTTTCGCTATTTATCAACGATTTACAATCCTGACTGGATGAGGAGCAAAAATCTGGCCGTCATGCCCTGGCAACTGGAAAATTGACGGATGGCACGGGATTTATCGAACGGGAGGCCTTCACATGGTTGAGCAGCGCCAATCGGCAATGCAGCGTATTCAGGTTGGTTTGGTCGGCTTGGTTGTCGTATTGCTATTCGTCACGCTTGCAAACATGGTGCTGGATGGCGTCAGCGACGGTCAACCCGCCGGAGGCAGGTCAAGTGATGACCTTGCCACCACTGAGCAGAACGCAACGCCAGACGAACCGCTTGCGGAGCTTGGTGTGACGCCTGTGGCAAAGGACGATCAGCCCGACCAAACGCTGGCATCGCCGGCCCAGAATATCCGGCAGGTTCCCGGAACAGCCCCCAAGCAATAGAACAGCATTGTGGCGGTAATATTCAACAATGCGGATTCCCGCGCCCGACTTCTGATCGGATTGCTGCTGGTCCTTGGACTGGTTCTGCTGCTTTCGGGGTTGCGTTATTTGCAGTCGGAGCCAGTCGTTGACCGACGTCCGCTCGGGCTGATGACGACGCTTCCGCTGCAATGGAGCGATGGTGGTATCGAAGCTGACCTGTCCGATAATGCCGAGCCGCATCCGGCCTATGTGCGATTGCAGCAAGAATATGAAATCATTCCCATCGACGATTTCGCCGCGCTCGACAAAAAGTCGTTTGGTGTCCTGTTGCTGGCGCAGCCCCGGGCATTGGGCCCATCGGATCTGGTCGAGCTTGATGCCTGGGTGAGGGTTGGCGGTCATCTGATGGTGCTGGCCGATCCTGCCTTGCAATGGGGTAGCCTTTATCCACTTGGCGATAAACGCAGACCTTTGTTCACGTCGATGCTCTCCCCGCTGTTTTCGCATTGGGGTCTGGAACTGGTCCTGCCGTTGACAGACGAAAAACCAGTTGTGTTGCGCGATGTTGACGGTGGTACTATCCGCACTCAAACGCCGGGCGAATGGCTTATGAAGGCCGGGGGTGAGGGAGCAGCGTGCACCATAGAGCCAGCCCGACTGGTTGCCCGTTGCAAAATCGGTAAAGGCAAGGCGTTGCTGGTTGCCGACGCCGATTTGCTCGATTCCGTCTATTGGGAAGGGATTGGCGTTCGAGCGATCACCGGGCACGACGAATTTGCGAACCTTGTATGGGTCAATGCCCTGCTATCGTCGCTGTGATTTCAGGTCATGATTGTTTTGGGAAAATATGGGAAATTCCCGGCGATTCGTCACATTGTCACGGAAGCGCGTCGTTTTTTACCTTTGAAACGAGCCGGTAATGAAGAAATCAAGAGATCAGGCAAAACATTTATCGAGCCGCGATTATTATTAACTAATGAAAACAGATATTTATGGTTAACAACGATTAATTATCCATAAAATCCCCCTTTTCATCCATACAATCCCTTGATATGCCAAGACATCCAAGGGGTGGATTTCTGATTCTTACGGCCGTTCCCGCGTCCGCACAGCGATAGGCATCGCTGTGATCGGTCATCTGCGCCCTTGTTGGGAGGGTGGTTCAAGCAGTGTCGAATTTGGTGGTCTATGCAGGTTCGGGGGTATCGAGCGTCGATACCAAAGGCCGCACGACCATCCCCGCCGAATTGCGTGACAGCGTGCAAGCATCCAGCGGCACGAACAGTGTCTGCATTTCCCGGCACAGTAATCTTCCTTGCCTGATCGGCTTCGGCGGTACCGAACGCCTCAAGTTGCGCGCCGACATCGAAGCCCAGTGGCAAAGCGCCGTCAATCGCGGGACCGAGTTCGACCGTGAACTTGCGGGCGTTTCCGCTTCCTCGATTTTCGAAACTGCCTTTGAAGCCAGCGGCCGGTTCGTGCTTTCGCCAATGTTGAAACATTTTGGTCGGATCGAAGACCGCGCCTTCTTCTTCGGTGCGACAACGCATTTCATGCTGTGGAACCCTGACGTCTTCCTGAAGGAAGCGCCCTCAGCATATAACCCGATCAAGGACGAGCTTAATTACTGGCTCGCCGAAGCGGCTAAGCGCAGCAAATGAGCGCGCAGGCCCCGCATATTCCAGTCTTGCTGGATGAAGTAATTCACGCTCTCGCCATCACCCCTGGTGCGGAGATTGTGGATGGCACCTTTGGTGCAGGAGGATACAGCGAAGCGATACTCGCTGGCGGTGCGCGCGTTTTCGCGTTTGACCGCGATCCCGATGCGCTGGTTGAAGGTGCAGACCTTGCAGGCCGCAGTAAGGGTGCCTTGCGCCTTTACTCGGCCTGCTTTTCAAACATGGATGATATTCTTGTCGCCGACGGCATTGCCTCGGTCGATGGCGTTGTACTCGATATTGGCGTTTCGTCGATGCAACTCGACCGCGCCGAGCGGGGCTTCTCTTTCCAGAAAGATGGCCCGCTTGACATGCGGATGGCGCAAGATGGCATGACCGCCGCCGATTTCGTCAACGAAGCCGATGAGAGCGAAATCGCTGATATCATTTTCCGTTATGGCGAGGAGCACCGCTCGCGCCGGATTGCGCGTGAGATCGTTGCGGCGCGGCCGATCGTCACCACTGCTCAACTGGCGATGATTGTCCGCAAAGCCGTCGGTCACAAGCCCGGCGCTCCGAAAGATCCCGCAACGCGGGCATTTCAGGCAATCCGTATTCATATCAACCGCGAACTGGATGAACTGACTGACGGACTGGAAGCTGCCGAACGGATGCTCAAGCCCGGCGGTCGCCTCGCGGTCGTTACATTTCACAGCCTTGAAGATCGAATCGTCAAACAGTTTCTGCGCCGCCGCAGCGGCGGCGAGGGTGCAGGGTCCAGACATATACCAACGGTCGCAAATACTGCCCCTGCACCCACGTTCGACAAAGCTGACAAGGCGGTTCGCCCGTCCGAAACAGAAGTCAGCCGAAACCCGCGTGCGCGCTCGGCGACGCTGCGCTCGGCGACCCGCACATCTGCACCCGCTTGGACTGAAGGAGAATTGGCAGCATGAGCCTTGCCATGAAGCGGCTGAAAAATCTAGGCTGGCTTGCGCTGGTCTTCATGGTTGCGATCCTGCTGTATCCGCTGTCGTTGAACGTTGCAGCATTGCACAGCGACCTTGTGGCCGTTGACCGCAACATTCTCGACACAAAACGCGAAATCAGTTTTTTGGAGGCGGAAATCAGGACTCGAGCCAGCTTGCAGCAGCTCGAGGAATGGAATGAGTTGCTGTACGGATATCAGCCGCCCACGGCAGCCCAATTTGTCGACGGCGAAGCTGCCTTGGCTGGCCTTGCAGGCGATCTGCCGGTTACCAGGCCAGTCATGGTTGCGGTCTCAATGGCCGACGGCGCTGCACCAGCGGGCCTCATTGGTGTAGGCCGAAACAGCCCGGCGCTGACGGTAGACGACAGCGAGCCGGCTACGCCACAGTCGCAAGAACGCGCAAAACTGGATCACGTTGAAAAGGTCGATTCGCCAAAAGTTGAGCATAGCCGGACTGAACGGCTGGCTAGTATGGATGAAAAGCTTCTGTCCGACGACCTGATGCGAGACATCTCGGTTAAGGCCGACAAAGAACGCAAACGCAAATGACTATCCTTGCCGCCAGGACGACCACCCGCAGAAATGGCATCGGTACACCGCCATTTGCAGCACACGGGTTTTGGCGGCTTCTCGTTCTGCTCGCGGTATTTGCCATGTTCGTGATGCTGCTGATCGGGCGTATGGCTACGCTTGCATTGTTCGAAAGCACACGCGCTTATGGTGCCACCAATACGGAATATGTGCCTGATCGCGGTGATATTGTCGATCGCAACGGTGTCCCGTTGGCGCGGAGCATTTATGGCTATGCCATCTGGGTGAAGCCAGCCGAATTATTGGGAAATCGCAAAGAACTAGCAAACCAGCTTGCGGCCATATTTCCTGACGTATCTGCCGATGAGCTTTATGCAAAGCTGACATCCGATAAACCCGGCTATCTGCGGAAACGGGCTTTACCCGAACAGGTTCGCCAGGTCCACGATCTGGGGGAAATTGCCATCGAATTCCCGCGCGAGGCGACCAGGCTGTATCCGCAGCATGACATGGCCGCGCATGTTCTGGGTTTCGTGAACCGGGACGGCAAAGGCGCGATGGGAATGGAAAGGGTTATGAACGATCATCTTCGCGACCCTGCAAAGCGCGGCAAACCTCTCAACCTTTCCCTTGATGTTCGTGTTCAGGCGGCACTGGAGAGCGAGCTTGCGTCAGGCATGAAATCCACCGGTGCAAAAGGGGCGGCAGGGGTCATTCTGGATGTCCACACCGGCGAAGTGGTGGCGATGGCAACCTTGCCGTCATTCAACCCCAACCGCCCGGTCTTTGCCAACATACCCGATTTAGGCCAGACGATATCGGAGGGTCGCTATCCGATCGCGCGCCAGACCAATAACGTCACGAACCGCGTGTATGAATTGGGTTCGACTTTCAAACCGTTGACGGTGGCTGCCGCGCTTGATGCAGGCACGGTGCGTGATTTGTCGATTCGCTATGACGCGACCAAACCGCTTGAGGTCGGCCGGTTCAAAATCCGTGATACCCACCCGGCCGGGCGCTGGCTTAACACACCCGAATCGCTGGTCCACAGCTCGAACGTCGTAACGGCCCAAATTGCCGATAACCTTGGCGCGGCGCGCATGGATGCCATGTTGCGGACGATGCATTTCAACGGACGTCCCGACATCGAGCTGGCAGAAAAGGCGATGCCGTTATACCCGAAAACCTGGGGACGGATCACCACCATGACTGTCGGCTACGGCCATGGTATCGCGGTGACCCCGCTGCATCTGGCCAGCGCGTATGCCGCTATGGTCAATGGCGGGATTTATCGTCCGGCAACGATGTTCAAGACAAGGGCGAACGCGAAATTGCCGGGCCAGCGCGTATTTACTGCGGCGACCAGCGCGCGGATGCGCCAATTGATGCGAATGATCGTTGTCGATGGTACTGGCCGAAAGGCGGATGCGCTGGGCTACCGTGTTGGTGGAAAAACGGGATCTGCTGAAAAGCCAGGGGTGGGCGGCTACAGCAAAAATCTGGTTGTCGCGACATTTGCGGCGGCGTTCCCGATGGATAATCCGCGTTATGTGGTGGTCGCCATGCTCGATGAACCCAAGGGAACGGCCGAATCCAGCTTCCAGCGAACGGCGGGCTATACTGCGGCGCCGGTGGTGCAGAAAACTGTTACGCGTATCGGACCTTTGCTGGGGATCATTCCCGACATGAAGCGCGATGTTGATGTTTCCGAACTGATGCCTCTATTGTGGAAGGCTAAGGGAGAATAAGTGTGAAGCTCGGGCAATTGGTAAGCGGTCTTGACGATGCTGCTGCCGACAGAACAGTAACCGGCTTTGCCATCGACCACCGGAAAATTGCGCCCGGAACAATTTTCGGCGCTTTTCGCGGTGCGGCATTCAATGGCGAGGATTTTATCGACGAGGCGATTGCCGCAGGAGCGATTGCAATCGTCGCGTCGCCGCAGGCGCATGTCGCAGGTGCAACGCATATCGCCAATGCAGAGCCGCGCCGCGCTTTTGCCGTTCTGGCAGCGGGGTTTTTTCGGCCCTTTCCACCACATATCTCCGCCGTCACCGGGACTAATGGCAAAACGTCGACCGCAGAACTGACCCGGCAA
>JANOPT010000297.1:0-3478 GCA_031421975.1 Sphingomonadales bacterium | reverse complement strand
TCGCCCGCCGGGAACGGCGCCCAGTTCCGTTTGGTCGTTGCACTGGACGACCAGATCGAGGGCTTTGGTGTCCGCGCCGATGACACCGTCACGCGCGAACGGCGAACTTTGCGCGCGCGCTATCAACTGGTTTCAATCGCGACCGGCGAAACCGTCCTTGATGCAACAGCAGGGTCTGACGCGGGCATCGACGTGGTGAGTTCGGAATATGCGACGATTGCGGGCGAGAACAGTGCGCTTGAAAATCTGACGCAGCGTGTCGCCGATCAGATCATCACGAGGCTGTCATTATATGCCCGCAGCGAATGAGCAGTCCAAAGGAGCGCAGTTTTATCGGCGCAGTCACGGCGCGACCCGACATCCGACTGTTCTTCATCTTCGGGCAGGATGAATCTTCGGTCGCTGACATCGCCGCGCAAATGGCGGTGCAATTCGGTAGTGCAGAACGCATCGACCTCGATAGCGACCGAATCAGGAATGACCCGGCGCTGCTGGCCGATGAAGCGACCTCGCTCTCCCTCTTCGGCGACAAGCGTTACATAAGGCTGAATTTCAGGCGCGAAGAAGGGCAATCGGCGGTCGAAAATCTGCTCGAAATTGAAGGTGATGCAAATCCGGTAATTGCGACCGCCGGAAATCTGACCAAGGCGAGCAAACTTCGCAAGCTGGCCGAGTCTCATCCACGCGCCATGACGCATATCTGTTACCTACCCGATGAAGGCGATGCCGCAGCCGCCGTGATGGCCTTTGCCGCGACAGTGGGCCTGAAACTCGACCGCAGTCTGGCCGCACGGATCGCACGCTACACCGGGCAGGACCGCAAACTGGCACAAGCCGAAGTGGAAAAGCTCTCGCTATATTATGACGCGTCACCGCAGCGCCCCGCCACGGTCGAAGTCTCGGCTTTCGAAGCGCTGTCCGCAGAGACCGGAGAAGAAAATATCAGCGGTCTGGTCAATCAGGTTATGGGCGGTGAGCTGCGCGGGACAGGCCGCGAGCTGGTTGCCGCCAGGGAAATGGGTGTCGACGCAATCCGCATCGTCCGGGCGCTTCAGCGCCGCGTAACCCTGCTTGCCACATTGCGCGCAAAGGTCGACGGCGGTGCAAATCCGGGGGCGGTCGTCAAGGCGACACGCTCGATCTTCTGGAAAGAAGCCGATGATTTCGTGAAACAGCTTTCACGGTGGCCGGCAGCTCGGCTGGCGGGGCTAAATGGGCATCTGCTCGAAATCGAAGCCAGGCTGATGAGTGTTCGGGAAGGATTGGGCACTGTCATTCTGGAAGAAGAACTGGTGCGGATTGCCCGCGCCGCTGCCCGTCGCAGCTAGTCATTCATATTGAGCAGTAATCGGTATCCGCGCCCGGAACGTTCCCGACGCATTATTACGCACGATCAACCTACCGCCGAACGAAAATTCCAGTCGGCCAGTCTGGTCGAGCCGGGGATTGCCAGTCAGGCTAGTCCGCAGCCCGGTAATTTCGACTACGCCACCGGTCGAGGATGTCATTCGCGCCGTATCGGGCATATCAATGCGTATGTTTCGTCCAGGTTCGCCGCGCAATACCGCAGTCCCCGCTAAAGCCGAACCGCCCAGGTCGACCATGCCACCGTCGACCCGTCGGGTGCCGTTTTGCGGATCGACGTCAATCACGCCGCCGCCAGACCCCGAAAGCGCAGCGCGACTGAAATCCAGTTTGGTGGTAATCTCGATAGACAGCGGAATTTCGCGTTCGACTACTGCCTGTTCGTGGACATTGTCCGGCTTGCACAATCGGCACGCCCCGTCGCCCGCCGCCAACAGCAACGGCAACAGCCCCAACGCCCCCACAGCGCGCAGCTTATGACCTGGTCCTGTCATAGCCTGCCGATATTAGCCGCTTGTGGTAAATGGCCGGTTAAATTGTAACCTTGAAGCGGTCGGGCCTGAACCCCACATCGAATGTCAAAGGAGCATATGCATGCAAAAAATCGACAAAACCGATGAGCAATGGCGGGCCGAACTTGATCCTGTCCAATATCACGTGCTGCGCGAAGCCGGAACCGAACGTGCTTTTGCTGGCAAGCTGACCGACGAAAAGCGTGAAGGCGAGTTTCGCTGTGCAGGCTGTGGCACAGCATTGTTCGCCTCCGATACAAAGTTCGACAGCGGCTCAGGCTGGCCAAGCTTTACTGCCCCGGCCGATGGCGACGTTGTGGAAGAACATCGCGACATTTCCCACGGCATGGTCCGCACCGAGGTGCGCTGTGCCGCATGCGAAGGTCATTTGGGTCATGTTTTTCCTGACGGGCCGGGGCCGACGGGGCTGCGTTATTGCATCAACAGCGCGGCGCTTGAGTTCGACCCCGAATAGCTTGGTCGAATGCTGCTTGTGAGCGTTGCCGATTGTGATTAACACCGCGCCTAATGGCACGTGCAAGCACAGCATCAAATGAACGCGGACCGGTTTTGACCTGGATCATCCGCCTGCTGAAACTTAGCGCGATCAGCCTCTTGCTGGGCGCGATGGTCGTTGGCATTTTCGTCGCCATAGCGCGCGGTGAAATCGACAGTTTCGAGGATCTGAAGGCTTCCCCCAATGGTCAGATGATTCGCATCAGGGCCGCGGACGGCACGGTCATACAAACGCTTGGGCCAAGTTTTGGCCGGTGGCTGACGATAGCCGAATTACCGTCCGAGATGAAGGACGCCATGGTCGCCGTTGAAGACCGGCGTTATTACATGCACCCGGGCGTCGATCCCATCGGCATCACGCGGTCATTTTATGTGCGCGCTGTTCAAGGACGCTGGACGCAGGGCGGATCTACTATCACCCAGCAGCTCGCGCGCAATATCTACCTTAACAACAACAAGGAATTCGGCCGCAAGATGCGCGAGATCGTGCTTGCCCTGGCCATGGAAACCAAATTTTCCAAAGCCCAGATACTGGAGCTTTACCTCAACAAAGTCTATTTCGGGGGCGGCGCGTACGGCGTCGATGCCGCGAGCCGGCGGTTTTTCGACCATGGTGCTGAGGAATTGTCGCTTGCCGAAGCTGCCATTATCGCAGGGTTGGTAAAGGCACCGTCACGTTATTCACCCACCGCCGATGCCCAGGCTGCGCTGGGCCGGGCCGGTGTCGTGGTCGAGGTTATGCAGGATGCCGGCATGATTACGGCAGCACAGGCCGCGTCGGTCAAACCTTCGCTGGTCAAAATGGCGGCAGAACCGCCGCAGGACAGCGTGCGGTATTTCACTGACTGGGCCTTGCCTCAGCTCGACGGTCTTATCGATGAAACCGAAAAGCCCATTGACGTTTGGACCACGCTCGATCTGAAAATGCAGCGCGCGGCAACTGCTGCGATCGCTTCCAACGTGCCGCGTGGATCGCAAGGCGCACTTGTCGCCATTGATCGCGACGGAGCGGTAAAGGCCATGGTAGGTGGCACCGATTATGTCACCAGCAACTATAACCGCGCGGTAACTGCGGTGCGTCAGCC
>JANOPT010000296.1:0-3930 GCA_031421975.1 Sphingomonadales bacterium | reverse complement strand
AACTGAAACATTGACGCGCCCTACTGTATTATGGCAGTAAGGATGTGATGAAAAACGATGCCAAGCCTGTGTATCTAAAACTGCGGGACGTTATTGCTGCTGCGATCCTTGATGGCGATTACGATGAAGGCGAGATGTTGCCGTCGGTTCGCGCGTTCGCCGCCGATCAGGGCGCTAACCCGTTGACCGTGGCGAAGGCCTATCAGTTGTTTCAGGACAGCGGCCTGGTCGACGTCAAACGCGGCGTTGGGCTATTCGTGGCCGTTGGCGCTGTTGCAAAATTGCGGGGTTTCGAGCGTGATCATTTTGTCCAGCATGTCTGGCCCGACGTGAAGGCCCAGATGCAGCGCGCCGGAATCGATCCAGCCGAGTTGCTCGCGCTTTCCTGAAATTATCGCTGTTGCTGGGCGACGACCTTGGCCGCCAGTTCGCGCGCTGCCTTTGGCCGTTTCCCAGACTGTTTCAGAATATCGGCATAAATGCGGGTCACCATGATATTGGCGGGCGCGATGCGATAGGCGATAGCGGCGATCTCGGTTGCCTTGTCGATTTTCCCGGTCCCGGCATGAGCTCGCGCCAGATTGGCAAGCAGGATCCCGTCATTGTAGCCGATACGCGAACGCACTCTTTCAAGCAGGACAATCGCGGTTTGAAACTGCCGCCCGTCAAGGTTACGATACCCTGCTAGCCGCAGGGCGGTTAAATCGGTCGGGTTGTAGGCCAGATATTCCGACAGCGTCACGCCAGCAGCCTTATCGTCACCGGCGCGAACGAATGCGTCGACAAGCCGCAACATCACTGGCTGCGTAAAACTGATCTCACGCGCTTTACGATAGGCGATCACCGCCTGCGCGGCATCGTTTTGCGCCATGGCCACATCGCCAACCAGCACATGCGCGTCGGCCACGCCCGGATTGGCGGACTGCAAACGGTTGGCCTCAACAGACGCGAATTCGACGTCGTTGTTCAACAACAGCAACCGAATGAACGGCACGACCACACGGGCATCGCCAGGGGCCCTGCGAACGTCCTCGCTTGCCTGTGTCAGGGTTACCGGATCAGGTAATGGTATCGAGCGGCGGACATTAGCCGCTGCGGCCTCGTCCAGCGGGCCATATGATCGCTGCTGCTGGTCGCTTGCCTCAAACGCACGCGCGGTGGTCATGAGGCTATAGCTGTCGGCGTCACCGCGCGCCGCGATCTCGCGTATCGTGTCAAGCGCGTCCAGCGGGTTTCCGGCCCGATACATGGCCTGCGATAGCAAGGCGCGAACCCGGCGATTGCGAGGCTGCGCGCCGAGCAGACGAGCTAGCCGGTCGACCGAGCGGTTGTAGTTCCCAAGTTCGAATTCGATAATTCCATCGAGCAACAACGGCGCAGGCAGTTCGTTGAACGAGTCCCCGGCCCGCAGCAAAATCCTTTTTGCCAGTTCGTAATGCCCGGCACGCGCTGCTAACACGGCCTGCATGTAAAACGCTTTTGGATTGCGTCCGTCGATTGCGACGATCCGTCGCAATTGCTTCAGCATGTCGCGGTAACGCCCTGCCTCACCTAGTGTTAGCGCATATTCCTCAAGCAGCGGAATGTCGTCGGGACTGATTTGCAGGCCGCGTTCAAACCAGGGCAAGGCGGCAACCAGACCGAATTGCGACCGCATCAGCCGTCCGCGAAATTCCAGCGCGCGAACATTGCCCGCGTCCAGCTTCAATGCAAAATCGGTCGCTTCGATCGCACCTTTCTGATCTGCCGATGCAAAGCGTAGCCGGGCAAAGTCAGTCCAGACCTGGCTGTCTTTGGGGGCTTGTTGAACGGCAGCCTGAAACGACGCCAGCGCGGCGGCGAAGTCCCCCTTGTCCATGTGCACGCGTCCAAATATGCGGTTTGCGTAGCCGAGGTCGACACCTGCTATATCTGGATCTTGCAGCGCCGCTTCGGCCCCGTCCAAATCACCCTGCAACCAGCGCGCATGGCCCAAAAGATGCGCTACCGCAGATGGCCGCGTCCCTAAAGTCAGCGCTTTTTCCAACGAGGATTCAGCGGTTACGCCATCAAGCAGTTCAATCGATACGACCGCCTGGGCAATCAGCGCGTCGGTCGACTGTGGATGGTCCTTTATCACATTCAAAAGTTCGACGCGCGCGCCGCGAAAATCGCGCTGACGGATTAACAATTGCGCGTCGGCCAGATATTCGGTGGCGCCCGAAGGTGTCGGTCGCGCAGCGGATACAACAGCCCCAAAAACGGGGATGACCAACGCGACAATCGCAACAATTTTCAATCGCCGATGCAATGGCTTACGTCGTTTCAGGCTTGCAGGTCATACTGTTTAAGCAAGTCATAAAGCGTGGGCCGGCTAATACCCAGAAGCTTGGCAGCACTCGAAATATTGCCCTCTGTTCGCGAAATGGCCCGCTTGATCGCCTTCCGGTCAGCAGCCTCACGTGCCGCTTTCAGGTTGAGCAACAATTCGTCGTTGTCTTCATCGCCGAAATCGAGGTCGTTGGCGGTGACGAATTTTCCGTCGGCCATGATCACGGCGCGCTTTACGCGATTTTCCAGTTCACGGACATTTCCAGGCCATTTCCACTGATCGATAGCGGTCAGCGCGCTGGTCGACATGCCTTTGATCGACGGATTCATTTCACGCGCAAACCGCGCAACGAAGTGCTGGGAAAGCAAGACCGCATCGCCGGTGCGTTCGATCAGCGACGGGATCGCAACTGTAACCTCGGCCAGGCGATAATACAGGTCGTCGCGAAAGATTTTGTCCGTAATCATCTGGTTTAGGTTGCGGTGCGTCGCGCATACTACCCTCACATCGACAGCAATGGGCTTGCGTCCGCCGACCCGTTCGATCGTGCGCTCTTGCAGGAAACGAAGCAATTTGACCTGCAAGGGCAGCGGTATATCTCCGACTTCGTCAAGGAACAGCGTTCCACCATCGGCGATTTCAATCTTGCCCTCGGTGGTTTTGATCGCGCCGGTGAAGGCACCTTTTTCGTGGCCGAAGAGTTCCGATTCCAAAAGATTTTCCGGGATCGCGCCACAGTTGATGGCAATAAACGGCCTGCCCGCCCGCGCGCTGGCGTTGTGCAATCCGCGGGCCAGCAGTTCCTTGCCGGTTCCGCTTGCCCCCAATAGCATGACCGACGCATCGGTCGGTGCGACGCGTTCGATGGTGCGCGTGACCTTGACCATTTCGGGTGCGCCCGAAATAATTGTCCCGAGAAGTAGTTCGCCATCGGCATTCGGTCGCTGTAGCTCGGCATTTTCCAGCTCAAGCAAGCGGACATGAAACGCACGCTTCACGATCAGATGAAGCTCGTCGATATCGACTGGTTTCTGATAAAAATCCCAGGCACCAGCCGAAATCGCGCGCATTGCGCTTTCCCGCGCACCGTGGCCGGATGCGACAATAATCTTGGTGTCCGGCTTCAACTTCAACATTTCATCGAGCACAGCAAACCCCTCGCTGACCCCGTCGGGATCGGGCGGCAGGCCAAGATCCAGCGTCACGACGTCGGGTTCTTCAAGGCGAAGCAAGGCCATCGCTTCATCACGATTGGCAGCGCAGAACACCTCAAAGTCCTCGTACGACCATTTCAACTGCTTTTGCAGACCCAGATCGTCTTCGACAATCAACAGTTTTTGGCGTATCCCGGTCATATTCATGCCGCCTCTTCAAATGAAGGTCTGGTCGCGTCGCTGCGTGCCGCAGGCAACAACAGGGTAAACGTCGTGCCCTTGCCCAATCGGCTGTCGACGCGCAGTTGCCCGCCCATGGAAACGGCCAGTGCACGCGCTTCATAAGCACCGATGCCAAAGCCGGCGTCTTTGGTCGATTCAAACGGTTTGAACAGCTGGTTCGAAACAAAGCTTTCGGTCATACCTACCCCGCTATCGGATATGATGATGGCGATGTCGCTGCCA
>JANOPT010000295.1:0-9440 GCA_031421975.1 Sphingomonadales bacterium | reverse complement strand
TTCCAACGGCCCGAACGCGGGTCTTCGCCCGGCGCGACTCTGGTTGTGCAGGGCGAGCAGCCAATCGAGGGGTAGCCTTGTTCGACCAACGGGTGCGCGGGCAGATTGTGCTCAACCATATAAGCTTCGAGCCGTGCCTTGTCCCAATCGGCCAATGGGTTGACCTTCAGCCGACCTTCTTCGATCTCAAAGCGTGGAAGCGCCTTGCGGGTCGATGACTGGAACGCTTTGCGCCCCGAAAACTGTGCATCGAACCCGGCCAGCGCGGCCTTTAGCGGCAACACCTTGCGAATTTCGCAGCATCCGTCGGGGTCATAAGACCAGCGCAACCCGGTCTCGTCTTTTTTGGCCAGCAATGCGGGATCTGGCTTAAGGTTTCGCAGGTCAGTCAGGCCAAGCCGCTCGCGAAGCTCTTCGCGATAAGTAATGGTTTCCGGAAAATGCTTTCCCGTGTCGAGGAAAAGCACGGGCACATTCGGGTCGATGCTCGCAATCAGATGCAGCAATACCGCGCTCTCCGCGCCAAAGCTTGATACGATGGCTGCGTCGCCGAGCATATTCTCCTGAAGCAACACCGTCAGCATCTCGACCGTGTCGCGCCCGCGGAACATGTTATTCAGGCGAACGGCGTCGGCCTCTGTATATCGCGGCGCGGTGTCGATACGGTCGGGCTGTCTGTTCCCCTCCCGCAGGCGGGAGGGGTTAGGGGTGGGGCGAGCCTTCAGGCGCGCTTCGGCCTTCACCGTCGCAGGCCCACCCCCAGCCCCTCCCGCATGCGGGAGGGGAGTCGCGTTGCGCTCAGCCATGCCGTAACTTCCACACAGGAACAGCGGCATCGGCGGCTTTCTGGTAAAACTGGTCATAGGTCGACAGCGCGCGTTCCACGGCGTCAGGATTGAGCGACCCCTCCGGCGCAAAGCTGTCGAAACCGCAGCGGCGCATGAAGGCGATCTGGTCGACAAGCACATCGCCCTGCGCGCGCAACTCGCCCGTATAGCCCGCCTCGCGTAATATGCGCGCCGACGAATAGCCGCGACCATCGCGATATTTGGGGAAAGCGATTTCAATCAAAGCGAGCCGGTCCAGAAAGGGAATGAGCGCACGCGCATCATCGTCTGGCTCAAGCCGCACCGCGGTTGCATTCGACTGGTCAAGGAATGCATCAAGCGTAACCGACGGCTGTTCGGAAATCTCGTCATCACGGTATCTATACTCAACCATAAATAGCTTCCTTGAAGGGATCGAGTCCGACACGGCGATACGTATCCAGGAAACGCTCGTCGCCTTCGCGCAAATTTTTGTACACTTCGGTGGCTTTCTCGACCGCATCGACGACGCCGTCTTCGTCAAAGCCGGGGCCGATAATCTTGCCGATGCTGACATCCTCTGCGCCGGACCCGCCAAAGGTCAACTGGTAGTTCTCGACGCCCTTCCGGTCGACGCCCAGAATGCCGATATGTCCGGCGTGATGATGGCCGCAGGCGTTAATGCACCCGGATATTTTGAGTTTCAATTCGCCCAGGTCGCGTTGCCGGTCGAGATCGGCAAAGCGCGTCGCGATTTTCTGCGCGACCGGGATCGAGCGGGCGTTGGCCAGACTGCAATAATCGAGGCCCGGGCACGCGATGATATCGCTGATCAGGTCGAGATTGGCGTCGGCCAGTTCGGCTTCGCGTAGCGCCAGCCAGACCGCGTAAAGGTCGCGCTTGGCCACATGCGGCAACACGATGTTTTGTGCGTGGGTAACGCGCAGTTCGTCAAAGCTATATTGCTCGGCGAGGTCGGCCATGACGTTGATCTGCGCCGATGATGCGTCGCCGGGTATACCGCCGATGGGTTTCAGGCTGATATTGACGATGGCATAGCCCGCCTGCTTGTGCGGCTTCACATTCTGGTCGAGCCAGACCGCGAAATCAGGGTCGCTGCGGTCAGGCTCGACGTCAGACGAGTCGAACGCGGGGGGCGCAAAGAAAGCCGAAATCCGTTCGAGTTCAGCTAATGGCGGATCAATGCCGAGTGTTTTGACGTGCTTGAATTCTTCTTCGACTTGGGCGCGATAGGTGTCTGCACCGATTTCGTGGACCAAGATCTTGATCCGTGCCTTGTAGATATTATCGCGGCGGCCATAGCGGTTGTAGACGCGCAGGCAGGCCTCGATATAGCTCAAAAGATCGTCGGCTTTGACAAACGGATTGATCTCTGGCGCGATCATCGGGGTGCGGCCCATGCCGCCACCGACAAAGACGCGGGCGCCGAGGACGCCGTCCTGTTTGACCAGCTCCAGCCCGATGTCGTGCAGCCGCATCGCGGCGCGGTCTTCAGGACTGGCGATTACCGCAATCTTGAATTTGCGCGGCAGATAGCTGAATTCGGGATGGAAGGTCGACCATTGGCGAAGTAGCTCTGCCCAGGGGCGCGGGTCGGCAACTTCGTCAGCAGCCGCGCCAGCATATTGGTCGGACGAGATATTGCGGATGCAATTGCCGCTGGTCTGGATGGCGTGCATTTCGACGGTGGCCAGCTCCTCCAGAAGATCGGGGCATTCCTCCAGCTTGATCCAGTTATACTGGATATTCTGCCGCGTCGTGAAATGCCCATAATCCCGGTCGTATTTGCGCGCGATATGCGCCAGCATCCGCATTTGCCGCGAATCCATCGTGCCATAGGGAATGGCGACGCGCAGCATATAAGCATGGAGTTGCAGATAGAGGCCATTCATCAAGCGCAACGGCTTGAACTGGTCTTCGGTTATCTCACCAGCCAGGCGGCGCTTCACCTGGTCCCGGAATTCGGCAACGCGGGCATCGACGATGGCTTGGTCATAATTGTCATATTTATACATATCAGATTACCCATTCGCCGGCTGCGGGGTCGGCGGGTTTCAATGTCAGGTCGGGGCGTACGGTCGGGCCAAGCGCGCGGACGCGGTCCTTGATATGCGCCGGCCGCGGGCCTTCGGGCGTTCCGATCGCGTCGATGATATAAGGCGCGTTGACCCGGCGCGCGCCTTCTTCGGCGTGGAGAATGGCTTCGCCGCCTTCACCGACATCGACCGAGTCCTCGACATGGATCGACCAGCCGCTGCCGGTCCACCACGTTACCGCGCCCGAGCCCAATTCATTTCCGGTCAATAACTTCACGCAATTTTCTCCGCCTGTCTGGCAAAATGGATAAGCCGGTCCTCGGCATCGGATTTCAGCACCACGTCGCCCACGACAATGATTGCCGGTGACGCCACTGCCTCGCGTTCGATCATATCGCCCAGATCGGTGAGGATCGTCCGCAAGGCACGCGAACCCGGCCTGGTCACTCGCTCCAGCACCGCGATCGGCGTATCGGGCGACAAGCCATCTGAAATCAGCTTTTCGGAAATATCGGCGGCCGTCGCAACGCCCATATAGACGACCAGCGTGCGACCTTTTCCCGCAAGTCCCGCCCAATTCTGGTCAGTGAGGCCCTTGCATTGGCCCGCAACAAAAGTAACCGCGCTTGACGCATCGCGGTGCGTTAGGGGAAGCATGGCCTGGGCTGCGCCTCCCATCGCTGCGGAAATACCGGGCACGACTTCGACCGCGACTCCGGCATCGCGGCATGCTTCGGCTTCTTCACCGCCTCGGCCGAAAATAAAAGGATCTCCGCCCTTCAGGCGCACCACCAGATGCCCGGCCAGCGCCTCGCGAACCAATATGTCGTTTATGCCCTCTTGTGGAACCGAATGCTTAGACCGTTCTTTTGCGACTGAAATCAGCCGCGCGGCGGGGCTGATCATGGCCATTATGGCTTCATCTACCAGTCCATCGTGAACGACCACCTGGGCAGCGGCAATCAGGCGGGCGGCCTTGATCGTCAGCAATTCCGGGTCGCCGGGACCTGCGCCCACCAAATAGACTTTGGGTATATTCATGGGTGCAACATGTGCCCGAGATATGACAGCTTCAAATCAGGATATATTTGCCGCCACCTAGCAGAACTTTATTCGTCTATTTTCCCGTTGCACCGGCGACGCTCTCGTCATCCTTCAGCCCGATCCCGATCATCGCCTTCGGCACTTCATTTTCCGCCGAAACAACGGGGTAGGCGCAATAATCGGCGGCGTAATAGGCGCTGGGTCGATGATTACCGGACAATCCTATGCCGCCGAATGGCGCAGCAGACGAGGCACCGTTGGTCGGCGCGTTCCAGTTGACGATACCAGCGCGGCTATTAGCCCAGAATTCATCATATTGTGTCGCCGTTCCCCCGATCAGCGATGCCGACAGCCCAAAGCGCGTGTTATTGGCCTCGACAATGGCTGCGTTGAAATCCGGAACGCGGATTACCTGCAGCAAAGGACCGAACAGTTCAATGTCCGGACGTTCGGGCATCTCGGTTACATCAATAATACCTGGCGACAAAAATGGACGACCATGAACCGGCACATGCATATGTTTGATTGGACGACCACCGCGGCTCATCAGCGCCAGAAAACTCTCGATCAGGTTATCGCAGACCGTGTTGTCGATGACTGGTCCCATGAACGGCGGTGGCTCACCATGCGGCTCACCGATGACCAGACGGTCGGCGATCTTCTTCACCTCGCCAACGACCAGATCGTATAATTCGTCTTTGACGATCAGGCGGCGTGCCGCAGTGCAGCGCTGTCCTGCACTTAGAAATGCGGACTGTACAACAAGCACTGCCGCGCTGTGAATGTCGCGCGTGTCCCAGACGATAATCGGATTGTTGCCGCCCATTTCAAGCGCCAGAATCTTGTCGGGGCGGTTTGCGAATTGCCGGTTCAGGGCGATTCCGGTCTGCGCCGAACCGGTAAACAGCAATCCGTCGATATCGGCATGTTGCGACAGTTTTTTGCCGGTTTCCGGACCGCCTTGCGCGATACGGACAACGCCTTCGGGAATGCCAGCCTTTCGGTAATAATCGACCAGCATCTGCCCGACCGCAGGTGTTTTTTCCGATGGTTTGAACACGATCGCGTTGCCGGCAATCAGTGCCGGGATGATATGTCCGTTGGGCAAATGCGCGGGAAAATTATAGGGGCCAAGCACCGCAAGGACACCATGCGGTTTGTGGCGAAGCGCACTTCTGCTTCCGGCTTTTCCTTCAAGGCGCCGTTGCGATGTGCGGTCTGCATAAGCGCGTATCGAGATATCGACTTTCCCGACTACCGATTCCACTTCGTTGCGCGCTTCCCATAACGGCTTTCCGGTTTCGCGGGCGATGAGGTCGGCGAACTTTTCGGTGTCGGCACGAACACGGTTGCCAAAGCTTCGCATCCGTTCGATCCGGTCGGACAAGGGTGCCGCTGCCCATTTTGGCCAAGCCGCGCGCGCCGCCGCAATTTCCGCATCGACGTCAGCTACTTGGCCGCGCCACAATTCGGCGCCGGTGGCAGGTTCGAATGATACGAGGTCGGACAAATTGACGCTTCCGATTATGGTAAATACTCAGGAGACTATAATCGCGCTCAATAGTTTTACATCAAGTAAATTCGCGGTGTAAATTCACGCGTTCAGTCAGGGTTTGCCTAAGGCCGCTCCCATCCGGCGGATCGCGTCGACTTTATTGTAAAGCGGGGTCCAGTTGTTGTCATCGGCAATCGCCGCCCATATCGTTTCGACTTCTTCGATCAGTAAGGAGCATATTGCGGCGTCTGCCCAATAAGCGTGCGCGACCGCCGCCGGATTGCCATAGTCCGCCAACATGTCGGCGAATGCACGTCGATCGTCGCCGTAATTATCGGCCGAAAGAATGCGCCCCCCGCGATGGTCATGGAAGAACCGGTCGATGCCGACCTGTTCGCCACGCATCGCGCGTTCAGCGGCCTGGACCAGATCGCGATCATTTTCTGCGCCGCGCGAATCGACGCCAAGGCGCCATAGAAACCGGCGAACGATCGCCTCCTGATACAGCGCCGGGTATCGCTCAAGTGCCTCGATCAGTGGCGGCGCGTCACATATCAGCCGGAGCGAAACCGCAAGCTGGCCAAGGTTCCAGTGAATGGCCTCTGCCTGCCGACCAAAAGCATAAAGCCCGCTTTCATCGAAATACGCGGCGGTAAAGTCGGGTTTCCAATATTCGGTGAATCGCCACGGGCCGTAATCGAAACTTTCGCCGGTGATGTTGATATTGTCGGTGTTGAGCACCCCATGGACAAAACCTGCGACCATATATGACGCCGCCATGTCGGCGATTTGCTCGACTGCCAAATTCAGCAGTTTTGCGGGATCGCCTGACGACACTTCATTATATAAAACGGTCAGACAATATTGAACCAGCTGCTCCATAGTCCCTTTATCGCCTTGGGCAGCGAGGCGCTGGAAACTGCCGATGCGGATATGACTGTGGCTAAGGCGCACCATCACGGCGGAACGGGTCGGCGACGGTTCATCGCCACGCATCAGCGCTTCACCTGTTTCAATCAGCGAGAATGTTTTCGAGGTGTTGACACCCAGCGCCTCCAGCATTTCGGTGGCAAGAATTTCGCGGACGCCGCCTTTCAGGGTAAGCCTTCCGTCGCCCCGGCGGCTGTGCGGTGTCGTGCCGGATCCTTTGGTGCCAAGATCGAGTAAGCGGTCATGCCCGTCGCGCAACTGGGCAAAAAGGAAACCGCGGCCGTCACCGATGTCAGGATTGTAAACGCGAAACTGGTGCCCGTGATAGCGCAGCGCAAGCGGCTGCGGCATATTTTCGGGCAACGGTTCAAACCGTCCGAAATGGGTGATCCATTGGTCGTCGGTCAGCGTTTCTAGCCCGACCGTCGCTGCCCATTTGTCGTTACGAAAGCGCAATATCGTGTCGGGAAAGTCGGCAGCCTTCACGACGTCACCTATTTTGTCGCTTAGACTGGCGATTTTGGGATCGGGACGGTAGGGGGACGGCAGTATCTTTATAGGCATCGGGAACCTCTGGCTGGTGCGGCAGGGAAATACAACTATGGCAGCAGTCCGCATCCTTCATTTGCACAGCAGCTTCAACCCGGGCGGGCAGGAGATGCGGACCGTCCGGCTGATGAACCATTTCGGCGCCCAGGCCGAACACACTTTGCTTTCTGCGGTTTCAGACGCTTTTGGTGCTGCCGACCTAATCGACAAACGCATCAAGGTGGATTTTCCCAAAGATGAGGCGCCGTCGCTGGCCGGTATGCCTGCGATGGGTCGCTATCGTCAGCTCGCAAAATACATGAAAAAATTCCACCTCATACTCAGTTATAACTGGGGTGCGATGGACGGTGTCATGGCGCGCACTCTGCTGGGGCAGGCGATGGGATTGCCGCAGCTCGTCCATCATGAGGATGGCTTCAATCATGATGAAATCGACGGGCTCAAGGCGCGCCGGAACTGGTTCCGGACGATTGCGTTGCAGCGGTCGTATGGATTGGTCGTACCGTCGAAAACGCTCGAGAAAATTGCCCATACGGCCTGGCATCAACCAAGCGACAAAATCAGCCGGTTTCCCAACGGCATCGATACCGCGCATTTCAACGGTAACGCCCAGCGCGGTTCGTTTCCCGGTTTTCAGAAACGTGCAGGTGAGGTGGTCGTTGGCACCATTGCCGGATTGCGGACGGTGAAAAACCTGCCGCGCCTGGTCCGTGCGGTTGCCGCCGCAGGACCGAATGTCCGGCTCGCTATCGCCGGGGAAGGACCGGAGCGGTCAGCGATTTTGACCGAAGCAGAACGCCTCGGGATATCCGACCGGCTGATGATGCCCGGGTTCCTGCGCGACCCTTCGCGCTATGTCGGCCTGTTCGACATTTTTGCGCTTAGTTCCGACAGCGAACAATATCCGATTTCGCTGGTCGAGGCGATGGCCAGCGGCATTCCTGCCGTATCCACCGACGTTGGCGACGTCCGCAACATTCTGTCGCGCGAAAACCGCCCCTTTATTGTTCCGCGTCAGGATGAAGCTGCGCTTGCTGAAGCCATTCGAACGCTTGCCAATGACCGGTCATTGCGAGCCCAGGTCGGCGAGGCAAATCGCTTCATTGCGTTCTCCCAATATGATGAGGAAACGATGTTCGCGCGCTATCGCCAGCTATATGGTTCTGCGATGAAACGCGCCGATTTTGCGCGACAAAGCTGAATATTTGCGATAGCGCCATCTCAAGGGGGAGCGCGCTGGCAAGCGCCGTTTAGCATAGCATTAGGGGTCGTATTTGTGTTCAAGGGGCTGAAACCCATAGTCTACGGTGGCCGTGAAGTCTGGCCGCTGGTCGAAGGCGGCAAGGGCGTTGCCGCCACCAATCATGCAAGTTCTGGCGCATGGGCTGCGGCAGGCGGCATCGGCACCGTGTCGGCGGTCAACGCCGACAGCTATGACGATAATGGCGACATGATACCTCAGGTGTTTCATGGGCGGACGCGGGCTGAACGGCATGAGGAGCTGGTCGAATACGGCATTCGCGGCGGCATTGCCCAGGTTAAGCTGGCGCATGAAATATCGGGCGGCAAGGGCGCGATAAATATCAACGTGCTGTGGGAAATGGGCGGGGCGCAACGCATCTTGCATGGCGTGCTCGACGCTACAAGAGGCATGGTCACCGGCGTGACTTGCGGCGCAGGCATGCCATATAAGCTCTCGGAAATTGCCGCGCAATATGGCGTCTATTACTTACCCATCGTCAGTTCGGCGCGGGCCTTCCGTGCGTTGTGGAAACGCGCCTATCACAAGGTGCCCGAATGGCTGGGCGCAGTAGTCTATGAGGACCCGTGGCTGGCGGGCGGGCACAATGGCCTGTCCAATGCCGAAGACCCGCGCAGCCCCGAAGATCCCTATCCTCGCGTCAAAGCGCTGCGTGATGTCATGCGCGCGGAGGGCATATCGGATGACTTGCCCATCGTCATGGCAGGCGGCGTATGGTATTTGCGGGACTGGAACGACTGGATCGATAATCCCGAACTAGGCCAAATTGTTTTCCAGCTTGGAACGCGGCCTTTGCTAACGCAGGAAAGCCCGATCCCGCAGGGATGGAAAGACGCGCTGACGAAGATTCCGGAAGATGGCGTTTTGCTGCATCAGTTTTCGCCCACCGGCTTTTATTCGAGCGCAGTGATCAACCCGTTCCTGCTCGAATTGCAGGCACGGTCCGAACGTCAGATCGCGTATGTACAGGCCGCCGACCTCGAACATACTGTTCAGCTCGATGTCGGTGTCAAAGGCAAGAATTTCTGGGTCACCACGGCCGATCTGATGAAGGCGCGCGAATGGCACGCACGCGGGTTCACCGTTGCACTAAAAACGCCCGACAACACTCTGGTCTTTGTGACCCCGCCGTCGGGTGAGGTCATCCGAAAGGACCAGAAGGATTGCATGGGTTGCCTGTCACATTGTGGATTCTCGTCTTGGAAGGACCATGACAACAACTCGACCGGACGCCTCGCCGATCCGCGCAGTTTTTGCATCCAGAAGGCGCTACAGAATATCGCCCATGGCGCGCCGAT
>JANOPT010000294.1:0-3883 GCA_031421975.1 Sphingomonadales bacterium | reverse complement strand
GCTGACACAGGCAAACAATTATATAATCTCAATGTGCAATCGGGCGTCCTGTCCGGCGCATCAACCTACACCGTCGACGGCGAACAATATGTTGCATTCCTGACAAGCAAGGGCGGCGCGTTTCCACTGGTATCCGGATATGCCGGTTCAACAAGCGCAGCCGTGCCCAATATCCCGCGGCTGATTGTCTTGAAGCTTGGCGGCACAGCGGTGTTGCCAGTGCTGCCTAAAACACCGCCATATGTTTGGGACCCACCAACCCAGACCGGAACGTCGTCTGATATTGCGGCGGGCCAGTCGAACTTTCAACGCTATTGCCTCGTTTGCCACGGCCCCGGGGCAGTCGGCAATGGCGTGCTTCCCGACCTGCGTAAATCGGCAAGCATGGCCGATGCCGAAACATGGAAATCGGTCGTGATCGATGGCGTCCTCAAGGGCAATGGCATGGTGAGCTTCGCCAGCGTGCTCACCCCGCAAGAGGCAGAGCAAATGCGCGCCTATGTGATCAGCCGCGCGCATTATGCCAAGACGAATGAAAAGGCACTCGCCAGCAAATGATGCTGCCCATGAATCGGACAGATGCCTAAATTTTAGGCACCGCAACTATCTGATTTGAATCGCACATCGCGCAATTGCGTGGCTTTGAACTGGCACGCTCCTTGCGAAGCGCATCACATAATCCGCGCGCGCGGAGCCTTTGCCTAACGCGCCATAAAGGGGAAAGTCATGAAAAAGATCGAAGCGATCATCAAGCCGTTCAAACTGGACGAGGTCAAAGAGGCGCTGCACGAGGTCGGCGTGTCGGGCATCACCGTCACCGAAGCCAAGGGTTTCGGCCGCCAGAAGGGCCATACCGAGTTGTATCGCGGTGCCGAATATGTCGTCGACTTCCTGCCGAAGGTAAAGCTTGAAGTCGTGGTGGAGGACGGCCTCGCCGACCGCGTCGTCGAAGCGATCGCGGCTGCGGCGCAAACCGGCCGTATCGGCGATGGCAAGATTTTCGTTATCCCTGTCGAAACCGCGTTGCGTATCCGCACCGGCGAGCGTGACAACGATGCCGTCTAAATCCAAACAATCGAAAAAAGACAAGTCAAAGAAGGAAAGTAACATGGGCACCACCGCCAAGGACATCATCAAGCGTATCAAGGACGAGGAAATCGAGTGGGTCGATGTCCGCTTCACCGACCCCAAGGGCAAGTGGCAGCATCTGACCATGTGTTCGGGCGTTATCGGCGAAGACGAGCTGGAAGACGGCCTGATGTTCGACGGCTCTTCCATCGAGGGCTGGAAGGCGATCAACGAATCCGACATGATTCTGAAGCCCGATTTGGACGCCTGCTACATCGATCCATTCTCTGCGACGCCAATGATGATCCTGTTCTGCGACATCGTCGAACCATCGACCGGCGAACTCTACAGCCGCGACCCGCGCTCGACCGCGAAGCGCGCCGAGGCTTATCTCAAGACAACCGGCATCGGCGACACCATCTACATCGGCCCCGAGGCCGAATTCTTCATGTTCGACGATGTGCGTTTCGAAAACAGCTACAACACCAGCTACTACAAGATCGACGATATCGAGCTGCCGACCAACACCGGCACCAAATATGACAGCGGTAACATGGGCCACCGCCCCCGCGCCAAAGGCGGCTATTTTCCCGTCGCCCCGGTTGACAGCTGCATGGACATTCGCGGGGAGATGGTCTCGACCATGCTCGAAATGGGGCTGCCGTGCGACAAGCACCACCATGAAGTTGCCGCAGCCCAGCACGAACTTGGCCTGACCTTTGGCACGCTGACCCAGACCGCCGACCGGATGCAGATATATAAGTACGTCGTGCATCAGGTCGCGCATGCTTATGGCAAGACCGCGACGTTCATGCCAAAGCCGATCAAGGAAGATAACGGCAGCGGCATGCACACGCACCTGTCGATCTGGCAGGGCAAGACGCCTTTGTTCGCAGGCGACGGCTATGCCGGCCTGTCCGAAATGTGCCTGTTCTTCATCGGTGGCATCATCAAGCACGCCAAGTCGGTAAACGCCTTCACCAACCCCACCACCAACAGCTACAAGCGGCTGGTGCCAGGTTACGAAGCCCCCGTTTTGCTCGCTTACTCGGCGCGTAACCGTTCGGCATCGTGCCGCATTCCTTATGGCGCAGGCGCGAAAGCGAAGCGCGTGGAAGTCCGCTTCCCCGACGCGATGGCCAACCCGTATCTGTGCTATGCGGCGTTGTTCATGGCGGGCCTCGATGGCATCCAGAACAAGATCCACCCCGGCGAAGCGATGGACAAGAATCTCTATGACCTGCCGCCAGCAGAGCTCGCCGAGGTTCCAACCGTCTGCGGCAGCTTGCGCGAGGCGTTAGACTCATTGGCCGCCGATCATGACTATCTGCTCAAGGGCGATGTGTTCACCAAGGACCAGATCGACGCCTATATCGACCTCAAGATGGAAGACGTCGCCCGCTGGGAAATGACGCCGTCACCAGTCGAGTTCGACATGTATTACAGCTACTGATCCTACGCATCGGATCGATAGCTGAGGCCCGGCGGTTGGGGGATCGCCGGGCCTTTTTTATAGCCCAGCCTCAACAGCAATACGAATAGCGTCAGTCGTGGTTGCCGCGCCCAGACGGTCCATTAATAACGCGCGGTGCATTTTGACGGTCTGTTCGCTTAAGCCCAGCGTATGGGCAATCTGCTTGTTCAAATGGCCCAACGCCATTTCTGCCAGAACCTCACGCTGTCGGCGCGTCAGGGCTTTTACCGCCATCGCGGCCGCTATGCGCCGGTTGGCATTGGTCGCGGGCGCATCAGATTCAAGCTCAACTTGCGAGCCCAGAAAAAATTCAAGCTCGCCTTCTTCATCAAACATCGGCGCGACCAGGACGGCATTGCGAAACGGCGTGCCGTCGCGTTTATAGTTCAGTATCTCCACCAGCACCGGCGAATGCCGCTTGACGCCTCGGCGGATTGTTTCGGTGAGCCAAGGTTCGGTCGCGGGACCAGCCAGAAACTTGCAGTTGCGACCAATGATCTCTTCCTCGCGGTAACCGGTCAATTCGATAAAGGCGGCGTTGCATGCAATGATCGGGTTATCCTGTTGTCGTGGATCGCTGATCACCGACGCGATCGGGCTGTTGGCAATCAAAGCGTCAAGACGCTCATTGGCACGGTCTAGAACGACCACCGTCATTGTCTCCTTTATCACACGCGGCACGCTATCTTGCTAACCGCTACCGACGTCTTTTCGCCAAAAGCACTCGCCCGGCAATATCGGCAAAACATGGTATAAAGGTTAGGTTGTTGCCATTCCTGCAAAGCCTATTTGTGCGCCACCCATAAACAGAACTGGGTTTGCACGAAGGGGAAAGACATGGAATCTCTCACATTCGGCCAATATTCTTTGGTCTATAACGCGTTCTCATTCACATTTGCCACCATGGCCGCGACCACATTATTTTTGTGGTTGGGCCGTTCACAAGTCGGCCCGGCATATAAAACCGCGCTGACCATTTCCGGCCTCGTTTGCGCGATTGCCGCTTATCACTATTTCCGCATTTTCGAAAGCTGGGAAGGTGCTTATGTCGTCGAAGGCGGCGTGGTCGCGGCCAGCAATATTGCGTTCAACGACGCCTATCGTTATGTCGACTGGCTGCTCACTGTGCCATTGTTGCTCATCGAGCTGATCCTCGTCATGCGCCTAAGCCAAGATGAGACAGTATCGAAGTCGTTCAAGCTGGGCGGTGCCGCAGCTTTGATGATCGCCCTGGGCTATCCCGGCGAGATCGCAACCGACATTCCGACCCGCGTTCTGTGGGGCACATTGTCGGCGATTCCGTTTGTCTACATCATGTGGCAGCTGTTCGCAGGCCTCGGT
>JANOPT010000293.1:0-16136 GCA_031421975.1 Sphingomonadales bacterium | reverse complement strand
CCCGAGCCATGCGGCACCATAAAGTACCCAGCGAACGCTTTCGTCGCCAGCCATCGGCTGAAGCCAGTCCGACAACACGCCGAACAAAAGCGGACCCATGCCAAGGCCAATCAAATTCTGGCCGAATACGACCAGCGATGCCGCAATCGCCCGTGCCTCCGGCCTGACGAGTCCCTGAACGCACCCGTAAGCCGGGCCGTAATAGGTCGAATTCAATATGGTTGGTAAAATCAGCAACGCGACGGCGATGCGCCAATCGTTGGCCCAATAGCTTGCGAACAACAATGGCGCTGCCACGGCCATGCCAATGGCGGGCAGGGTGAGGATATGGCGTTTGTCGTACTGACCGAACTTATCGGCGATCTTGCCGCCAAGCCACGTGCCGATAATCCCGGAAACGCCCAAGGCAACGGCCATGGCGAGCCCGGCTTGCGTCGTAGAAAGCCCGTGGGAACGGATAAAGAAACTGATCGTCCAAAGCCCTTTACCATAGCTTAGGAAGGCGGTGAACGACGCAGCAATGAAAACATAGATATATGCCTTTGAAGCAAAAACCTCTCGCACCGCAGCTTTGATCGATAGCGTCGCGTTTCCAGGCGAAGTTGCCGCATTGAAATGGGTGCTGTCGGCGCAATGACGCGGATCACGGATGAGCATGGGCAGCACGAGAGCCAGTAGCAAGCCTGGCGCTCCTACCAGCATCAGGGCAATACGCCATCCATATTGATCGTTGACCACACCGCCGATAATCAGCCCCAGTAACCCGCCGATCGGAATGCCAAGTCCGAAAAACGCGATCGCCGACGACCGCTTTTCCGGCGGCACGGTATCGGCAATCAGCGAATGGGCAGCAGGCGTACATCCAGCCTCGCCAACGCCCACACCGACCCGCGCTAATGCCAGTTGAACGAAGTTCTGAGCGATGCCGCATATCGCCGTCATCGCCGACCAGATGGCCAGACAGACCGAAATCAGCCAGACCCGGTTGGTTCGCGCATTGTCGGCATAACGGGCAATCGGAATGCCCAGCACCGCATAAAAAACAGCAAATGCGGGGCCAGCCAGTAACCCCAACTGCGTATCGCTCAGGCCTAGTTCGGTCTTTATCGGCTCGGCAAGTATGTTCACGATCTGCCGGTCGAGAAAGTTCAGAATATAGACTATGAGGAGGGTAAACAGCATGACTTTGGGATCAGTGATCGCTGAACCGCCGGAGCGGATCGATTCCGGTTTGCCCATTCTATCGCTCCTTCTCTCGACCCCCGTTATCCTCGATAATCGGGCAATGTCAAAGCAATGGAGCGCGATGCGTAAAGCAATCGTTTGCCGGTTGCATCGTTCAAAAGGTGCGGAAAATAGGGCAGTGTGATAATTCGATCATTGACTGTTTGCGCTGCCTCGTCATTGGAAGAGTGATATGACCACTCGCGAAACCACAGCATTCTTGCCGCTCAACGATATCGATCTCACACTGTCGCTCGGCGACCGCTTCATGGTGACCGCTTATGGAGCGATCCAGTGGCCCTGGCTGCTTCGTAGCCTGCATGGCGGACGTAAAGCGGACAAGGCGGCTTTGCTGGAATATCTCGATTTGCCGCTCGACGCGCTGCCCAATCTGGGTAGCTGGAAAGCCGATACCAATTTTTTATGGCACATCGTTTCGGCGATTGAAGAGACAAAGCCCCGGCAGGTAGTGGAACTGGGGTGCGGCGCGTCTACGTTCATCATTGCCCGGGCACTTCAAAAATTTGGTGGCGGGAACGTCATAAGCTATGACCAGCACAAGGAATTTGCGGCCGTCACGCAAAGCTGGATACGCGAACATGCCATGCCCGTCGATATTCGCCATGCGCCATTGGGACCGTCACCAGCGGGCTGGCCGGGCCATTGGTACCAGTTGAGCGACATTCCTGCCGAAATCGACCTGTTGGTGGTCGATGGCCCGCCTTGGGCCATTCACCCGCATGTTCGCGGCGCAGCGGCAAGTCTTTTCCCACGAATAACGCCAGGTGGGCGGGTGCTGCTTGACGATGCTGCACGGCCGGGCGAGCGTATCGTCGCGCGTCGCTGGCGCAAGGAACATCAAAGCATGCGTTTCACGCTCGACAGCAAGGGGGCAAAAGGCACGCTGCTCGGTCGTAAGCTTTCGGCTTAAACCGGCCTCGACCGCTCGTCGGTCACCATATCCTCTGCCAATTCTAGACCAGCCTTGCCGTCGGCGGTGCTATGCGCCGGCGCATGGGGATGCGCGACAAATTCGGGCTCCTCAACCTCCAGCATGCCTTCCCATTTGGTGATTACCGATGTGGCGACGGCATTGCCGATAACGTTGGTCGCGGTCCGGCCCATGTCGAGAAACTGGTCAATGGCAAGAATGATGGCGACCCCTTCGACCGGAAGCCCGAACATTGCCAGCGTCCCGGTGATAACGACCAGGCTGGCTCGCGGGACGGCGGCTATACCCTTTGATGAAATCATCAGGGTCAGCAGAATGAGGATCTGGGTGCTGATCGAAAGGTCGATGCCATAGGCCTGGGCGATGAAGATCGTCGCAAAGCTCATATACATCATCGAACCGTCGAGATTGAAGCTGTACCCAAGCGGCAGCATAAAACCCGAAATACGGCGCGGTACGCCGAACCGGTCGAGCTGCTCGAACAATTTTGGCAGCGCTGCTTCGGATGAGGCTGTTGAAAAGGCAATCAGCAATGGTTCGCGGATATACCGGATCAGGCGCCATATACGTTGCCGCAAAAATATCGCGCCGACGCTGAGCAGGATAATCCAAAGCAGCAGAAGTGACGCATAGAACTCAAGCAGCAATTCGAGATATGTCGCCAGGATACCAAGGCCGTTCACCGCCACCACATTTGCCAGTGCACCAAACACAGCAATCGGGGCATAGCGCATGACATAACCGGTGATCTGCAGCATCATTTCGGCCAGGGCATCCGCGCCGCGAACCAGAGGCGCGCCCTTTTCGCCGATAGCGGACAGCGCAACCCCGGCAAAAATCGAGAACACCAGAATTTGCAAAATGTTGTTGGTTGCCATCGCCTCGAATGCATTTTTCGGGAATATCGACAGCAGGAATTCGGTCGCCTTCAGTTCCTTGACTTCACCGACGGCTGCAAGCGCCGCGCCCGCATCGGGTATCGGCGCGCCGACGCCCGGCTGGAACAGATTGACCATCAACAGACCGAGGCCGATCGAAATGAAGCTGGCTGTGATGAACCACGCAATGGCGCGAAAACCGATCCGGCCGAGCGCGTTGCTGTCGCCCATGTGTGCGATACCGACGACAATGGTGGACAAGATCAGCGGGGCGACCAACACTTTGATGAGATTAAGGAAAATATCGGACAGAAGTTTGAACCACGGAACAACGGATTCTTTGACGATAGCCGGATCGATCCCCTGGTTGACGCCGTACCCGACGACGACGCCAAGCGCCATTCCGGCTAATATCCATAATGTCAGCCGCTTATCCATAACCCTGTTTACACCCCTTCCGGCAATTGCAGCGACGCTACACAGGCAAGAGTTTCATCGCAACCTGTTACACTGGCATCTTGTCTAAGCATTCGAACCAGAGCATAAGCATTGTAATAAAATTACAAAAGAGCGTGCCGTATAAAACTGGGCGCGATGTTCGATATTCGTGGGTTCGGGAGTATTTTCATGGCCGCTGCCAATGCGTTAAAATCGTCTTCAAAAATCGATAGTTCCTTGCTGAAGGCTATGGCTACCGCCTTTTCACAAAGTGCACTACCCGGCGAAAATGAGGGGTTCGACGCCAAGGCGAGCCAGGACGCAGCGCAGTTCATCCTTGACCTCGCCGCCCGCCGTAATGTCGGCAGCGCGGCGCTCTCGCTCGACAGTTTTACCGACCGCGACGGGCGGTTGGCGATGCGGATTGCCATTAATAATGACGACATGCCGTTCCTGGTCGATTCGATATCGGCAGCGGTGGCCGCGCATGGCGTGAGCGTGAAACGGCTTATCCACCCGGTATTGAGCGTCGTCCGCAATCCATCGGGCATATTGCAATCGATCAGCCGAAAGCGCGACGACACCAGCGCGCGCGAATCGTTCATTTATATGGAAACTGACCGCATCGACGCGAAAGAGCGCCGGGCCTTGCAAAGCGAATTGCATGTCGTGCTGAACGACGTCCGGGGAGCGGTCGATGACTGGCGCCTGATGCTCGACGCGATGACCGCCGACGCCGACAGCCTGCCCGACGGCGAGGGAGCAGCCCTGGTTCGCTGGTTCCTGGCAAATAACATGACCGTCGTTGGCCATGAAACACTTGCAGTCGGCGGCACGCGATCGCACCGGCTGGGTATGTCGCGAGTGAGCGACGCGCCCATGCTGTCCGACCAAAGTATCGGCTTGGCCGTCAAATGGTTCGAAGACGGAGGCGTCGCACCTCTGGTGTTGAAGTCGAACCGCGTGTCGAGCGTTCACCGCCATGTTCAGCTCGATCTGGTGGTCGTTCCCGTTGGTACGGGCAAAAAGATTACCGGACTTTCGATTACAGCGGGTATGTGGACAAGCGCCGCGCTGGCAACATCTCCAGACCGGATTCCGGTGTTACGAAACCATCTGGCAACGTTGATGGACCGTTTCGGCTTCGATTCCGCAGGTCATGCGGGCAAAGCGATGACTCACGTTCTGACGTCGCTGCCGCATGATCTGCTGGTGTCGCTGAAACTGGACGAACTTGAGCGAGTCACGCTGACGGCCATGTCGCTTACCGACCGGCCACGACCCAAGCTGCTGTCGATTCGGTCACCACTGCGACGGCATCTTTATATTTTCGTCTGGCTTCCCCGCGACGATGTTTCGACTGGCATGCGAAAGCAGATCGAAAATATGCTGGTCGATGCCACTGGCGGCGCATTGCTTGGCTGGACGATTGGTCTTGAAGATGGCGGCATCGCTTTGCTGCGGTACACGCTCGACTTGCAAGATCGCGATCAGGACATCGACGAAGCGAAATTGGACGACCGGCTTGAGTTGATGGTGCGCGGGTGGGAACCGGCGGTCGAGGCAGCGCTCGCGCGTATGACCGATGAAAAGCGCGCCGCCGCGATGCTCGTGCGCTACGGCCCGGTTTTCCCCGCCAGCTATCGTGGAAGCTATTCCATCGAAGATGGCGCGCGCGACATGCTTGGCTTGCTGCAGATGGAGCGCGACCATAGCAAAGTGGCGCGCCTGTCGGTCGCTGGCGAACTGTTGAAATTGAAAGTATATAGCGAGGGCGGCGCTATGCCGTTGAGCGACATTGTGCCCGCGCTTGAAAATTTCGGCTTCCACGTGCTCGAAGAATCGCCGACCGGCTTGAGCGACGGAAACTATATTCATGATTTTCGTCTCAGCTTGCGCGGCAGCAATGTTGCCGCAGTAATGGCGCGCGCAACGATCATCGAAGGCGCGCTTAGCCAGGTGCTGGATGACGACGCCGAAAACGACGTTTTCAACCAGCTGGTAACGATCGCCGGTCTCGATCCGCAATCGGTCATCTGGTTGCGGGCATGGTATCGATATCTGCGACAGACCGGTGCCAACTACAGTATGGCCAATATCGTTGCTGCACTCGCCAAAAATGCAACGATCACGCAGGCTATCGTGTCGTTGTTCGGGGCGCTGCATAATCCAGCCACCGGCAGCGACCGGGACCGGCTATCGGAAAAATACATCAAGGCGATACGCGATGGACTGGCGAAAGTGTCGGCCATCGATGACGACCGGATACTTCGCCTGTTCATGGCGGTGGTACGGGCAACGCTGCGTACCAATGCGTTTGCGCCCGCCGCTGCCGAAGCGCTGGCATTCAAGCTGGACAGTGCCATGGTGCCAGGCCTTCCTGCACCGCTCCCCTGGCGGGAGGTGTTCGTGTATTCGCCGCGTGTCGAAGGTATCCATCTGCGCGCCGGACCCGTGGCCCGAGGCGGGCTGCGCTGGTCCGACCGCCGCGATGATTTTCGCACCGAGGTGCTCGGTTTGATGAAGGCGCAGCGCGTCAAAAACGCGGTCATCGTTCCAACGGGTGCCAAAGGCGGTTTTTATCCCAAACGCTTGCCCGACATCCGCGCCGACCGCGATGCATGGTTTGCAGAGGGCACCGAAAGCTACAAGATTTTCATCCGCACCTTGCTGTCGATTACCGATAATATTGTCGATGACGAAATCATCCATCCTGCCGGAGTGGTAATTCACGACGGATCGGATCCCTATTTTGTGGTCGCTGCGGACAAGGGCACTGCAACCTTTTCCGACACGGCAAATGCTATCGCGCTGGAACGCAATTTCTGGCTTGGCGATGCCTTTGCCAGCGGTGGGTCGGTGGGTTACGACCATAAAGCCATGGGAATTACTGCGAAGGGTGGCTGGCTGTCGGTACAACGCCACTTTGCCGAAATGGGCATCGATGTGCAGAAAGAGCCAGTGACGGTGGCTGGCGTCGGCGATATGTCCGGCGACGTATTCGGCAATGGCATGCTGTTGTCCAAAACACTGAAAGTTGTCGCAGCGTTCGACCACCGGCACATATTTTTCGATCCCAGTCCCGACCCAGCAATCAGCTGGAAAGAACGGCAGCGGCTGTTCGCCCTGCCGCGATCGAGCTGGCTGGATTATAACGCAAAGCTGATTTCCAAAGGCGGCGGTGTGTTTGCCCGCAGCGAAAAGAGTATCAAAACGACCCCGGAAATCCGGACATTGTTGGGTATCGATGCCAGGGAAATCGAACCAGCAGCATTGATGATCGCCATATTGAAGGCACCGGTTCAACTGATGTGGTTCGGCGGCATCGGCACCTATATCAAAGCCAGGAGCGAAAGCCATCTCGACGTTGGCGATCCGGGCAATGATGCGCTTCGTATCAATGGTGCAGACGTCCGCGCGCAAGTCATCGGCGAAGGCGCCAACCTGGGCGTTACGCAGGCAGGGCGGATCGGTTTTGCCTTACACGGCGGACGGATCAATACTGACTTCATCGACAATAGCGCTGGCGTCGATTGTTCGGATAATGAGGTCAATATCAAGATTGCACTGAACGCAGAAATGCGGGCAGGCCGGTTGAAAGAGCGGGTTCGCAACACGTTACTCGCCAGCATGACCGATGCCGTTGCACGCCTGGTGCTGGAAGACAACCGTCTCCAGACGCTTGCCTTGTCGATTGCCGAAACGGGCGGTGCAGGCGACCTTCCTGCCTATGTTCGCCTCATCGAAACCTTTGAAACCACGGGCAAGATCGATCGCGTGGTTGAAGGCATTGCGCCCAATGACGACCTGTTCCGCCGCGCAAGCGAGGGCAAAGGGCTAACCCGGCCCGAGCTGGCTGTCTTGCTTTCAACAGCTAAGCTTGCGGCGCAAGACGGGGTTGAAAACGCTCCGTTGGCGCAAGATGCGTCGATGGACAGCGAATTGCTCGCGGCTTTCCCCGATGCCATGGTCAAAAAGCATAAGTCGGCGATATTGGCGCATCGGTTGCGTAAGGAAATCATCGCGACCAAGCTTGCGAACCGGATGATCAATCGCCTTGGTCTGCTGCATCCGTTTGAACTGGCCGAAGAAGAAGGCTGCGGTTTGGGTGAAGTCGCTGCGGCTTTTGCCATAGCGGAACGCATTTACGATTTGCCGTCGCTTTGGCATGCAATCGATACCGCCGAAATGCCTGAATCGACACGGTTGATGCTGTTCAATCAGGCGGCGGTCGAAACCCGCGCGCAGATGGCTGACGTTATCCGCAATGCGGATGAAGGACGTGACGTCAGCACCGCAACGGCCATATATGCGCCCGTTGTGCAAAAACTATCATCGGCCATAGACAGTCTGCTACCCGCCGAAATCCGCCATCAGACCGAAAGTTTCGGCGCGCGGCTGGTCGAAGCCAAAGCGCCGCGTAAAATCGCCGACCGGCTCGTTCACATGGCGCAGCTTGATGGCGCAATCGGCCTCGCGGCGCTGTCGACGTCGCAGAAAAGCGATGTCACCGCACTCACGCGGGCTTTTACTGCGATTGGTGACGCGCTGGGCCTGGGTTGGGCGCAGGGCACGGCCATGCAAATGGACCCGCATGATCCGTGGGAGAGATTACTGGTTGCAGGGCTCGCGCGCGATTTTCAGGCCATGCGCTTGGATTTCCTGCGTCGCCGCGCCGCGAAAAAAGCGCAGGACGATGTGCAGCAATGGCTGCAGGCGAATGCGGCGCGGGTCAGCGCGTTCAAAGCGATGGTTGATCGTGCGCGGCTGGCTGGAATGGCAACGCCTGCCATGCTGGCGCAAATCGCGGGTCAGGCCAGGGTGCTTTTAGGGCGCTAGCCCGTCACGTCTTAGAAGAGAGCAATCCGCCAGCGCTGCCTTTGGTCGATGGGTTTGACGCGTTAAGTTTTTTAGGCTTCTCAGCTTTGGGTTTTCGGACTTCGCGGTTTGTCTTCTTTTGGCTTTTGGCCATGTTTTCTCTCCTTTACAGGCACACATAAAGCATGCCGGTGTTCGGCTTATATCGTAGGCTTAATACACGATTATAAGGGTAACGGCGAAATAACCCCCACTATCTGCCCGCTTCTTCAGCTGTCCGTTTATAAATGCTGTTTTTCGGGTACCGGAACAGGCGCATCACCATCGGTTCGAAAAATTCCAATGGCAAGGTTTCGTAATCAGGGTCGAACGCCGGGCAGTCATATTTGTCGATGAATTCCTCGGTATCGGCAAAATATTCATGGCCCCGGAATTGTTCGCGCATGTCGCGGTCGAGCCCGAGATGATGAAAGAAATTATGTCCCTGAAAAATACCATGATGCTGGACGATCCAGTGTAATCTGTCGGATACGAACGGCTTTAATATCGCGGCGGCAATATCGGGGTGATTGGATGCACCCAATGTGTCGCCGATGTCGTGAAGCAGCGCCATGACGACATATTCGTCATCGCGTCCGTCGCGATGGGCGCGCGTCGCGGTTTGCAACGAATGTGTGAGCCGGTCGACTGCAAAGCCGCCGAAATCGCCGTCCAGCAGCTTCAGATGTTGCAATATCCGTTTGCCACCGTCCTGTGCGAACGGAATATTGTGTTTCATGATGATCTGCCAGTCTTCCTGAGTACTGACGGACATATCGTGAAAACTGGCGCGGTCGTCTTGATGGTCCATGTGGCAAATCCTTTCAGTTCCGATGCTACCATGCCCGCTGCGCGAAACAAGGGCTTCATGCGAACGCGAAATGCGGCTAGACCCCATCGATGGCTGTTTTAGAGCTAACCGATAAACCCTTTTTCGCTGATAAAAACCGCGCATTCTGGAACCTGCACAGTGCAGGTTGGGCCGGCGCGGTCATCCTGCGCGCAGCCTCCGGCATCGCTCAAGGCCAGCCTGTCAGCTTCCTCGTGCCAATTCTGATTTCTGCGGTTACCGGCTATTCGATTACGCTGGTCCTGTCGGTCATATACCGCGTTCTGATCGACCAGCGCCCGTTTATCACCTGGAGCGTTACCTTTTTCGCCGTTTCCGTCGCAACCATAGGCTATGCGTATATCGACGTCTGGGTCTTGCAGACCATTCGCGAAGGCGCCGACGAGACACCGTTCGCGCAATTGTGGCTGGCCGCCATTTACATCAACTCGGTCCTGCTGGCAGCATGGTCAGCGCTGTATTATGCGATCAATTACTTTGTGCGGGCCGAGGAACAGGCCGATCAGATGATGCGGCTGGAGGCGCAGGCAACCAGCGCGCAGCTGACGATGTTGCGGTATCAGCTCAATCCGCACTTCCTGTTCAATACGCTGAACAGCATATCCACGTTGGTCCTGCTTAAGCAAACGGAGCAGGCCAACGCCATGCTGTCACGGCTGTCCTCGTTCCTGCGCTTTACCCTCATTAACGAGGCGGCGGCCAAGGTGCCGCTGACTCAGGAAATCGAAACGCTGAAACTATATCTTGATATCGAAAAAATGCGTTTCGAGGAACGCCTTCGCACCTATTTCGTCATCGAACCGGCGGTCGAAAATGCGCTTGTACCATCATTGCTGCTTCAGCCGCTGGTGGAAAATGCGATCAAATACGCGGTGACGCCAAAGGAAGAAGGCGCCGATATTTCCGTCAGTGCTCAACTCGTCGGTCAAAGGGTTCGGATCACCGTTTCCGATACCGGGCCGGGGTTGCAGCCCGGCTATCAGGACCACAGCCTGTCGACAGGGGTCGGAATGGCAAACACGCGCGAGCGGCTTTCGCAAGCCTATGGCGACGATCAGCGTTTCGAACATTATGTAAAAGCGGGCGGAGGATTTGAGGTTTTGTTGGAACTACCCTATCAAACACGAATTATACCGGTCGAAGAAAATCAAGCGGGGGCAAAATCACAAGGAATGATAACCGCATGAGCATTCGCACTATACTGGTCGACGACGAGAAACTGGCCATTCAGGGCCTTGAGCTTCGGCTTCAGCCATTTGACGACATCGAGATTGTAGCCACCTGCCACAATGGCCGCGAGGCTATCCGCAAGATCAAGACACTGAAACCCGATCTGGTGTTTCTCGATATCCAGATGCCCGGCTTTGACGGGTTTTCGGTTGTCCAGGGGATCATGGATATCGACCCGCCGCTGTTCGTATTCGTAACCGCTTATTCGGAACATGCGATCAAGGCGTTCGAGGCGCAGGCCATCGATTATCTGATGAAGCCGGTCGAACCCGACCGTCTTGCCGACACGATGGAGCGAGTCAGGGCGCGGCTGGCGACGAAGCGCACCTCGGACGAGCTTGAACGTCTTCGCAATGTGATCAACGAAGTTGCACCCAATGCTGCCGACAATCTGGGTTCGATCGACGACGATCACACATCGACGCGGTTCGAGAAACTGATCAACGTGAAAGACCGCGGCCAGATTTTCCGGGTGGATGTCGAAAGCATCGAACGGATCGATGCAGCGGGCGATTACATGTGCATTTACACCGCCGATAATTCGCTGATCCTGCGCGAGACCATGAAAGATCTGGAAAAGCGCCTCGACCCCCGCACGTTTCAACGCGTGCACCGCTCGACGATCGTCAATCTCGATCAGGTGCGTCAGGTCAAGCCGCACACCAATGGCGAATGTTTCCTGGTGCTGGAATCGGGTGCTCAGGTCAAGGTTAGCCGGTCGTACCGCGATGTGGTGGCCCGCTTCGTCCATTAAGCGGGCTGGAACTCTCCCGGATGAGTCTGCGCTAGCGCCGGTCGCCAAAAAACTGCCGAAGCAGGGCGGCTGATTCGTCGGCGGCGATTCCCGCGTAGATTTCGGGCCGGTGATGCACCGTCGGTTGTGCAAACAGGCGCGGGCCGTGCACGACCGCACCGCCCTTGGGGTCGTCCGCACCATAATAGACCCTGGCAATCCGTGCGTGCGCGATGGCACCAGCGCACATCGCGCACGGCTCAAGCGTTACCCACAGGTCGCATCCGGTCAGGCGATCATTGCCCAGAAACACCGCAGCCTCGCGCATCGCAATGATCTCGGCATGGGCTGTGGGGTCGTGGCTGTTCACCGGCCGATTGGTCCCGCGCCCGATGATCCGGCCATTCTTGACGACCACCGCGCCGACCGGTACTTCGCCATTGGCCGCTGCCAACCTTGCAAGCCCGAGCGCTTCTTCCATCATTTCGCGGGCTTTGGTCAGCGGCATTGCGGCTTACTAGCGGTTATCGCCGCTTTTGGCTATACAGCGGGTTGACGTTTCGGGCCTGCAAGGTTAAAGGCAGCGACTTTCGCGGGTCAGTGATTCCGCATACACCTATTTTATACAGGATTTATATCATGGCGCGCATCTGCGAACTCACCGGTAAAGGCCGAATGGTTGGAAATAATGTGAGCCACGCCAACAACAAGACAAAGCGCACATTCCTGCCTAATCTGCAGAATGTGACATTGCTGTCTGACGCGATGGAGCAAGGCTTCAAATTCCGTGTGTCGACTCACGGCTTGCGCTCGGTCGAGCATAATGGCGGCCTCGACAACTGGTTGCTGAAGACTTCGGACGAGAAGCTTTCGACCAATGCCCGCAAGGTGAAGAAAGAAATCACCAAGAAGGTCAAGGCGGCAGCCTGAGGCTTTCGCGGCTCACCCGATGTGAGCTTATAAAGAATCGAAACCGGGAGCGACCACCGCTTCCGGTTTTTTTGTGTTACCACGCTCGGACAGCCGGAATTTCATCAATAGACTGCGTTGAAAGATACTGAAATTATCATCTGAAATAAGCCAGATGATGACACCGCCGCGCTCATTCCTGACCGCGATCCCCTCCATATTGTCGATCAGCAAGGGTGGTGCAATTGTCGCGATCACCTGTCCGCTAACGGTCTTGCCCTCGTTTATCGCGCGTATATCCACCAACGCCAGCTTGGCGGCGAAACCAGCAGGTAGCGCAACCCTGCGGTTCAGAATGATCAGGCGGCCATCGGGAAGTTGAGCGCCATCGGTAACGCGATATCCGGCCGGCGGCCGATAGGTCAGCCGCGTGACGGCGCTTCCGGGCTCGACCGGGTCGCCGGAAAACAGAAGCGCCTGGTGGGTATCATCTTCGTCCAGACTCTCCGAAATGACGAGGAAGCGTGCGTCGGCAAGTCTGATGATGGTTTCCGTGCCCTTGTTACTTGGCCACGCCTGCATTTCGCGCGGACGAATTAATCCTGTCATACGCGAGAACGAACGCGAAAATCGCCGGATGGCATGATTCGCTTCATAGCTGACCCAAAATTGTCCGCTGTCGGCATCATAAGCGATACCTTCGCTGTCCCGATCGCGAAAATCCAGACCAGCGCCCTGCGACCCGGGTAGCGGCGCAATAAACGGACGATCGGTTTGGTCGTTGTTGGTCAAACCAAAGCCAATGAGCGTTCCGGCATCGCTGACCGCTGCGAACCGGCCATCCGACAATGCGGCCAATGCCGAAAATCCGCCAAAATCTTCATTATTGCTGGTCAATTCCCATGCATTCAAAAAAATAAGGTCGCCGACCCGGCGTGGCCCCGGATAGGCAGGATCGAGCGTTAGCGCGGTGACGGCGATATTCTGGCTAACGCTGGGATAAACCAGCCGAACGCCGCCGACCGCCAGAACTGCCAGCAGAATCACCGACAAGAGGCGTCTTAGGCGCATATTCATGCCGGTTCCAATCTGTTCATATAAATCGCTCCTAAGATGAACAAAAAATAACGACACATTCAGCATCCGCTCAATCGGGCGACTGCATAACAGCCTCATCAGGAAATCAAACCGCCCTCGTTATCCATGACATGGATCAGATGGCCAAAAGCAAGGAGTAAGAGCATGACCAAGTTCAAAAACACAATCGGCGCATTTGTCCTTGCCGCAACGGCACTGACGGGCTTGACTGCAACGCCGGCCGTTGCCGGTGGTCGATATGATGATGGCTACAGCCGCTATGACCGCAGTGATCGCTATGACCGCGATGACCGTTATGACAGGGGTGATCGCTATGATCGTTATGATCGCTACGACCGATATGATCGGCGCGAGTATCGTCGCGGCGACCGCTATTACCGTAGCAACAGCCGTAATGATTATCGCCGGTGTGACAAGGGCACGGGCGGCACGATTATCGGTGCAGTAGCTGGCGGCTTGCTCGGCAATGAAGTCGCACGTCGCGGCAACAAGACCGAAGGCAGCATTATCGGTGCGGCGGTCGGCGCATTGGCAGGCCGTGCGATCGATAAGTCGGACAGCAAATGTAACCGGCGTTATCGTTAAACATTCAGTTTCCGACCGGCGGCGTCCCTGAACCTTCAGTCGCCGGAAGGATCCCTTTCGGGGGTAGGCCAGCATCGGAAACGGTGCTGGCCTTTTTCGTTACAGCTGTAACTTGTTTGGCGCATGGTTTTGCGGCAAGGCGCGGTTATGACTCAATCGCTCGATTCCGCCCGCAATGCTGTCCGCCCATTTCACCGCAAGCCGGAACCGCATGTACTGGCTCCGTTAGTCGTGGCAGCGCAGGTAAGCGATATTGAACGAGGCGGAATCATTGAAACGGCGCGCGGATTGCTCACCGATTTACGCGATACGCAGTCCGACGGCTGGGTGAACCAGTTCTTGCAGGAATACCGGCTTGGAACCGAAGAGGGCACGGCGTTGCTATCGCTGGCCGAGGCGTTCTTGCGCGTACCCGACCCTGAAACTGCCGACATGTTGATCGCGGACAAGCTGACCGACGCCGACTGGCGCGGACACAAAGGCCAGTCGTCGAGCGTCCTCGTCAATAGCGCCACATGGGGGCTGGTATTGGGCAAAGCCGTACTAGGCGACAGCAACAGCAGCCTGAAGCGCCTGATTGCACGCGCGGGCGAACCGTTTGTGCGCCAAGCGGTCGGTGCAGCCATGCGGCTGATGGGGCAGGTCTTTGTCATGGGCCGGACCATCGACGAAGCGATCAAGCGGATGGATAGTAAAGAAAATCGTGATTTCACCGCCAGTTTCGATATGCTGGGTGAGGCGGCACGAACAAGCGCCGATGCAGAACGCTATTTCCAGGCCTATGTCGGTGCGATTGCCGCTGTCGGCAATAAAGCCGAGCGCGGTCACAGCGTTTCGGTCAAGCTGTCGGCGCTTCACCCGCGGTATGAAACGGCGCAGGCCGCAAAATGCGTGCCCGAACTTTCCGAAATGGTTCGCCAGCTTGCCCGGTCAGCGGCCTCACGGGGCGTGCAGCTTACGATCGACGCCGAAGAGGCCGCACGGCTCGAAATGAGTTTCGACATTATCGAGACTGTCGCGCGCGATCCCGCGCTCAGCGGGTGGGACGGTTTCGGCATGGCGGTACAGGCCTATTCCAAACGGGCTCGTCCAACCGTCGCCTGGGCCAATGCGGTTGGCGCTGTGACCAACCGCATGATGCAGGTCCGGCTGGTCAAAGGGGCTTATTGGGACAGCGAAATCAAGCACGCGCAGGAACGCGGGCTATCTGATTTTCCGCTATTCACGCGCAAACCGGCGACTGATGTTTCATATCTTGCTTGCGTCAAGGATATGTTTGCTGCGGCCAATATCCGCCCCGCCTTTGCCAGCCACAATGCGCTGACGGTAGCGACGATATTGCAATGGGCTGGTGATCGCCGGGATTTTGAATTTCAGCGTCTGCATGGCATGGGCGAGGGGCTGTTTGAAAGATTGGTGCGCGATGAAGGCTATCATTGCCGGACCTATGCGCCGGTTGGCGGCCATCGCGATCTGCTTGCCTATCTGGTGCGGCGACTGCTTGAAAACGGCGCAAATAGCAGTTTTGTGCATCAACTTGCCGATCAATCGGTGAGCGAAGACGAATTGCTGGCCGATCCTGTTGTCAAGGTCACGTCGGTGGGGGGCATGGGCCATCCGTCGATCGCTTTGCCAGGCAATCTTTTCCGTCCCGAACGGGCCAATAGCACAGGTATCGACCTCGATGATTCGGCTGTATTGGCCGATATTGCCGCTGAAGTTGCCAAACCGGCGAAGCTTGATGGCAAGGCCAGCACCAACGCACAGAAAGCCATAACTGCCGCCCTTGGTGCATATTCTGGCTGGTCCGCCACGCCCTTGGCCGAACGGGCGGATTGTCTTGATCGCCTTGCCGATCTGCTTGAGGAAAATCGAAGTGCGCTGATGGCTATCGCCGTCCAAGAGGCGAAAAAAACGATCCCCGATTCGCTCGCTGAGGTTCGCGAGGCTGTTGATTTCTGCCGTTATTATGCGGCGCGCGCGCGAACCGATCTGCTGCCTGTCGAGTTGCCCGGACCAACCGGCGAGCGTAACGTCTTGCGCCACGAAGGACGCGGAGTTTGGGTCGCCATCGCGCCATGGAATTTCCCGCTCGCCATTTTCCTGGGGCAAGTGGCAGCCGCGCTGGTTGCAGGCAATACGGTAGTCGCTAAGCCCGCGCCACAGACACCCGCAATCGCGGCCTTCGCTGTCGAGCTTGCTCATCAGGCCGGGATACCCAAAGCTGCGCTGCAGATGGTCGTCGGCGGAGCGGCGGTCGGCACCGCACTGACGGGCGATGTCCGGATCGCAGGGGTGGTTTTTACCGGCTCAGTGCCGACCGCCAAAGCCATAGCGCGAAGCCTGCTTGCCGACGACGCCCGTCCGCTTGTGCCGCTGATC
>JANOPT010000292.1:0-1880 GCA_031421975.1 Sphingomonadales bacterium | reverse complement strand
TGCGGGGCAAGATGTGTGGCGCGACGGCATCCGCGCGTACATGAAAAAACATGCCTATGCCAACACGCGCACTGACGATTTGTGGAATGCGGTTGAGGCTGCTGGCGCCAAGGGCCTGGTCACCATCGCCCATGATTTCACTAAGCAGCCCGGTATCCCGATGATTGCCGTCACATCGGCGACATGCACCAACGGCATGACTGAAGTGGCGCTCACGCAAGGCGAGTTTTCACGCGATCGTAAAGCGCAAACCGATGCCAAGCCATTGCGCTGGAACGTGCCGGTAATTGCCCAAACCTTGGGCAGCAGCCCGGCGACCGCGATTATATCCAACGGCGCGGGCACGATTTCGGTTCCGGGATGCGGCACGTTGATCGTCAATGCCGGACAGACCGGCTATTACCGCGTCCGGTATCAGCCCGACATGCTGGCCGCCTTACAAAAGGACTTTGCAAAATTGTCGGCAATCGATCAACTCGGTCTGCTCAACGACAACCAGAGCCTTGCCTATAGTAATTATCAACCGATCCGCCCGGCGCTCGATTTGCTTGACGCCGTCCCGGCCGATGCCAGCCAGAAAGTGATCGAAGATGCACTGGGCACCGTTGCCGACATGTACGGCCGTTTTGACAAGGAGCCGGCGCGTCAGGCACAAATCGCCGCGCTCACCAGCCGGCGTTTCGGACCCGTACTGGAAAAACTGGGGATGCAGCAGCAGAAGAGCGATAGCACACTCGACGCCAATTTGCGTAGCGCGCTGATCGGGACGTTGGGATATATGGGTGACAAGAAGGTGGTGGCGCAAGCACGGCAATTGTTTGATGCGCTTGATAGCAACCCGTCAGCGCTCGACGGACCGCTGCGTGCGACCTGGCTGGGGGTAATTGCACAAAATGCCGATCTGGCCAGCTGGGACAAGCTCCGCACGATGGGCCAAAACGCCGAAAGCCAGCTGGTCAAATCGACGATGTACCGCCTGCTGGGTGGTGCCCGCGACGAAGCGCTGGCCACGATGGCTCTTGAACTTGCGCTGACCAAGGAACCAGGGCCAACACTGAGCGCTGCGATTATCGGAGGCGTAGCGGGCGACCATCCCGACATGGCCACTGATTTTGCGCTGGCCAACCGTGAGGCGGTCGAGGCGCTGGTCGATGTTTCATCCAAGTCGGAATTTATCCCCGGGCTTGGCTATGGATCGCGTGAACCGGCCATGATTGGCAAGCTCGAAGGTTATGCCAAAGCGCATCTGACGCCTGAATCGCGCAAGCCCGTCGATCAGGCAATTGCTGCCATCCAGACCCGTATCAAATCCGACCCTGATATTCGGGCCGGCGTAGGCGAGTGGCTGGACAGCAAGCCGGGCGAATAGCCCGTTTTGCCGTCAGGTCAGTCCTTGTAAAGCCGGTTAACGCGGTCAGCATATCGTTCGCGGATGACATGACGCCGGATTTTCATGCTTGGCGTCATTTCCCCGTTTTCGATTGAAAAGGGTTCGTCGGCAAATTCGAACTGACGGACCTTTTCGGTGACCGAAACATCGGCATTGACCCGGTCGATCGCGGCGCGGACAGCCGAACGATATTGCGGATTGCCATTCAGCGCCGCAAAATCGCACTTCATATCCTGCGCCCGGCAAAATTCCAGCGTCCATTCTGGATCGGGTACAATCAGGCCGACGATATAGGGGCGCTTGTCGCCGGATACCATCGCCTGCAGAATTTCCGGCTGCAACGTCAGCATACCCTCGATTTTTTGCGGCGCGATATTGTCGCCCTTGTCGTTGACGATAAGGTCTTTTTTGCGATCGGTAATCGCAATCCGGCCCTCGGGATCGATGTGGCCGATGTCGCCTGTATGCAGCCAGCCATTGATGATGACGC
>JANOPT010000291.1:0-2283 GCA_031421975.1 Sphingomonadales bacterium | reverse complement strand
GCTGACCAGCAAGGGCGGCGTGCGGAGTGAATTCACCGTCTACAAGGCCGCGCCGCAGCGTTACTATCTGGTGTCCGCTGGAGCATATGAGCGGCACGATCATGATTATCTACGCAAGGCGATGCCAAATGACGGCTCGGTGGAGTTTGAGCGGCTGACAACGGCGATGGGCGTTTTGGTGCTCGCTGGGCCGCGTTCGCGCGATGTGTTGGCAAAGCTTTCCGATGCCGACTTATCGAACGAAGCTTTCCCTTGGCTGACGGGCAAAAAGATGAGCGTCGGCCTGGCCCAGGTCGATGCGCTGCGAGTCAATTTCATCGGTGAGCTGGGCTGGGAAATCCATCATCCGATCGAGATGCAGAATTACATTTTCGACCGGCTAGTGGAGGCTGGAGCTGAATTCGATATCAGGCCTTTCGGCATCCGCGCGATGACCTCGATGGCGCTGGAAAAAAGCTACAAGCTTATCCCGCGTGAATTGTCGATTGAATATAGCGCCTTTGAAAGCGGGCTGGACCGGTTCGTCAGCATGAAGAAGCAGACCTTCCAAGGTCGAGATGCTTTGCTCGCGTGGCGCGACAAGGGCCATCGCAATGCGCTGGTGACGCTTGAGGTGCACAATGTCACAGATGCAGACGCGCGCGGATCGGAAGCGATTTATCAGGGTGAAGAGATTGTCGGGCGGGCAACGTCGGGTGGCTATGGCTGGCGGGTTGGCAAGTCACTGGCGCTGGCGATGATCCGGCCTGATCTGGCGCATGTCGGGGCCGGGTTTGAAATCGCTATATTGGGCGAGCGGCACAAGGCGACGATCATCGCAGATTCGCCTTATGACCCCGATAACAACGCGCTGAAGAGCTAAGACAATGTCGCGCTTCGAACCTGTCGCAGAATTGCTGAACAAGGACCGCAAGGGCCATACCCTGCCACGCGAATTGTATGTCAGCGAAGAGGCGTTCCGGTTCGATACGCAGGTCATGCTGAAGTCGGTCTGGCTGTATGCGTGCACAGTGGCGCATGTGAAAAATCCGGGCGATTATTTTGTGTTCGAACTGGCGCAGAACTCGATCATCATCGTGCGCGGACGTGATATGCATGTGCGTGCGTTCTGGAACAGCTGCCGCCACCGGGGTGCACGTATCTGCCTTGAACAAAAGGGCCACGCCGCCCGGCTGATGTGCCCTTATCATCAATGGACCTATGGGCTTGACGGCAGACTGCTGGCCGCGCGCAGCATGGCAGAGGATTTCGACAAGGGCGACCATGGCCTGACCGCCGTTGCGCTCGAAAATATCGGCGGACTGATCTTCATTTGCATGAGCGACAACCCGCCGCCGATCGGGAGGGTAAAGACCGACATCGCCGACCAGATTGGAATGTACGACCTCGAAAATCTGAAAGTCGCGATGCAGGACGATTATATCGAGGATGCCAACTGGAAACTGGTGATGGAGAATAATCGCGAATGCTATCACTGCGACGTCGGCCATCCTGAGCTGATCAGCGTGCTCGGCACCACGGGTTTTGGTAAGGACGCGCCTGCCGATGACGCTCTGGCGGAAAAACGAGACGAGTGGAACGCGCTGGGTATCGACGCCGATCTCATCGAATTCCCTGACGGCTGGTGGCACCGCATTGCCCGGCTGGCGCTGGCGAGTGGCGCAGTAACGCAGTCGATCGATGGAAAGCTGGCATGCCAGAAACTGATCGGACCGTTTGCCAAACCCGAATCCTCCAGCCTATCGGTATGGACTCAGCCGAACAGCTGGCATCATTTCTGCTGCGATCATGTCGTCACTTTTTCGCTGACTCCGGTCGCTGCGGACAAGACGTTGTTGCGGACAAGCTGGCTAGTGCACGAAGATGCGGTGGCGGGCGTTGACTACGACCCCGATCATCTTGCCGCCCTGTGGCGACGGACCAACGCGCAGGACGGGCATTTCTCCGCGATCAATCACCGGGGGATCGCCAATGACGGCTATCGACAGGGGCCGTACGCTCTTGAAGAAAAACTGGTTGAAGATTTCAAGGATTTCTATGTGGCCGCTGCGAAGGCGGCAATCGCGTGACCCGTTTCAGCGCTTTCAGCCTGTTCGCAAAGGCGCTTGGCGGGCACAAGGATTGGCCCGAACAATGGCCTGATGCTGCGCCGAAACCCGCCTATGATGCGATCATTGTCGGCGGCGGCGGGCATGGTTTGGGGGCGGCCTATTATCTCGCGAAAAAATACGGGATCAATAATGTCGCGGTGCTGGAAAAGGGCTGGATTGGCGGCGGCAATAC
>JANOPT010000290.1:0-3402 GCA_031421975.1 Sphingomonadales bacterium | reverse complement strand
GAGCCGGTCGCCAAGGCCGCTGCAAACGTCCGGCGGTTGCGCAAGGAAATCGACACGTTGCAGCATATGGTCAAGGATTCGTCCGACCCCGACCTGCACGACATGGCGGTCGAGGAGCTGGACGACGTTACGCATCAGCTTTCCGATGCCGAAACCAGCCTCGCCATCTCGCTCCTGCCGAAAGACGCCGCCGACGAACGCCCCGCGATGCTCGAAATCCGCGCCGGTACTGGCGGCGACGAGGCAGCTTTGTTCGCAGGTGACCTGTTCCGCATGTACGAACGTTATGCCGCCGCGCAGGGCTGGAAAATCGAGCCGATCTCGGTCAGCGCGTCGGACGTGGGCGGCTTCAAGGAAGTCGTTGCCTCGATCAAGGGCAATGGCGTGTTTGCGAAGCTGAAATATGAAAGCGGCGTCCACCGCGTCCAGCGCGTGCCGGTCACCGAAAGCGGCGGCCGCATCCACACCAGCGCGGCGACCGTCGCGGTGCTGCCCGAGCCGACCGAAGTCGATATCAATATTGAGGCGCGCGATTTGAAAATCGACGTCTACCGCGCGTCGGGTGCTGGCGGGCAGCATGTCAATACCACCGATTCCGCCGTGAGGATCACACATTTGCCCACTGGTATTGTCGTGACCTGCCAGGACGGACGCAGCCAGCATAAGAATAAAGAACAGGCGATGCAGGTGCTGCGTGCACGGATGTACGAAAAGGAACGCGAGGAAGCCCAAGGCGCCGAGGCCGAGGCACGCAAGGCGATGGTTGGCTCAGGCGACCGTAGCGAGCGAATCCGCACCTATAATTTCCCGCAAGGCCGGGTGACTGACCACCGGATCAACCTGACCTTGCATAAGTTGCCCGAAATATTGGAAGGCGGCGGTTTGGCAGAATTGGTTGATGCGTTGATTGCGGAGGATCAGGCCGAGCGGATGGCAGGGTTGGGGGAGTAAACTCTCTCCCCTCCCGTATACGGGAGGGGTCGGGGGTGGGGCGAGCCGAAGGCGAGCATTTGACGTCCAGGGCGGGACTGCCCACCCCTAACCCCTCCCGCCTGCGGGAGGGGGACTATGTCGGCCTAAATCTCCAACCGCCCATGCTCCAGCTTCGGCAGCACATACCGCGCAAACATATCGCACTCATTGATATGCGGATAACCCGACAGGATAAACGCTTCGATCCCCACCGCACGATAGGCGTTGAGTTTTGCCAGCACCTGATCGGGATCGCCGACAATCGCCGCCCCGCAACCTGACCGCGCACGGCCGATGCCGGTCCACAGATTTGCTTCCAGATAGCCATCATTGGCCTCGGACTGCGCGCGCAACTCGGCCTGATGCGCCACGCCAAAGGTTTGCGTATCGAGCGACTTGTTGCGGATCGCCTCGCCTTGTTGGGCGTCGAGTTTCGACAGCAAGCGGTCGGCATAGGCGCGCGCCTGGGCCTCGGTTTCACGAACGATGACATGCGCGCGGAAACCGTATTTGAGCGTGCGCCCGAACTTCGCGGCGCGTGCGGTCATGTCCTCGACCAGCTCCTTCGCGCCCTGCACCGTTTCGGGCCACATCAGATACACATCGCAACCCTCGGCGGCGGCGTCCTTCGCGGCGGGCGACAGTCCGCCGAAATACAGCGGCGGGCATTTGCCGCTGACTGTCTTCATTCGCGGTGGGTCGAGGTCGATCTTGTAATGCTCACCGTGGATGGCGAGGTGCTCGCCATTCAGCAGCGTCTTCAATATCTGCATCGCCTCGACTGTGCGGCGATAGCGCGGTTCGCTGTCCATCTTGTCGCCGGGCAGGTCGGACGAGATGATATTGATATTGAGCCGCCCACCGGAAATCTGGTCCAATGTCGCGATCTGCCGTGCCAGTTGCGGCGGCCAAGCCTCGCCGATCCGCACCGCCATCAGCAATTTGATGCGGCTGGTCAGCACCGCAATCGCGCTGGCAAAGGCGGTGGTGTCGAGGCCGAGCGCATAGCCGGAGGGCAGCAATATATTGTCGAACCCGCCTTTTTCGGCGGCAAGCACGATATTGCGGCAATGCTCCCAGCTTGAGGCGAGCATCGGGTCGGGTTGCCCGAGAAATTCATAATCATCATCGCAGAGCGCGGAAAACCAAGAGACTTCAACGGGTTTCACGGTAATGGCACTCCTCGTGCAGCGACCAATACGCTATACCAATCGGCGCGAGTCCATTGAACTTTGAACGCGTCGGCAGCTTCGGCGATGCGGGCGGGGTTTTGCGAGCCGACAATGGGAATGGGCCGCGCAGGGTGCGCCATGATCCAGCTATAGGCGGCGGCGGTACGCGATACGCCGTGTGCAGCGGCAACGCCGGACAAAGCGGCGGCAACATTTTGTTCGCGCTCGTTGGTCGGATCGCCGATGCGGCCCCCGCCCAATGGTGACCAAGCGAGCACCGCCATGTCCATCGCAATGGCTTGGTCGAGTTCGCCATTTTCGATTGTATCGATGCGCAGCGGCGACAATTCGGGCTGAGTCGAGACGATGGGCACACCGCTGAACTGTGCCAGCGTCGCAATCTGCGCCTGCGTGAAATTGGACACGCCGAACGCACGTATTTTGCCAGCCATGTGCGCGTCTTCTATTGCGCGGGCGATTTCCTGCGGGTGCGTTAGGATATCGGGCCGGTGAATCTGCCACAGGTCGATGCGGTCGGTTTGCAGGCGAGTCAGGCTATTGTCGATGGCGGCGGTCAGATATTCGGCGCTACTGTCATAAGGCGTCGGCGGCGTGATACCGCCCTTGGTCGCCAGCACCATCCGGTCGCGCATTCCGGGTGCATCAGCAAACACACGGCCGAGCAATTCTTCTGCCGCACCGAAATGTGTTTCGCCGAAGCCGTAGATGTCCGCCGTGTCGAACAGGGTAATGCCCGCTCCAAACGCCGCGTCGATAGCGGCGCGCGCGGCGGACATTTCCAGCCCGGCGAACCGCCACATGCCCCATGCGAGGCTGGATATTTCGATGCCGCTTTTGCCCAACGGGCGGGTTTGCGGCGGTTTGGCTAATGTCATGTTTTTCTCTTCATCGAAGGAGGGGAGGTGGATTCGCGGGTTACGAGTTCATGCGGCAGGCGGCGATGCTCGATCCCGCCATCGCCGAACAAAAGGTCGGCGGCAGTCGACGCGAGATCTCGCACCGGCTGACGAATAGTGGTGAGCGGCGGCCAGACGACGCGCGCGAGTGTGGTATCGTCGAAGCCCGCGACCGAAAGCTGCTGCGGCACGGCGAGCCCACGCCGGTGCGCGACGGCCAGCACGCCTGAGGCCATGTCATCGTTCGAGGCGAAGATCGCGGTCGGCGGATATTTAAGCGAAAGGAACTGCTCGGTTGCAGCAACGCCGCTTTCGAAATCGAACTCGCCTTGGGCGATGAG
>JANOPT010000289.1:0-2253 GCA_031421975.1 Sphingomonadales bacterium | reverse complement strand
ACATCGCTGCCGTTGCCGACCAGCCACGTCTGCGTCCCGGTGTAGGTATAGGGCGACGGATTGGGCGCTAGCACGCGGCGAACCAGCGGCTCGTGGCGCTCGGTTTCGCCTGCGTGGATAGTGTCGGGCCAGCTCATGGCGTTGATATGGCCCATGCCGGACAAAAGGAAAAGGGGCGGTCTTTCTAGACCGCCCCGTCAGAAGCTGTAAAAGCGGAGCACCCGGTTTTTTGAAAAGTCCGCCTGTTGGTTAATGGGTGTCCGCTTGGGTCTCAAGCCTGCGGATCTGTTGTTCCAGATTTTTCAGGACATCCTTGCGAATATTGGCGGGCATATCGCTCTCTGTCGCGATCTCGCTGCGGGCTTCGCGCAAGCCCTTGATGGCCTCAAGGCGGGCCAGTCTGGCCTGACCCTTGCCGCACATGACGATTTTCACGCGTGATTTGTTGCTGCCGTCAAAACCCTCGACATTGCTGGTCACAAGGTGGCCGTCCCGGCAATTGCTGGTTATTTCGCTAATGTCGATTTCGGGAATATAGTTGGCCGCCATGGCAACGGCGTGGACGCTCATTGCTTCGGCATGGCCACGCGCCGCGGCGGCGTTGCTGCGTGCGGCCTCCGCTTCGCCGAGTGCGGCTTCGACCTCTCCCCTTACCGCTTCGGCCTCACCGCGCGCGGCTTCGGCTTCGCCTCGCGCTTCCTCGGCCTGTTCCAACGCATCATCAGCGTCGTCCTGCGACTGTTCCGATTTCTCGATCCACTGCTCGACTTCCGCTTCGGACAAGTGCTTGTCGCTGTGGAAAATATAGGAAGTGCCATCGCGCGATACGGTGTTGACGACTTTGCCCGTTGGTTTGCCGTCGACGACCGTGCCAATGGAAATTTTGACCAGCTTGACCGGTTTTGTAGCCGGTTTGGAAACGTCCGCACTTTCGTCTGCCCGCACCGCAGGAACAATGGTCGCGGTCAACGGCAGGATGACAGCCGCTGCCGCCAATATGCCAAGCTTGCCAAGCGAACGGCGCGTGTTGCTGGCGTCTTTCATCGTCAACCTCCTCAATCTTTCGATTATCGTTTTGGGGGAATTCAGCGCTGTGGCGAAAGTAGGAACACCGTCAAATGCGGTGCGGGCCAGTGCGCGACCATAGATTTCGCGTTGAGCAGCGTCCTTGCCAGCCAGCACCCGGGCATCGCACGCCGCTTCCTGATCGAAGCGAAACGCACTCCAGCTTGCCCACGCAACCGGGTTGAACCACATCAGGCACAATATGACAAACGCCGCCAGATTGACGAACAAATCGCCTGATTTGTGATGCGCCAATTCGTGCGCGGTGGCGAGCTCGCGCTCAGCGGGCGAATAGGTTTTGGTAAAATTGCGCGGCACAGCGATATAGCGTTTGAACAATCCAAAGGCGAGCGGACCGGCGACCTGATCCGACGCAACCAAATGGACACCGTCGATGATGGCGACTTCCTCGGCCTCGGCCAGCAAATCGTCGCGCATCGAAGCATAGCGGATCATCTGGAGGATAAAGAGCAAGGCCGCCCCGCCGAGCCAGACGGTGACGCCAAGCGCCACAAAGTCGATGCCGGGGTTAGCTGCGACCGCGGTGACTGGTTCGCTGTGCGTCATTCCGGCGAAAATGGAATCGTGAACGGCATCGCGCACCGCCTGCGAACGTTCGCCGACAGGTGCGACTTCGTTCGCCAGACTCGGCATCAAAAGACGTGCCGCAGGAATGAGCCATAAGGCGTAGGCAACGCCTGCGCCAAACAGCTTCGCCACCGGGCGCCGCACCAGCAGTATCACCGCCATCAGCAGGCTGCTGATCACCAGGCTATCGAATAACCAGATGCTCATGACTTCATCTCCCTCAGCAATTTCTCGATTTCGGCAATGTCGGCATCGCTCAGCTTTTCCTGCTCTGCCAGATGGGCAACCAGCGGCATGAACTTCCCGCCGAACAAACGGTCGACAAAGCGTTTCGATTCATGACTGACATAGTCATCGCGTTCGACCAGCGGAGAATAGAGGAACCGGCGACCATCGGCTTTATGTTCGACTGCAGCCTTGGCAAGCAACCGCGACAACAAAGTCTTGACGGTTGGCAGCGACCAGTCGCGGTCGCCCGGCAATCGCGCCGCGACGTCGGTCGCGGTCAGCGGTGCTTCGTCCCACAATATTTCCAATATGGTCAGCTCTGCGTCGCTGATACGTTCTAATGCCATGTGCGAATCTCCGACTACAGACGTA
>JANOPT010000288.1:0-1896 GCA_031421975.1 Sphingomonadales bacterium | reverse complement strand
CTCTCCGGCACCGTCGCCAAACCCTCTGGCAACGCCTTCTTCTCGGTCGGATCGCCCCATTGCGTCACGTAATTGTCCTGAACGCGCACTACCGCCGTTCCGTCCCACCAGTGCGCCGCCGCCAGCTTGCGGATGTTGCCGATCCAGCCCTGACTGAACGGCGCAGGCATCAGCTGGATGACCACGCGGCGCGGTTTGTTTTTGGCATCGAGCGCAAGGTCCATCACGAGCAAGTCGGCGGGCGCTATCGCAACCCACTCCTCCGCCTTCGCCGCCGCCACAATCTCGCCCGGGGCCGGATAGGTTTTAGCCTCCCGAGCGGCGTTCTGCGCGGACACGTGCGCGGATAGGGGAAGCGCGGCAAAAATCGCGGCGCTGGCGGCTAGGGTCAGATATGTTTTCATGGAACGAGTTATGGCAAATCCGTCACCCTTGCGAAAGCGCAAAGGAGCCGCTAGGGGCGTGCCTTCCCAAATGGGATGCGGAGACGTGGCCGAGTGGTCGAAGGCGCACGCCTGGAAAGTGTGTATAGGGGTGACTCTATCGTGGGTTCGAATCCCACCGTCTCCGCCACTGGCCGGTTCCCGCCCGTCAAGACTTTGGCATTACTAATGCCCTGCGAATTCCGATCAGCCTTATCGTCCACACGCTGCAGGGAGTGAGCGCGAACGGCACCTACGACCACGCCGTTATTGTACGATGGCGACGGGAAAGGTGGGCTATTGTCGAAGACGCCCAAGCAACTTCGTCGCATAACCATATAGGCCGATCTGCGCTAAATTCAAACTGGCTCACTCCCCAGCCAGGGTGCTCAACGATATGCAGGCAAGCAGCAGTTACCCTGTTCCTCGCAGTCCTGATTGTCTCTGGCATTCTGAACCGTGATGCAGAAATGTCGATGGTGGCCAAGGTTTTGCCGCGATGACTCCGTCTTGTGATTATCGATCTGAAATTTTTCCCTCGACATCAAAAAAGGACCTCCATGCGCCATACTTTGCTCGCTTCAACCTGTCTGTTGGCACTCGCATCACCGTCGGCTTTCGCCGAAACCTCGGTCACTACGGCAACCACCACTCCTGTCCGCACGTCCACCGTCAAGGCAGGGGCACCCGACGATGTAAAGATTACGTCCACAGGTTCGATCAAGCTTTCTTCCGGGACTGCGGTGACCATTGACAGCAATAACAAGGTGAACAACGAAGGCACGATCGAGGTCAACAATGCGAATGGCGCAACAGGCATTTTGGCGAATGCCGGGACATCGGGTGGTATCACCAACGGCGCGACCGGCAAGATTACCGTCGACGAACCTTATGCGCCAACCGATATCGACAAGGATGGTGACATCGATGGTGTTTTTGCAACGGGGACAGGCAGGGTAGGGATCGCCACGGCAGGGGCTTTTAGCGGCAACATCATCAATAATGGAAGCATCACTGTAGAAGGCAATGATTCGGCAGGTATCCGTCTTGGCGGACCGCTTACCGGCAATGTCCGCAGCGATGGTACGGTCAATGTGATTGGCGACCGCGCGCTTGGCGTGGGGCTGCGCGATGTCACCGGCAATGTCCGGCTGGCCGGTACGATCACCGCGACGGGTGTCGATGCGACAGCGGCAAGGATTGCAGGTAACATCAACGGAGCGTTGGTGGTGCAAGGTGCGCTGACGGCGACGGGATATCGTTTCACGACGCCGCCCGCCGACGTATCGAAGCTTGATGCCGACGATTTGCTGATCGGTGGGCCAGCGCTTTCGATTGAGGGCAATGTGACCGGCGGCATCGTGCTCGCCGTTCCGCCTAGGGACGCCAGCGCGACCGACAATGATGAAGACAAGGACGGCATCGAAGATTCAAAAGAAGGTTCGGCGACGGTTCGCTCCTTTGGCTCGGCTGC
>JANOPT010000287.1:0-3580 GCA_031421975.1 Sphingomonadales bacterium | reverse complement strand
CAGGTGATGATCGAAGGCCCCGGCCATGTGCCGATGCACAAGATCAAGGAGAATATGACCAAGCAGCTTGAGGTGTGCGGCGAAGCGCCATTCTACACGCTCGGGCCGCTGACCACCGACATCGCGCCGGGGTACGACCATATCACCAGCGGCATCGGCGCGGCGATGATCGGCTGGTACGGCACGGCCATGCTCTGCTACGTCACGCCCAAGGAGCATCTGGGGCTCCCAGATCGCGACGATGTGAAGGTCGGCGTGGTAACCTACAAGCTGGCGGCACACGCGGCGGATCTGGCCAAGGGCCACCCGGCGGCGCAAGTCCGCGACGACGCGCTGAGCAAGGCGCGCTTCGAATTCCGCTGGCGCGACCAGTTCAACCTGTCGCTCGACCCAGATACGGCGGAGCAATATCACGACCAGACGCTGCCAGCCGAGGGCGCCAAGACCGCGCATTTCTGCAGCATGTGCGGGCCGAAATTCTGCTCGATGAAGATCAGCCAGGAAGTGAGGGAATTCGCGCGGTTGCAGAACCAGCCAGCAGAAGGCTTTATCGCGGCAGCGGAGGCGGACCTGTCAGCTGAAGCCTTGGCGAAGGCTGAAGAAGGCATGGCCGAGATGAGCAAGGTCTATGACGAAACCGGGCGCGAGCTATATATGGGCGCTGGTGATCGGGAGCATGATTGATGTTGCGCTGGCTGTTTGGACGCAAGCAGTCGGACCCGCCAGCAACGACCGACCTGAGCCTGCGCTTATTGCAGGGCGACTGGAAATGCTCGTGCTGCGGCAAGTGGTTCAATGGCATCATGGACCTTGCCGCGGATCACCCTGATCCATGGCCGCACGGCGCAGAGTATGAGCCGAATGCCGCATTGCGAATGGACGGCGATTTCCTTTCGGAAGATTTCTGTGTGCTGAACGGCGAGCATTATATGGTCCGAAGCATTCTGGAATTTCCGGTACACGGTTTGGACAAAAAATGGGGCTTCGGTTGCTGGACCTCGCTCAGCAAGGAGAACTTCGACAAATATGTCGAGGGCTTCGATATCGGGTTGTTTGACGACGAAGGCCCTTGGTTCGGCTGGCTGTGTAACGGCCTTAAGGGGCTGTATGCCGACGATCCGTCAATCTCGCTCGACGTTTACCCGCAACCCGGTCGCCAAAGGCCGCGCCTGATTGCGCTCGACGAAGACAACGCCATATCGCGCGCTCAACGCGATGGCTTGTCCGGCGACGATTTGCTGGCGATCCTTCGCGCCAATGGACATGGGCCAACTGTCCAGTAAAGCAGGCGGGGAGGCCAAAACCGGACGCGAGCTATATATGGGCGCTGGTGATAGGGAGGATGATTGATTTTCAGAATTAGGCGGGTGTACTGATATAACATTTGTGTAATGTTAAATTTACATCGAACTGGAAATTTATGCCTAGGAATAAGCTTAAAAATGAAAAAGAGTATATCTGTTGTGAGCAGGCTACTGGCCGCGCCATTCAGGGATCACTTCTGGTTACCGACGAACGCATTGAAGTTAGGCTCGTATCGTTTGACGAATTTTTCTATATAAACGACGATACTGAATTTCTGCCCCTAAGGTTAGAAGACAACAGCTATGCTTCAATGCACCATGTGTATTTTGGGGGTCCAGGAAGCTGCGCTTCGCGAACGCAGGTTACCCACAATCAAACGATAACCGCCAGCACCTTAATTCACGGCTCCGATGAATGGAAACCTAACGATCCAATTAGGCATGCTTCATTCGAGTTACCGCGCGCAGAGACACTTCTGCGCTATGAAGCTAAAATTGCCGAGTTGGAGTCGAACTCGCCTTGGAGCAAAGTTGATTGCGATGTTTTCTCTCTTATCCTCTCAGGGCTTACAATCCGGCTAGGGTACCGCAGGTCTGCCTCGATACGTACAGAACGCGTTCAAGTAGATTCACCGGTGATCACTTTAGATTTTGACGAACCAAGATCAATCGAAAGCTATCTCAACGATATTCAAGCGATTACTCATTTTGTTTCAATAAATCTTAGTGCACAAATGGAGCCGGAAAACATCGAAATTCGACGCCTTTCAAATCGAGATATGCATGCCAAAGTCGAAAAAGGTGACTTTCTCGGAAATCATTCGGTCAATCAAATGTGGTTTCGAAGGTCCCACCCCACCAGCGAAAAATTACGTAGTCACTTTGCATTTGCGGCGCTATTTGATGAGACTGAGATGCATGCTTTCAAAGCGTGTCTACAAGCTTGGATGACGCGCGAACCCGAATGGGCGCGTTCAAACGCGCTGATGATGGATTGTCTACGTCTGCAAAACGAACTCAGCGCCGACCGACTTCTTGCTGCGTGCAAATGGCTAGAAGAAATCCCTCAAGCTCGACCAATTCAAGTTACGAATGATAGTACGATCAATTTAATTTCAGATGCCGCTGTCAGTCAGGCTGCAAAACTTGGCTATCAAGGCTTAATGGCTCGGATACCTCAGTCGCTAACTAGACTCAAATTCGAATCGCATAGGGAGCGATTTGACCGTCTTCTAACAAAGATTACTGAGCGCTTTGGTTCAGGCGTGACTGATAATCAAATGACAAGCCATCTAATCGCGGCTTTGCGTGAGTTTCGGGGCAAAGTGGCCCATGGTCATTATGAGCCAAAAGACGATGAGGAATATCAGCGCTTTATTAAAGCCATTTATTCGATTGAGGCAATTTGTGTCTTACTGACTAGTTTCGATTTGCCGATGACCGATGATGGGCTCCGTCGGATCAAAATGCATCCCCTAATTGAGCGTTACCGACTTTTTCATGTTGGATAACCGAGTTAGCGTATACTCTTCAGAAGGCATTTTTAAATAACCCGCGACATGAAGAAATCCGGGACAGTCTATTAATCAGACCCTCACCCCAACCTTACCAATGCTTCATCCAGCACCTGCAAAAATCGTGACCGGTCGGCTTTGGCAAAGGGTGCGGGGCCTCCGGTGATGCCGTCCATTCCGGCGCGCAGGTCGGCCATGATGGCTCGGGTGGCGATGGCGCTGCCGATTGAGGAGGTAGTGAACGGCTTGCCATTATTGCCGATGACAACTGCTCCTGCCTTCAGGCACCGGTCCGCAAGCAATATGTCGGCGGTGATCACCACGCTGCGCTGGCTGGCCTGCTCCGCAATCCAGTCATCGGCGGCGTCGAAACTGTCCGATACGATTTGCCGCGTGATCAACGGATGGTCGGGCATGCGAAAGCGCGCATTGCTGACCAGCACCACGGGCACACCCCGGCGCCAGGCGACCTTGTAAATCTCCTCCTTCACGGGACACGCATCGCCATCGACCAATATGCGCGGCGAGGGGGGATGTTCGGTGTCGGTCATCTATACATTACCGTGCCGGTGCACGAGATGCACCCCGCCCCATCATCCGCCAGCCCCACACACTCAACCCCAGCATCACCGCATTCGCCCCGAAATCCAGTGCCATCCAGCGGTTCAGGATCGGCACTTCATAGACAAACCAGTAATTGAACCCGAAGAATGGCAACAGCGCGATTGCGTAAACGAGGAAGGTCTTGGCGGTCCACTCGCT
>JANOPT010000286.1:0-2477 GCA_031421975.1 Sphingomonadales bacterium | reverse complement strand
CATCGGTTGCAGGTCTGCTGATCACCACCGAAGCCGCGATTTCGGATGCTCCGGAAGACAAGGCCGGCGGCGCTGGCGGTATGCCCGGCGGCATGGGCGGAATGGGCGGCATGGGCGGTATGGATTTCTAAATCCGACGCTCAGCTTAGGCTGAAACAGGAAAGGCCGGTGGGGAAACTCACCGGCCTTTTTCATGCGAGTCGTTTGGTGCAGCGCACAAAATAGACATTCTCAACTGCTGTAATTGACTTAAATCGATATTTAAGTACCAGAAATAAAATAGTAAAAATCCACGTACGATTTTTGTTGCGCTGCAAAATAAGAAGCGTAATTGCCGCCGCCCCACAACAGAGGTTTCCGGTCATGCCAAATACGCATTCGGGTTCAGTTGATTCAAACTCCATCCACAAACATTCACTCGCCGCGCTTACTGTCGGTGCCATCGGCGTCGTCTTCGGCGACATCGGGACCAGCCCGCTTTATGCTTTCCGTGAGGCGCTGCACCACAGCGCACCATCGGGCGGCATTCAGGAGGCAGCGATATTCGGCGTGCTCAGCCTGGCGCTCTGGTCGCTGATACTGGTCGTGACGATCAAATATGTCATCTTCCTGATGCACGCCGACAATGAAGGCGAGGGCGGCGTGCTAGCCTTGCTGGCGCTCGCTGGCCGTGGTGTCGGAGGGCGCAGGGGCATAATATTGGCGCTTGGCGCGGTCGGTGCAGCGCTGTTCTACGGCGATGCCATCATCACGCCCGCTTTGTCTGTGCTATCGGCGGTCGAGGGTACCAAGACCATTCCCGGCGTCGGCGAGAATATCTCGCAGCAGACGATCATCAACATAACGCTGGTTATCATGATCGCGCTGTTCGCCATCCAGTTTCGCGGAACGGCGCTTGTGTCCAAGCTGTTCGGCCCGATCTGCGTCGTCTGGTTTCTCGCCATCGGCGCCCTCGGCCTCATGCACATATCGGATTATCCCGGCATAATGGGTGCGCTTTCGCCTCATCATGCGGTCGGCTTTCTTGCCAGCAATGGAATGATTGGCCTGATCGTGCTCGGCTCGGTATTCCTGACCGTCACCGGGGCTGAAGCATTGACCGCCGACATGGGCCATTTCGGGCGCTTCCCGATCCGGCTCGGCTGGTTCTTGCTGGTATTTCCAGCGCTCAGCCTGAATTACTTTGGACAGGGCGCGTTCGCCATGGCAGCGCTCGAAACAGCACGGGCGGCGGGCGTTCCTTTGGAAACGCGGGACTGGTTCTTCCTGATGTCGCCCGAAGCGGTCCGCGTGCCGATGATCATTTTGGCAGGCCTTGCCACGATTATCGCCAGTCAAGCCGTCATCACCGGTGCCTATTCTCTGACCCAGCAAGCAATTCAGCTCGGCCTTTTGCCGCGCATGAAGATTGTGCAGACTTCGCCGGGCAGTGCAGGCCAAATCTATATTCCCGCTATCAACTGGATGCTGCTGTTTGGTGTGTGGTTGCTCGTGGTCCAATTCCGCAGCTCATCGGCAATGGCTTCGGCTTATGGTATCGCGGTGACAGGTACGATGGTGGTCACAACCTGTCTGGCATTCGTCGTCGTCCACAAGCTCTGGAAATGGAGCCTTGCGAAGTCGTTGCTTGTCATCGTGCCGTTCCTTGCCATCGACCTCATCTTCTTCGGCGCGAACATTTTGCGCGTGGTCGATGGCGGCTGGGTGCCTTTGGCAGTGGGCGCGCTTATCTGCCTCGTCATCTGGATATGGGTGCGCGGTAAGCGCGTGATCGACGCCAAGGAAAATGAAGGTGCGATGACGCTTGCCGAATTGGGCACATCGCTGGTGAAAAGCAAAATTGCGAGAGTCGAGGGCACGGCAGTCTACCTGACCGCCAACCCCGAAGGCGTGCCGGGCACCATACTGCACAATCTGAAGCACAACAGGGTGTTGCACGAACGCAATCTGGTTTTGACCGTTCGGACCGCGGGCGTGCCGCATGTGCCGGAGGAAGAACGTGCGACCTATGAAAAGGTTGATGCAAACTTCGCGCGCGTAACGTTGCGTTACGGCTTCATGGACAACCCCGATGTGCCGTCAGCTCTGGCCTTGGCAATTCCGAAGGCGGACGAGCCGCTCACGGAAATGATGACCAGCTATTTCGTCGGACGCAACGTGTTGTCGGCATCGAAGGACGAGGGATTGCCGTTTTGGCAGGACATCATCCTGATATTCCTGCAACGCAACGCCTATAACCCTGCTGAGTTCTTCCACATTCCATCGAACCGGATTGTGGCGCTGGGCGCGCAGGTTGTGGTCTGACGAACCAAGGGCCGGTCGCGGAAACGCACCGGCCTTTTCTTTTTTGCTTCATTGTGTTATATATGTAATACAGTTCGCGTAAAGGAGACGATGATGATCCAGCATTGGAAAACAATCGCAGGCGTGGGTGCGACCATGATCGCGGTCCATGTCGTCAACCTGTTCACCGGCGG
>JANOPT010000285.1:0-2174 GCA_031421975.1 Sphingomonadales bacterium | reverse complement strand
CGCTGTCGCCATCGACTTCAATCCATTCGTGATCTTCACTGTAATAACGCGTCATTGGGCTTTTCCTCTTCGATGGTAACGATGGGGTACAAAGGGCATGGCCGCGACCGTTAGCGGCACACGCTTGCCGCGCACCTCGGCTTCAAGCGCGGTTCCGGCGGCAGTAAGCGCGCCGGCGACATAGCCCATTGCGATCGGCGCGCCGACGCTTGGCGCGAACCCGCCTGAGGTAACGACACCAACCTGTTCATCTTGAACGAAAATTGGCGCACCTTCACGAACTGGTACTTTGCCCACGACGCGAAAGCCCACCAGCCTGCGCGCCGGGCCATCGACCAGCGCCTTCAAAATCCGATCGGAACCGTTGAAGCCACCTTCTTCGCGACGCCGTTTGGAAACAGCGAACGATGCGTTGCCCTCAACCGGGTCGATTTCCTCGTTCATGTCATGGCCGTAGAGCGGCAAGCCAGCCTCCAGCCGAAGCGAATCGCGCGCGCCAAGACCGATTGGCTTTACCTCGGGCTGTGCCGTAATCGCATCGGCCAGCGCCTGCACATATTCGGCGCGAACCGAAATCTCGAAACCATCTTCGCCGGTATAGCCCGAGCGGCTGATCCATAACGGCTCAGGGTCGGTTTTCGGTCCCCAGAAGAAGGAGCCAGCCTCCATGAAATACAGGGCATCCACCCCGGGAACGACCCGCAATAATGCATCGGCGGCCTTAGGCCCTTGCAGTGCCAGCAGGGCGCGGTCGTCCATGTGGTTGATGGTGATTTCGTCGGCCAGATGCTCGCGCAAATAGCCCATATCGTCCCATTTGACCGCGCCGTTGACTACGACATAAAGCCCCATGGGTGCGGCAGTGATCATCAGGTCGTCAAGAATTCCGCCATCTTCCGCGAGCAGCAGCGAATAGCGCATCTTGCCTTCCTTGAGCGCCGAAATATCACCGGGAACCAGCGCCTCAAGCGCCTCCGCCACGTGCTCGCCCGACAGCACGAGTTGCCCCATATGCGATACATCGAACAACCCGGCATTTTCGCGAGTCCAAAGATGCTCGGCCATAATGCCTTCATACTGGATCGGCATATGGTAACCCGCAAACTCGACCATCCGAGCACCTTGCGCGCGGTGCCACGAATCGAGCCGCAGCGCCTCTATTTCAAGCGGGGCTTCATCTTCATTGTCGTAAATATCGCTCACTAAATCAGACTCCGCACAGGTTCACCGGCTTTACCGGTGCCCCCTCTGTCACGGATACCTGAGAGCTTTACCCCTTCGGCGGCCTCGTGTGAGGCTCTTTCCAGAGTGTCGCAAAAGCCGATGCGGTCCTTTTGCCTGAGAGATTCCGGGGCGGTTGCTCCTTCGGCGGCCCCTTTAAGAGACGCTCTCCCGCTTCGTCAGCGACCTGACCGCCTTGGCCGCGCGAAAAAGACAAGTCAACCCGCGAGCGCGTTTATGGAACTATTTTCGTGGATAAACTGCCCATGTCCCTCGCTTCCTGCCAACCGGGCGATTGCCTTTGCGACGTTGACCGACGGCGTCGAACGATATTTGCTTAGCGGACCAAACATCAGGACGTCGGTAATTGGTGCCAGCATGATCCCAATCGATTCACCTGGGCGGCTTTGTGCGCGGCTGCCGCCGGTCAACAGACCGGGCCGCAAAATGTCCAGACGGTCAAATTCCAGAGCCCGTAAGCTTTCTTCCGTCGCCGCCTTGGTACGCAGGTAAAAGCTACTGCTCGCCGGCATGGCGCCGACTGAGGACACGCAAATCATATGGCGTGCACCAGAATTCCGGGCGGCTTTTGCGAACGCCAGTACCAGGTCATGATCTACTGCCCGAAAAGCTTCCTGGGAACCAGCCAGGCGCATGGTTGTGCCCAAGCAGGATATTGCGACATCGCAGCCGAGTTTGGCAACGGCCGTAGGCCACCTATCGCTCGCCCCCGTGTGCTGAATGATATTAGCCGATAAATGCACTGATTTCCTTCGCAAAATCGCGTGGACCTCTGCTCCGGTGCGCGCCAGGGCCTCCGCTGCCTGCTGACCGATCAAGCCGCTGGCACCGGCGATCACTATCCGGCTCAACGCGGATCACCGAATAATGCACGGTGGCAATTTTGCGCGTAGCGGTCGGTCATTCCAGCGAGAAAATCGGCGATATGGCGG
>JANOPT010000284.1:0-10141 GCA_031421975.1 Sphingomonadales bacterium | reverse complement strand
AACTTCATCTCGGCGCGCTTTTCGACGAGATGATCGTGCTTGCGGCGATAGGCGATCAGGTCGCGGATGGTGCCCATTTTCAGATTATGCAGCCGCGCGAACGACACAAGATCGTCCATCCGCGCCATCGTGCCGTCGTCTTTCATGATCTCACAAATCACGCCCGACGGATTAAGGCCCGCGAGGCGGCTGATGTCGACTGCCGCCTCGGTATGCCCTGCCCGCACCAGCACGCCGCCGTCGCGCGCAGTCAGCGGAAAGACATGGCCGGGCGAGACGATGTCGTCCGGTCCTTTGGAAGCGTCAACCGCGACAGAAATGGTGCGCGCACGGTCGGCGGCGCTGATGCCAGTGGTCACACCCTCGCGCGCTTCGATCGACACAGTGAACGCGGTTTGCATGCTCTCGCGGTTTTCGCGCGCCATCGGGGTCAGGCCCAATTGTTCGCAGCGCTGCTTTGTCATCGACAGGCAGATGAGGCCACGCCCATGCGTTGCCATGAAATTGATCGCGTCGGGCGTTGCCATCTGCGCCGGGATGATAAGGTCGCCTTCATTCTCGCGATCTTCGTCATCGACCAGGATATACATGCGCCCGTTTCGCGCCTCTTCGATGATCTCCTCGATTGGCACAAGCGCGGGCGTATCATCATTGGCAAAGAGATAACTTTCGAGCTTGCGGAGCGTGTCTGCGGTCGGGTTCCAGTCGGGCTGGTCGAGATCGCGCAACGTATTGGCGTGAAGCCCCGCCGCGCGGGCGAGACCGGACCGGGAGAGGCCACCGTCATTGACGAGGCTGCGGAGTTTGGTGATAAGTTGTGTGCTCATGATTCTTCATTTTCACATTATAATGTGATTGTCAAAAAAGAATCACATTAATTTGTAAGGAGAGAGTAATTGGCATCGACTGTCTGGGTCAAGAAATCGGCGCTGACCGAAACGCAAATCCATGACGATGCCTTGCCCACGCTGGGTGATGGCGAAGTCCGGCTGCTTATCGAAAGCTTCTCCGTCACCGCGAACAACATAACCTATGCGGTTATCGGCGACATGTTCGGCTACTGGAATTTCTTCCCTGCCGACGGCGATTTCGGTGTCGTGCCGATGTGGGGCCATGCCACGGTCGCCGAATCGCGCCATCCGGAAATAATCGTTGGCGAGCGCGTTTATGGCTATCTGCCCATGGGCACGCATCTTGATGTTTTGCCCGGCAAAGTTTCGGGTAGTGGCTTTACCGATATGGCCGCGCACCGACAACCGATGAGCCCGATCTACAACCAATATAGCCGGTTGAACGCCGATACTGAACACGACGCAGCCAAAGAGGCTGAACGGATGCTGTTTGCACCACTGTTCAAAACCGGATTCTTGATCGAGGCGATGTTCCGCCGCGAAGCCTGGTTCGGGGCGCAGAACCTGATCATGACAAGCGCATCGTCGAAAACGTCAATGGGCTTGGCGAGCGTTGCGAAAGACCTGTCGCCAGCGGTCAAGCGCATCGGCCTGACATCGGCAGGCAATGTCGAATTCGTTCGCAGCAATGGTCTATATGACGAGGTGCTGGCGTATGAGGATGTCGCCAGCCTGCCCGACCTGCCATCTGTCTCGGTTGATTTTGCTGGAAACTCCGGCTTGCTCCGCAACATCCACGAAACGCTTGGGCAGAACTTGAAATACAGCTGCCTCGTCGGCGTAACCCATGTCGATGCACGCGGCCTTGGCGGCAGCGGAGACGAACTGCCCGGGCCAAAACCAATCCTGTTCTTTGCCCCCGACCACGCGGTGGCGACAGTACAGGAACTGGGGTCGAAAGGCTTTGGCGAAGCGGTCGGGGCAAGCTGGAAGAACTTTTTGGAAGCGGTAGACGGTGTCGTCCAGATCGACGAGCGACAAGGGTTAGAGGCCGCCATACCCGCCTTTACAGACACGCTTCAGGGCAAAACCGATCCGGCAACCGGGATCATTATCCGGCCATGAACACCGCTACCGCTTCACCCGCCTGAAAAGGAAATGCAGCGTCTGATTGCTGCCGTCATCCCCTGTTGCGGCAACGCTCACCGTCATGTCATCATCCCCGGTCCGTTCATAGACGATTCCGGAAAATACCCAGCGGCTGGCTTTTGCGGCGGTGAGCGGAAAATGTTTCACTGTCTGGCGTTCTTCCCAGCCGGTCAGGTCGGGGTTAAAATGCTTGAGCGAATAGGTGACAACGCCGTCTCGTTTACCGATCGTAATCAGTTCGTAGAACATCACCGAACCATCGGGCTTTAGCTGGCGGAAATGCCCTACCATCTGCCCATCGGCGGCAGCGCTATACACTTCGGTTGCTAGCGCACCGCCGATGCCGACCCCTTCCCATGTTCCTTCCAGCCACGCGAAATCCGTGATGTTGTCGGCTTCGGCGCTCGTCGGATGGGCAAGTAGAAGTGTACAAGCCAGCATCAGGCTTTTCGTAGCCTTAATCATCATTGGGCCAGATTTTCGGAAAGCATCATTGCGTTACCGTCAGGGTCATAAAGCGTGATCAGTTTCACCAGACCAGGGATATGCTGGATGTCGCCGTCCTGCCGGACACCGGCAGCATCGAGCGACGCCTTTGCAGCAGCGATATCCTTGACTGCCCACACATTCGTCGCGCCGCCGCCTTGTGTCACGTTTTCATTCTGGCTGAGCCCCACATTGACGCCGGGGATCATCGTCGCCATTTCACACCAGCCGATATCGTCAGCGCGGTAAAGTAGCGTAAATCCGAGAACATCGCGGTACCAGGCAATCGACCGTTCGAGATCGGTTACACCCATCGATGCGGTCATTTCCGGTAAATAATCCAATGCCATTTCATCCTCCCTGCTTGCAATTACGGTCTGGTTTGTATACTAACTTGAAAATGCCGTCAATCGCAACTCTTGATGACCATATCCGCCTCGCCCAAAGCAGATGGATGGTGGCGTTGCTGGCAGACCTTGCCGCGCACGGCGGCGCTCGTTTTGTGGAGCTTGCACACCGATTGAAATTATCGCGCGACAGCATGGTACGGACGTTGGAGGCTGCCACCACTCATGGATGGGTGGAGCGCAACCCCGGCCATGGTCACCCGTTGCGGCCTGAATATATCCTTACGGCGGAAGGCCAGCGTTTGGCTTTGCCAGCGACAAAGATCGAGAATGCGCGACATCTGACAGGGCTCGAACCGGGCGCATTGGCCAGATGGTCTGTGCCGATCATTTACTCGATCAATGCCGGTCACCGCCGCTTCAACGACTTGTCGCGCGCCCTGCCCCCGGCCAGCCCGCGCGCGCTGTCACAGGGTCTTCGGAGATTGGCCGGACAGCAGCTGCTGGTGCGTGAGATAATCACAGGCTATCCCCCTGCCAGCGTGTATTCACTTACAGAACCGGGCAGGATGTTAGCCGAGGCAGTGTGATCCAGCCCTGTCGGGCCTTCAAACTTTGGCACTTGCGCGACATCTTGTGCCTGCCGGCGGCGGGTCTTGTGGCGGCCCGGCGAAGCATTGCGCCACCGCCATCCATTGATGAGCGACATCGCCGCTGACTTCAAGCGATGTATCGGCGATGTTGCGGCATTGGGTGACGACTTGGCAGAATTCGGTTGCGCTGCCGGTGATGACGCTGCTGTCCGAAGCTTCGCCATATTTCCAGATTGTGCCAGATGGTGCGGTGAGTTTCAATCGCGGCATCGGGCCCGGCGGCTCCATGCGACGATTTCTCCAAGTGAAGCCATAGGTGTTGACCCCCAGCCGGACGATATTGCCGATGCGGTCGGTGTCGGTCCGTTCTGCGCCCAGCACATCGTAGATCGCCTGCGCGTGGCTCCATGTTTCCATAAGGCGCGCGGTGATTGATGATAGCGCGCTCATCTCCGGTCCCACCCATTTGAGGCGGCGCTTTGGATCGGCCGCAGCAAAATTCGCAGCGAATCCTTCGGCGCGCCCGATCCATGCAGCACGCAAGGCTGCTCCTGCCAAGCCGTCCAGATATTCCGCCTCAAAATCCGGCAACCTCCCGCCACGCACGCCAGCCATCATCTGTTGAATAAATGCGCCGAACGCAGCCTCGTCGGTAAGCGACAGGTCCGCAGCGATGTTCCAGACGTGGAGATGGCGCAGGATATTGTCGATAGTCCAGTGCTTGAATTGGGTTGGCGTTGTGTAATCCGTAACGGAAAGCGGCGCTAGAAGCGCAGCGAGAGCCTTGCTTTCGTCGAGTAAATCCTGTGCTTGCCGCATCACCCCATGAACCCAAACAAATGCCCTGCGACCTTACGCATCTGTATTTCCTCGGCGCCTTCGGTTATTCGATAGCGGCGGTGGTGGCGGTAGATATGTTCGAACGGTTTATGCCGCGAATAGCCCATGCCGCCGTGGACCTGCATCGCGAAATCGGCGGCGTTGCAGACGAGGCGGTTTGCCTTGTAATTGCACATGCTAACCTTGTCGGAAAGACGGATCGCGACTTCCGGTTTGGACATAGTGTCCATCTCGGCGGCGGTTTTGTAGATCAGCAGGCGCAGCATTTCGGCGTCGGTTTGCAGTTCGACTAAGGGGAACTGGATGGCCTGGTTAACCGCCAGCGGCCTGCCGAACGGTTTCCTTTCCCGCGCATATTTGACCGCCTCATCGATGCAGTATTGCGCCGCGCCGAGCGATGACGCCGCCTGCCTTATGCGGTTTTCATGGACGAAATGCTGCGCGACTGCGAGGCCGTTGTCGAGTTCGCCGAGGATCGCGCTTTCTGGCACCCAGACGTCGGTATATTTGATCTTGGGATGGTCGGTGGGCATGTTGAAGGTCCACATATATTCGCCGATCTCGAACCCCGGCGCGTCGGTCGGAACCACGAGGCAAGTGATACCTCGCGCCTTGCCGTCTGCGCCACTGGTGCGGGCGAAGGTCATCACATGGCTGGCATAAGGCAGGCCCGTGGTCCACATTTTGTTGCCGTTGATGAGGTAGCCCGTCACGCCATTGCGGACCTGCAGCACTGCGCGCGTGTCCATGTGGGTGGCGTCACTGCCGTGATGTTCCTCGGTCAGGCCGAAGCTCCAGCCCATCTTGCCCTCGAGCATAAGCGGGATGAAATCGTTTTTCTGCTGATGCGTACCGAAATCGCGGAGCATCAGCACCTGCACCAGATTGCCGACGATACTGCTCTCGTTCTGCAGGTCGTTATGCAGCCCAAGCCCCTTGTGCGCCAGATGATGGCGGATGACGGCCATCGACAGGTTCGATCCATCCTTGCCGCCGAACTCGGCGGGAATGGCATAGCGGTAATGCCCCGCTCTGTCCGCAACTTGCCGCATTTCCTTGAGCAACGCCCACCAGTCGGCGCGTGGCAGGCCGTTATTGTCCCAATCGGTACGCGCATGTTCGCGGCGGTGGTCGAAGAACCGGATATTGTCGTCGCGGTTCTCGATTGGCTTGATCTCGCGCTCGATGAATTCGTCGAGGACGGTGAGATAATCGGTGATGTCCTGCGGAATTTCGAACAGCATTATTCGCTCCATTTCTGTTTGGCCCCAGCTAGCGCCGAATATTTCGGTTGGTCTGCTGCCAGTTTTGCCAGCGATTGCGTTTTGAGTTCTGCGAGCAGCCCGGGCGTTGCGAGCGATTTGCGTCCGGCGAGCAGGTCGTCGGACAACCCCTTGTCGTGCACATCGACAGGATGTGCCGCCTCGCGCTGCAACATGCCAAGAGCATTGAGCGCGACCGACGCCATAAACCGGTCGCGGCCTTGGGCGCCCGATTTAATGTCGGTTTCGATCCAGTTCGATAAAGCTTCCAGCATTTCAACCGTTGACGGTTCGCCCATTCGGCGGACCTCGGCAGCACGCGGTGTTGCTGTTCGCCCGCGTTCGGCGGGCGGCGCATCCTCCTCCAGCAGCATCAGCAAATCCACTTCGGTTTCCGACGCACGTCGCCCGATGACCGCGCGCTCCAGCCCTGCATCAAGCCCACTGCGCCAGATTTCCGTCATTTGCAGACAACATATACCCCACCAGAGCGTTGAATAGACCAGCCACCAGCGGAAGCGGTCTGGCTCTACGGTAATCCCACTTACTGCTTCGTATGCGACCCAAAAATCATCGAGCGAACCCACCCCGAACGCGGGCCGGTCAATAAACCCGAAACGCCAGCTATTGATGCAGCCAAAGGCCAAATCCTGATGCCGGTCACCGATGTGCGCGAGCTCCCAGTCGAGCACTGCGGCTAGCCCGTTTGCGTCGGCCATGATATTCCCAATGCGGAAATCGCCGTGGAGAAGAACGGGCTGGGCAGGATCCGGCAAGCGGTCTTCAAGCCATTTGAATGCCAGCGCCATCACGGGACGGTCGCCGCCATAAGTGATGAACTTGGTCTGCAAGTCCGCGAGCAATGCGGGAGCATCCGTCGCTGGCAGAATGGGCAAATCTCCGATCGGAACTTGGTGGATCGCCGCCAATTCGCGGGCCAGATCTGTAAGTAAGGAAGCTGGCGGACTTGCTAATATCTTCGCGGGATTCACTTCGGCTTCGACGCGCCGCATCAGGTAACCGCTACCGAGTGCATTGGCGGGTTCTACTTCAACGACAATCTCCGGGGCTTGGACACCAGCGGCAAAAGCGGCGCGGACAATGGCCGCCTCGACATCATGACCATAAGCGCGGCCCGCCATCAGTTCGGCGGATGGGGAATATCGCAGGACATAGCCTTGGTCGCCATAATCGAACGACCAGCTCTCCATATTCGCGCCGCCGGTCAGGCGCTGCAGATTTTCCGGGGTCGCGTTGCCGCCCAATACCCGTCGGACGAAACGCGCAAGCGCGGTGGTGAATTCATCACGGATCACCGGCGGTTTTTCCAGTAAGCAAAAACCTCGTCCTGCAACTCCCGCACGTGCGCTTGCGCCTCGGTGCCAGTCCAATCGCCCCGATAGTCCGTTCGCCCCGTCCACCATCCCTGCCCCGGCAGCCCGTCGCCTTCGCGCACCACCAGCACCGCGAGCGCCGGTGCCTGTTGCTCCACCGTTATTTGGTCGATCTTATCGAGCGTCTTGCACACTTGCCGCATCTTGGGGCGCGTGAAACGAAAACCCAGATTAAGCAGCAGTTCCGAATAACTCATAGCCCGCCCCTCACGCGCGCATTGCTCAAGCATCTTTTTGATCCGCGCAACATCATTCAGCGCCGACACATCGGCTGCTGGGTCGCTCAGGAAATCTTCAAGGACGGGGTCCAATTGTGCTCCTAAAGATAATCTTTGGCCATTGCCGCCATGATGTCATGGAATTCGGCGATCACCTCGTCGATAATCTGTTTCGCGGGCTTCACCTCGTCAATGCGGCCCGCGACCTGCCCCGAAAGTGCAATCGCCGCCTCCATGTCGCCACCGAAATAGAGGTCGAGCACGCCGCGCATCTCAGCCATAATATTATCGGTCGGTTCGCGGTCGAGCTTCGTCGTCCGCTCAGTCCGCAGCGCCCGCAACGCCGGTCCGGGGCCATGGCGGTTGAGGAACAGCGTATCGGTTTCTCGCGCCGTTATAATCGCATCTTTCCAGTTCTGGTGGACGGGCGATTCTGCGGCGCTGACCATTCGCGTGCCCATCTGGACACCTTCTGCGCCCAGCGCAAAGGCGGCAGCCATCGACCGCCCGCAAACCATGCCGCCTGCCGCGATAATCGGCACATCGACCTTGCTGCGGATCAGCGGTAGCAACACCATCAACGCCACATCGTTGGGGTTCTTGAAACCGCCGCCCTCGCCGCCCTCGACCACCAGCCCGTCAACGCCGGCAGCAATGGCTTTCAGCGCGCCTGCGAGTGTAGGGACGACGTGGAAAACCGTAAGGCCAGCAGCTTTCAACGGTCCGCAATATTTGTTGGGATCGCCTGCCGAAGTGGTGACGAACTTGACGCCTTGGTCGACAACAAAATCGACAATACCGGGGTCGCGAACAAATGCCTGCGCGATGTTCACGCCGAATGGCTTGGTCGTAAGTTCCCGCATCTTGACGATTTCGGCGCGGACTTCTTCGAGTTGCCCCGATGATGTTTCGATAATCCCCAGCCCGCCGGCATTGGACACCGCCGATGCCAATTGTGCCCGCGCGATCCAGCCCATCGGGGCCTGAACGATGGGATATTCAACACCGAGCATTTCGGTGATGCGGTTTTCGATCGGCTTCATTTATGTTGCTCTCCCTGACTAATTTCAGGGCATAGAACACAATCGCGAAGTTATCCAAGCGAGTTTAATCGCATGACTAATTTTCAGCGAAGCTGGAAATGGTGGGCGATACAAGGTTTGAACTTGTGACCCCTCGCGTGTGAAGCGAGTGCTCTACCGCTGAGCTAATCGCCCGTCCGGTAATGGACAGAGCGCGGGCCTCTGCCAGAGGTGCGGTGCGATGGCAACCCGTCAGGAAACGATTTTAATATGCGGCTCGGCCACTGGCACCGCAAAAGCCTTGCTGTTCAGCCCGGCAAAAATCGTATCGACAATCCGCGCCAGTTTCTCGACTTTCAGCTTGCCCGTGCCGATATAAATAATGGCTTCGGGATTTGTATAGCATTGCATCATTTGGTTGATGAGCGATACGCTTTCGTCGATCGACAGGCCTTCGAAATATCCCTGCTCCATTGCTTCAGCAACGATCAGCGCGAGATAGTGATCGCCGAGATCGACAAAGCCGCGCACGACCTCAAAATGTTGCTGGCCGATTTCGAGATAGCTTTTCAGCAAATCGGGTTCAGCCTCATATTGCTGGACCATCAGCTCGAACCGGCGTCCAAAATATTGGAACATCTTGTCGCGCACCGGAAGGTCGGCGGCGGTCACTTCTTCCATGATCTTCACTTTTTCGGCGAAAAAACGTTCTGCAACGGCCTCAAGCAGCGCATCGCGGTTTTCGAAGAAACGATAAAGGTTTGACGGCGACATCCCTGCGGCTGCGGCAAGGTCGGTCATCGAAATATCGGCGGAACCACGTTTTCGGACGAGGTCGTCGACAACCTCTAAAAGCTGCTCCCTACCTGAGTCGATATCGGTCTGAGGGCGGGCCATATATCGCTCCCTGTATTAGGCGCCTAAGTCAGTATTCTGATATGTGGAGGATATCTTCAGTTTTCAAGTGCGTCGAATGCAAAACTCGCTTGCGGCGTTGCGTCATCCTGGACGCCCTGTTCGCCAACCAGTCCGGACAGGGTCAATCCCAACAGCCTGATGCCCATTTCGGGGGGCAATATCTGGTCAAGCAGCGTGTGTCCTAATGCCGAGAATTCCCCGCGGTCGGCGATGATATGGCCGATAGTGCGCGAGCGGGTAATGGTGCGAAAATCACTGTATCGCGCCTTTAATACTAAAGTCTTGCCCCTCGCCTGATACCGCACGATCCGTTCCCACACGAGGTCAATGATTTCCTCCAGCGCATCGCGAAGTTCGGCCTCGCTGCGCTTGTCGTCTAAATAGGTGCTTTCGCCGCCCAGCGATTTGCGGATGCTGTTGGCACTGACCGGGCGGTCGTCGATGCCGCGCGCGGCGTTGAACAAATATCCGCCCCAGCTGCCGAAATGATGCGCCAGCCATGCCGCGTCCTTCTGCGCCAGGTCGGCGCCGGAATGGACACCAAGCTTGGCCATTTTTTCCGCCGTCCGCGGGCCAACGCCGTGGAAGCGGCGGACGGGAAGGGCTCCGACGAAAGCCGCACCTTGATCGGGCAGGATAACGCAGAGACCATCGGGCTTGTTCTGGTCGCTCGCGAGTTTGGCGATGAACTTGTTATAGCTGACACCGGCGCTGGCAGTAAGGCCGGTTTCGGCTTGGATTGCGGCGCGAATGGCTTTGGCTATTTTGACCGCAGAGCCCAGCCCTGTCTTGTCTTCAGTCACATCCAGATAGGCCTCGTCGAGCGATAATGGCTGGATGATGTCAGTGTGCCGCGCAAAAATCTCGCGGATTTGCCGCGATACTGCCTTGTACGCCTCGAAACGCGGTTTGACGAAAACCAGGTCAGGGCACTGGCGCTGAGCTGTGACCGAAGGCATCGCCGACCTGACGCCGAAGGCCCGCGCCTCATAGCTTGCCGCCGCCACCACCCCGCGCTTTGACGATCCGCCAACGGCGACCGGCTTGCCGCGCAGTTCGGG
>JANOPT010000283.1:0-6797 GCA_031421975.1 Sphingomonadales bacterium | reverse complement strand
GAAAACGGTATGCCCCTTGACGGTGCCGACCTTGGCGATGACTTGGCCACGCTCGACTTGGTCCTTCTTGAGACCACGAACAAGGAGACCGACGTTGTCACCTGCACGACCTTCGTCGAGAAGCTTACGGAACATTTCGATGTCGGTGACCGTGGTCTTCTGCGTGTCGCGGATACCAACGATTTCGACTTCTTCCATCTTCTTGACGATACCGCGCTCAACACGACCGGTGCAAACCGTTCCACGACCTTCAATCGAGAACACGTCTTCGATCGGCATGAGGAAAGTTTTGTCAATCGGACGCTCAGGCTCAGGGATGTAGGAATCCACTGCGTCCATGAGTTTCATGACGTTTTCCATTTGGGCAGGATCTCCATCGAGAGCGCCCTTGGCGGAACCCATGACGATTGGAATATCGTCGCCTGGGAACTCATACATGGAAAGAAGGTCACGAATTTCCATTTCAACAAGCTCGAGAAGCTCGGCATCGTCCACAAGGTCAACCTTGTTCATGAAAACGACGAGAGCAGGAACGCCGACCTGGCGGGCAAGCAGGATGTGCTCGCGAGTCTGTGGCATCGGGCCATCCGCAGCGGAAACCACAAGGATACCACCGTCCATTTGGGCAGCGCCGGTGATCATGTTTTTCACATAGTCGGCGTGTCCGGGGCAATCGACGTGAGCGTAGTGACGCTTAGCGGTCTCATATTCCACGTGGGCCGTGTTGATCGTGATGCCGCGCTCACGTTCTTCAGGAGCCTTGTCGATGTTGGCGAAATCGACAGCGGTACCGCCGTGAAGTTCAGCCATAACTTTGGTGATTGCTGCGGTCAGCGTGGTCTTGCCGTGATCGACGTGACCGATGGTGCCGATATTGCAATGCGGCTTCGTCCGCTCAAATTTAGCCTTTGCCATTTTTCAAACCTTTTTACTTTGTAAATGTCATATTATGTTCAGATGGAACGCCGCCTGCTGAATCAGGCGCTGCCCTTAGTGCCTCTTTTTCACCGATGCAAGCATTGCCTTCAAAAGCGTTGCAATATGTCATTTGGGGGCATCATGTCAGGTGTTTTTCCATCCTTAGCAGCGGAACACGGACGCCATCAATGTCGGCAAATTGCTGCTCGGCAATCGATTCGTATCCCCGATTCCGGTATAGCGGAATACCCGCCGCAGTAGCCATCAACTCGGTACGCCTGAACCCGGCCTCGCGGGCGGCATTTTCGCATAGTTCGATTATCCGCGTGCCGATGCCTCGCCTGATAAAATCAGGGTCAGTGTACATCGCCCGGATTTTGGCCGCGTCGACCGCTGGGTCAAGCCGCTCGGGTTCACGGGCAACGACGCTCTCGTCTCCGCCATACAGCGTTGCGCGAAAGCTCCAGCCGCCGCATCCTGCAATCCGGTTCCCGCTTTCGATCAGGAAATAGGTGCCGTCGCGCACCAGCTGGCTGTCGAGGCCCATAACCTTGTGACTGGCCGCGACCTGTTCGGGAGTCAGATATTCGGACTGCAACTGCGCGATCGAGCGTGCCATTGTCTGTTTCATGGCATCAAGATCGCCAAGCGTGGCGATACGGTGGGTAAAACCGTTACTCATGCAGCCATGTCCTGCGTTCCTGACCTTCCGCAAAAAACAACAGGCGAAGGATTATACCCCTCCGCCTGTTGCGTATTTTTAATTCAGATCAATATTTGACGCGAATACGGGCATACCAGAACCCGCCATTGATCCCGAAAGGACCGCCGCTGCGCGGATAAATCTGGCCATCCCCCGTGCTGTTGGTCAGCGCGAAAATCGGGTTGGATGACGAAGGCGCAATCCGGTCAGGCTTGGTATTGAACAGATTGTTCGCGCCAACGGTCAGCGTGTAATGCTCGGCAAGGGTATAGCTCAAATCAAGGTCCGATGTGAACTTGGCGCCGAAGACCTGCCCGGGATAGTCGGCCTGGACGCTCCATGAGCTATAGTAATTTTCGCGAGCATTGATCGAGAAATCACCAAGTTGCAGGCCCGCCGACAAAATGACCCTGTGGCGTGGTGCAAATTTCGAGATGTCCGAACGCTGCGCCGCGCTGATGACCTGTGGGTCGAACTTGGTAACCTCGCTCTTGTTGTAGTTATACGCCAGCGTCATGTTCAATTTGCCGGTGCCAACATCGGTCCGGTATGTGCCGATCACATCCAGCCCCGATGTAGTGGTGTTGAAGCCGTTGGTGAAGTAGTTGACATCGCCACCTACGCCGACCGAAGCCAATGCTGGCAAGGCAATGATATCAGCAGCCGTCACGTCGAACGTTTGGGTAATGCCGATCCGGTTACGCACCTTGATCGAATACGCATCCATGGTAAGCGAAAGGCTACTTGTCGGCTTGATAACAAAGCCGAGACCGAAGTTGGTCGACTTTTCAGGCGTGAGCGGTTTGGCTCCGTAATATTGCGAAATCGGGTTATCGACCTGATATGTTCCGGTCTGAACCTGATTACCTTGCACAAAGTTGGTCGTCAGAATTTCGACGTTGCTCTGGCCAGGCGATGGCGCATGGAAACCCGTGCCGAACGTGGCGCGAAGGGCAAACCAGTCGGTAAAGTTATACAACATGTTGAACTTACCGACAAACGTGCTGCCGAACGTGTTATAATCCTCATAACGTCCAGCGACGCCCACGCTCAGCGCTTCGCTCAGGTCGGTCTCTGCGCCGACATATAAGGCAAAGTTCTTTTGGCTGAAACTGCCCGCCGATGCAGGGCTGGTGCCGCCATAACCACTTGCCGCCGGATTGAAGCTGACCGCCGAATCAAACGTATAAACCCCGGAGCCGGGCGCAGTTTCAAGATAAAGTTGCTGCGATGCAAAGGGACCCGCAGCATAGGACTGCAAATCACCTTCGGTGGCTTTGTACGTTTCCTTACGATATTCTGCACCTGCCGAAAGCGTGATCGGGCTGGCGAGACCAGCTTCGACGGGATAGCTGACGTCGAGATTGAGGTTCAGTTCTTTCTGGATCAGCGACCCGAATTCGAATTCGGTCTGGCTTTGCGGGCCAAATGACTGGTTCAGCGAATCGGTCATCGAAAGGGTGAGCGAATTACGGCTCATCGAACCCGACAGATCATAGCGGAAGCCGCTATCGGCCTCTCCCTTATAACCCACCGTGCCGAAAATTTCCTTGTTCACCCCGATGAAGCGCGGCGTGAACCCGGCCGGATAAAGCGTCGAGAAGTTAAAGACGTTGGTATCCTTAACGAAACTGCCCGCAGGACATGTCGGATTGCCGGTTGGGCAAGGCGTCAGATATGCCGGATGGGCAAATGCACCGTTGCGGCCCGGCGAACGCGTCGCAGGCGTGCCCGAACCGTCATCGACCACCAATGGCGTCGGCGCAGAGATCGGCGAACGATAGTTGAAGCTTTGATTGCCTTTGCTGCGCGCGACATTGACGAACATGTAAAGCTCGCTGTTGTCGGTCACGTCAAAACCGGCGTTCAAGATTGCCTTGTAGCCTTTGCTTGGCGACGAACCCCAAATCTGCACAGGGCCGGGATAATTTGGCAACTGGTCGGCAAGGGTCGGGTTCAAATCTTCGAACACCAGCGCAATTGGACGGGTTGCACCGCGGCTGGTCTGTCCGTCGTCATTATATTCCGCAGATAGGTTGATAAAGCCGCGGTCGCCAATCTTGGTTCCGACATTACCGGCAACCTGATAGCTTTTGCCATCGCCATTATCGAAATACTGGCCATAGCGCGCCTGCAGTTCAATGCCCTCGTCTTCGCGCAGGCCGTAATTCAATACGCCGCCGATTGCATCGGAACCATATTGGGCAGTCGCGCCCTCACGCAATACTTGCAGATTGGCGATGGCGATGGCCGGAATCGCCGAAATATCGGCACCCTGGGATCCGAAGCCCAGCGCGGTATCGCCGCCGCTGTAGACCTGGACCAGCGCCGAACGGTTGTACCGCTTGCCGTTGAGCATAACCAAAATATTGTCGGCAGGCAGACCGCGAAGTGAAGGCGAGCGCACAAAGGTCGATGCGTCGGAAATGGTATTCTGGCTGACAAAGAACGAAGGGATGATGTTCTTGACCGCATCGAGCATATTGGCAGCAGGTTGTGCGCCAAGCTCGTCCGCACTGATGACATCGACAGGCGACGCGGTATCGCCGGCAGACCGGTCGGTGCGGCGTGTGCCGAGCACAACGATGGAATCTTCGCCTTCGTCGGTGGCCGCAGTGGTCACCGCTTCCCCGTCCTGGGCAAATGCAGGTTGGGTTGCCATCAGCGCGAATGCAGCGGTGCTGCATGCAAGCCATGCGCGCGATCTCGATCGATTGTGTAATGCTATCATGTGTGAACTCCCTGTATGTTTTGACCCGGCCGGAGCGGTTTATTTACGCATTTGCTGCTTGTGTGGCTTCGACCTCGGCAGACATACTGAACGAAAGTATCAAAAAGAAAAGACGGTGCAAACGATTGTGCCAAAGCTGTGGCAAAAACGTCGCAGTTCTGTCATAGCCACGCCATGCATATGACACATGATCCAGCGTCAGGCGCTGCGCCAGTTATCGATTTCACAGCGTTTCTCGCCGTGGATATTCGTGTGGGAAAAGTGCTTGAGGCCGTTACGTTACCGGGCGCGCGCAAACCCGCTTATGTGCTGACCATAGATTTCGGCACGGTGATCGGCATCAAGAAATCTTCTGTGCAAATTACCGAAAATTACGGGCTTGAGGAACTGCCGGGACGGCTGGTCGCAGCCGTCGTCAACTTTCCGCCGCGGCAGATCGGGAAAACAATGTCGGAGGTGCTGACGCTTGGGTTTCCCGATGCCAGCGGGGCGGTTGTATTATTTGCACCCGACCGCGAGGTGCCAATCGGCAGCCGCCTCTTTTAAGAAGCGGCTGCCGCATAGCAATGGCGATTAAGCCAGCTTTTCCTTGATCTCAGCCGCAACATTCGATGGCACTTCGTCATAATGATCGAAGAACATCGAATAGTTGGCGCGGCCTTGCGTGAACGAGCGGAGCTGGTTCACATAGCCGAACATGTTGGCGAGCGGCACCATGGATTCAACAACCTGAGCGTTACCGCGCGTGTCGGTACCCTGGATCTGGCCGCGACGCGAATTCATGTCGCCGATGACGTCCCCCAGATACTCCTCAGGCGATACGACCTCGACCTTCATGATCGGCTCGAGCAGCTTGATGCCTGCCTTTTGCGCGGCTTCACGCATACCGGCACGACCGGCGATTTCGAACGCAAGCGCCGATGAATCGACGTCATGGTAAGCGCCGTCATACAGCGTAATTTCGAAATCGATGATCGGGAAGCCGATGAGCGAACCGCTTTCAGCCGTTTCGCGCATGCCTTTTTCGACCGACGGGATATATTCCTTGGGAATATTGCCGCCCTTGACTTCGTCCTTGAAGGTAACGCCTGCACCACGTTCGCCCGGTTTCACGGTGAACTTGATTCGACCAAACTGGCCCGAACCACCCGACTGTTTCTTGTGCGTGTAATCGATATCGACCTTCTTCGCGAGATATTCACGATACGCCACCTGCGGCGCGCCGACATTGGCCTCGACCTTGAATTCGCGCTTCATGCGATCGACGAGGATTTCGAGGTGAAGCTCACCCATGCCCTTGATGATCGTCTGGCCGCTTTCAGCATCCGATGACACGCGGAATGACGGATCTTCGCGGCTCAAGCGATTGAGCGCGATGCCCATTTTTTCCTGATCGGCCTTGGTCTTCGGTTCGACGCTCAATTCGATCACGGGCTCGGGGAATTCCATCCGCTCGAGGATGATCGGATCGTTGATCGCGCACAGCGTTTCACCGGTCGTGGTGTCCTTGAGGCCCGCAAGCGCGACGATATCGCCCGCATAGGCAACCTGGATATCCTCGCGGTCATTGGCATGCATCAGCAACATGCGGCCGACCTTTTCCTTCTTGTCCTTGACCGAATTCTGCACCTGCGACGCGGTTTCGAGCTTTCCCGAATAAATGCGCGCGAAGGTCAGCGTGCCGACGAAGGGATCGTTCATGATTTTGAACGCCAGTGCCGAGAACGGTGCATTGTCATCGGCCGCGCGCTCATCTGGCGTCACGCCGTCGAGCTTGAGCCCCTGAATCGCATGCACGTCGAGCGGCGACGGCAGATAATCGACCACGGCATCGAGCAGCGGCTGGACGCCCTTGTTCTTGAACGCCGAACCGCACAGCACCGGCACGAACGCAAATGCCAGCGTGCCCTTGCGGATCAGCGCCTTCAATGTCGCGGTGTCAGGCTCATTGCCTTCGAGATAGGCTTCCATGACATCATCGTCTTGCTCGACCGCCATTTCGATCAGTTCCGAACGCGCCTTCGCGGCAGCATCGGCGAGATCGGCGGGAATATCCTGATATTCGAACTTCGCACCCAATGACTCTTCGAGCCACACAATCGCGCGATTCTCGACGAGATCGACCAGACCCTTGAAGCCGCCTTCGATGCCGATTGGGAGATAGAGCACGGCAGGCCGCGCGCCGAGGCGATCCTTGATCATTTCGACACAGCGTTCGAAATTCGCACCCGTCCGGTCGAGCTTGTTCACAAAGCACATCCGCGGGACTTTATACTTGTCGGCCTGACGCCACACCGTTTCGGACTGCGGCTCAACGCCCGCAACGCCATCGAAACACGCAACCGCACCATCGAGGACGCGCAACGAGCGTTCGACTTCGATCGTGAAATCGACGTGGCCGGGCGTATCGATGATGTTGATCCGGTGATCGTTCCAGAAGCACGT
>JANOPT010000282.1:0-6106 GCA_031421975.1 Sphingomonadales bacterium | reverse complement strand
CGCGGGTTGCGCGACGTGGTTTTCTGCTCGATCGAGATCGCAGGCGACAGCCCCTCGATATGCTCGACATCTGGCTTCTGCATCATCTCAAGGAACTGCCGCGCATAGGCCGACAGCGATTCCACATAGCGCCGCTGCCCCTCGGCATAGATGGTGTCGAACGCCAGCGAAGATTTGCCCGACCCCGACAGCCCGGTAATCACGATCAACTGATCGCGCGGCAGGTCGATATCGACGCCCTTGAGATTATGCTCGCGCGCACCGCGCACCTTTATATGGGTGAGTGACATAAGTCCGACTTGTTCCAGATTTGTTCTATAAACGCAAGAGCGCGCAGAGGGTGGGAAAATGGCGTTTCATGGCAAGATTTACAAGGCAGGGTTTTGTCCACGCTTGCGTTATTTCGCAATCGCAGCATAATGGAGCAAAAGGATGGGTCGCAGCGTTAGGCATCTAACTATTCAAGACGGATGATATTTGTGACTGTTCGATTTCCCCTGTTGTCTTTGTTGCTGGTCGCAGCGCCCGGTTACGCCCAAAATGCCGCGACGCCAGCGGCGCAACCCGCGGTCGTTTTCAAAAGCGGTACAGGGGATGGCGCGGCAACTGCACCCGTTTATGTTAAACCGCCACGCCCCGAAATTACCTGCGACGCATTGGGCCTGTCGGCAAAAGCCATTGGTTTTGGATATTATGACGCTTTTTCGACGCCGAAATATCGGCTCGATGGAAAGATTTTTACAACTGCGATGGACAAGTATCGCGGATATTATTGCGCTTATGGTCGCAACGCCGGTCCTGCCGTTATCGTCGTCGTCGACTTTGCCAGGCATAGCAACGAACCCCGATTATACCGGATCGACCTTAGGACCGGCGATGGTCTCGACAACCCGATCCGGGTAGCTCACGGTATCGGATCGGACCCTGATGATGATGGCTACGCAACGGTCTTCAGCAACGTTTACAACAGCTTCACGTCGTCATTGGGTGCCGCCCGCGGCGGTGAGCGTTATGTCGGGATCAACGGGATTTCGCTTCGGCTCGACGGTCTGGAGCCATCGAACAGCCAGATGCGGATGCGCGATATCGTCGTCCACAGCTATGCGCCCGAACGGCGGCGCTATTTCAATGCCGAACTGATTTCGATGCGCGGCAAGCCGGGATCGAGTGAAGGCTGTCTTGTGGTCGAGCCGGACAAGCGGGAGTGGATACTGGATACGCTGGAAAATGGCGGGTTCATCTATTCCGGATTCAGCGGCGAATTGCCGAAGCCGATTACGCCCGTTCCCAACCAGAATGTCGTATTTGCCAGCGGAACGGGTGCTAATCCGCCGGCCGCTGGGCAGCAGGCGTCGGGACAGCCTTCGGCGGAAACACGCGCCGGAATGCCCGGTACCCAGCCCACAACCCCCACACCGCCAACCCCAGCAACGTCAACGCAATAACCAAAGCGGCGACGGGATTGGCAAAGGCGAGGACAAGCAACCCGCCGGTGGCGACATCCTCGACGGTCGAGACCACGACATTGCTGAATGGCTCGGGGCTGGTGTTGACCGCCGCGCGCGCGGTCGATTTGGTCGCATGGCTGGCCAGCGCCGCGCCGCCACCCAGCAGGAATGCAACGACCTGCCATGTCGGGTCGGAGCTATCGACCACCGCCAGCGCCAATAATGCGCCGCCGACGGGGCGGACGAGCGTGTGGAGCCCATCCCAGATCGAAACGAGCCAGGCGATCTTGTCAGCGAAAAACTCCGCGACGGCACCGATCGCGCTAATCCCCAGCACCCAGGGGTTCGCCAGAACATCGAGCATGGCCAGATTTTCCGGCAGCGGGATGACATCGAAATGCATCGCAAGGCCAGTGGCGAATATTGTCAGGTAGAATCGCCAACCCGACAAGAGACTGAGGCTTCCTGCCAGGCCCAGTATTTCGATTATGCCCATGATGCTGCCTCCGATAACGATGAGGCTGCCACGTTATGCGGTCTGGCGCAATATCGGTGCGCCACAGTTTACACCCGCATGCTGCGGCGTCGGCGATAGCCGAGTTTAACCACCGGATTAATTTTCCGCTTCTAAGCAGCGCTTAATCATGCTTGTTAGGCCGCATGCCATCAGAAACTGTCCCCCAACCCGCCGCAACGCCTGCCGCCACAATGGTCATATTCCGCGAAAACCCCGATGGCGGCGCGCCTTTGCTATTGATGGTCGAGCGGATCAAGGCGATGGCCTTTGCAGGCGGCGCAGCGGTGTTTCCAGGCGGGAAGGTCGATCCAGCCGATTTCGATTATGCTGAGATGTTGGGCGAACCATTGCCGCTCGATGAGGCCGCAGCGCGGCTGGCGGCGATCCGCGAGACGATTGAAGAGGCCGGGCTGGCGCTTGGGCTCAAGGGCGTTTCCGACCCCGCCGATTGTCACGATGCGCGGGCCGAACTCCACAATGGCGATAGCCTGCAAGCTATCTGTACCCGCCACAATTGGACCCCCGATTTTGAACAGTTGGTGCCGTGGTCGCGCTGGCGGCCCCCGGCGTTTGAAGGCGCAAGCCGCGTCTTCGATACGCGTTTCTATCTCGTCGATGCGGGCAACACCGCGCCGCTTGCGACCGTTGACCATACCGAAAACCGGGCGCTCTTCTGGGCGACTGCGGCTGAGGCGTTGGACTGTGCTGATGAGGGAAAGATAAAGCTGATCTTCCCGACGCGGCGCAATCTCGAGCGGCTGGCGATGTTCGGAAGCTTCGATACAGCGGCGGCGCATGCGGCGCAGCATCCTGTGTCGACGGTGCTCACCTATATCGACAAGCGCGAGGACGGCAGCTGGCTGTGCATCCCCGATGGTCATGGCTACCCAGTGCTTGAGGAATCGTTCGACAAGGCAATGCGCGGTTGATGGCTTTGCTGCAGCAATTGCAGGGGTTGATCGGGATATCGGCGATCTTGCTAATGGCGTGGGGATTGTCGGAGGACCGCAAGGCGTTTCCCGGCTGGCGCTGGGTCGGCGGGGCTTTGCTGCTGCAAATCCTGATCGCGCTGGTGATCGTGCGTGTGCCCTTTGTCTGGGACGTCATCATGCTCGCCAATTATGCGGTGATGGCAATCGAGAAGGCAACGCTCGTCGGCTCCAGCTATATGTTCGGCTACACCGGCGGCGGCGAGTTGCCGTTCGTGCTGAAGGACGGTGCCGGGCCGCCGCTGATTATCGCGTTCCAGATTTTGCCTTTGGTCATCGTGTTTTCGGCGCTTGCCGCGTTGCTGTGGCACTGGAAAATATTGTCCTTCATCGTCCGAGGGCTGAGCTGGGCGATGCAGAAAACGATGGGCGTCAGCGGCGTTGTGGGGCTCAGCGCCGGCGCGAATATCTTTCTGGGCGTCGTCGAAGCGCCGCTGGTGGTGCGCGCCTATTTCGAGAAAATGAGCCGCAGCGAATTGTTCATGGTCATGGTGCTGGCGATGTCGACGATATCGGGCGCGATCCTCATTCTTTACGCGCAGACGCTATCCAAAACCGTTCCCGACGCGGTGGGGCATATGATTTCGGCGTCGCTGATCGTGCTGCCCGCGTCGATACTGATCGCGCGGTTGATGGTGCCGGGCGAGGGCGACACGCAGATGGACCCGGACGACACCAGCCTGAAATATGAAAGCAGCATCGACGCCGTGATTACTGGTACGATGGACGGGGTGCAGCTGTTCCTTGCGGTCATCGGCATCATCATCGTCGTGTTTGCGCTGGTGGCGTTGGTGGATCAGATGCTCACCGTGCTGCCGTTAATCGACGGCGACCCTTTGACGCTGCGGCGGATGTTCGGTTGGCTATTCGCACCATTGATGTGGGCCATCGGTGTGCCGTGGAACGAGGCTGGGGCGGCTGGCGGACTGATGGGGACCAAGGCGATACTGAACGAGTATGTTGCCTATCTCGACATGGCGGCACTGGCTGACGGGACGCTGGGTCCGCGCAGCAAGCTGATTGTTACATATGCTTTATGCGGATTTGCCAACCTTGCCAGCGTCGGACTACTCGTTTCGACCATCGGCACCCTATGCCCCGCGCGGCGTGCGGATGCAGCGGCGCTGGGCATGAAAAGCTGGGTCGCGGGCAATCTCGCGTCGGCTATGACAGGGGCGATGATCGGGTTAGTTACCGCCGTCTAGTCTTCGGCGGCGATTGTCACGATCAGGCCGTCGAGATCATCCGTCACCGGAATCTGGCACGACAGGCGCGACGTTTCATCGCGGTGGTCGGTGCTGTCGAGCAGGTCGTTTTCGTCCTCGCCCATTTTAGGCAGCTTGTCGGCAAAGGCCGGGTCGATATGCACATGGCAGGTGGCGCAGCTGCAGCAACCGCCACACAAGGCCAGCAACTCGTCAAAACCATTGTCGCGGATGACTTCCATCAGCGAAAGGCCACTCTCTGCGGTCACATCCTTGGTTTCGCCTGAACGGGTAATTACGGTGATGGTTGTCATGTATCTGCTCCAACGGGACGAACGAATTTGCCAACCCGATAGTTGGCCCTGCTTGCCAAGGGAAGCCCCTATTTTGGTGGGGATAAGTCGGGCACCGCCCTTGGCCAATACGGGGTCAATGCTTATGTCGTTGGCCAACAGAATCACCGGAAGCATAATATGACCAGCAATGAACGCCACGCCCCCGTTATCATCATTGGCTCAGGCCCCGCCGGCTACACTGCCGCCGTTTACGCCGCGCGCGCCAACCTGTCGCCGATGATTATCACCGGCGTCGAAATCGGCGGGCAGTTGATGACCACCACGGATGTCGACAATTGGCCGGGCGACGACGAAGGGGTGATGGGCCCTGAACTGATGGAGCGGATGCGAAAACATGCCGAACGCTTCGGGACGAGAATCGAGAATGACTATATCGAAAAAGTCGATTTTTCGAAGCGGCCGTTCACGCTAACTGGCGGTGCGGGCGACTATACCGCCGACGCGGTGATCATCGCGACGGGTGCCAGTGCGCAATATCTCGGGCTGCCGAGCGAGACCGCGTTTATGGGCAAGGGCGTATCGGCCTGCGCGACGTGCGACGGCTTTTTCTATCGCAATAAACCGGTGGCGGTAATCGGTGGCGGCAATACGGCGGTGGAGGAAGCGCTGTATCTCGCCAATATCGCCAGCCATGTGACCTTGGTCCACCGGCGCGACAAATTGAAGGCCGAGAAAATCCTGCAAGACCGCCTATTCGCGCGCGAGGCGGAGGGCAAGATTACGATCAAGTGGAACCACAGGCTTGACGAAGTGCTCGGCGACGCGTCGGGCGTAACCGGGATGCGCATTGCGGCAACCGACGGCAGCGGCAGTGAAGACGTGACCTTGCACGGGGTATTCATTGCAATCGGCCATAAACCCAACACCAGCATTTTCGAAGGCCATCTCGATATGGCCGGCGGCTATATCAAGGTGCGCGGCGGAGCGGAGGGGCAGGCGACCGAAACCAGCGTACCCGGCGTTTTTGCCAGCGGCGATGTGATGGATCACATCTACCGCCAGGCTGTTACGAGCGCGGGCACAGGCTGCATGGCTGCGCTCGATGCCGAGCGGTTTATTGATGCGAATGATTAGCTGAAATGGCCCCCGATGAAGCTGTTGGTGAAGCAATTGTCTTTGTTGGTCGAGTTGCCTTACAGCTTACTGCGGAGTTCATTTTTTCAAAGCATGGCGCACGATATTTTCACGGGATCGGAAGGCTTGTCATCGCCGGCCTAACGTTGGGTCGCAAACGGATTCCATCGTCGTTGAGACAGGTTCCCAAGGGCACGAAGCCAAAGCCGACAACCAGCGACTGGCTGGCGCTTTGGGTTGGAATTGCTACTTTCGTCGTTGCAGCTGGTAGCGTGGTCGCCGCATTTAAGATCTAGCGCGCCGCCTCGCGCCGTGTCCGGTTGTAAATCCACCACAGCACCGCGATAAACAGCGCTGCACCGCCCCACATAGCGATGGGTTCGAAGCTTTCACCCACTACGGCCAGCGGCGCGTCGCTGCCGCTGCCTGCGACGATGCCCGCAAAGGCCACACCGAACAGGCTTTCGCCGACGATCAGCCCTGTCGCGGCGAGCACGCCCATCCGTTTGGCGGCTTC
>JANOPT010000281.1:0-7329 GCA_031421975.1 Sphingomonadales bacterium | reverse complement strand
GGCCGCTGACCCGGGCGGGCGGGCGACGCCTCTATCGTCCCGAAGACGTTGCGTTGCTGCATAGCATCAACAGATTGCTTTATAGCGAAGGCTATACGATCAAAGGCGCGCGCAAGTTTTTGAGCGGGGACGGTGCCGTGGAAACGGCCGTTCCGGTCGCAGCATCGCCTGCTTCGTCCGGAATCGACATGTCCGCATTGCGCGCCGTTCGCGATCGCCTCGCATCGGCGCTGGCCGCTGCCTAAATCATATCCCGCGCATAGACCATGTCGCGGAATGGCGTATCGCCAACCATGAATATTGTCTCGCCAATAGGTTTGAAACCCGCTTTTTCGTAAAAGGCGACAGCGCGGCCATTGCTTTCGTAGACAGCGAGAATAAGCCGCTGTGCGGACCGCGCCACCGCAATGTCAAACGCCTGTTGAAGCAGCATTTTACCGTTGCCCCCGCCCTGCCACGGGCCAAGCAGATAAATCCGTTTAAGCTCTATATCGCCCGCTTTTTGCAATTCCGGATGTTCGGGTGGCACCAGCATTACATAGCCGACCGGCGCGCCCAGCAGTGTTTCGCCGATAATGATATCGACATCCGGGTTGGCCAGCTTTGCCGCATAATAAGCCGCGCTATGCTCGGCTTTCAAATGCCCGATCAGCGGCTTGCCCGGATGGTCGTTGGCAAAGCTCGCCAGAAAAGTAGCCGCACCCAAATAGGACAGTGCTTCTGCGTCCTGTACATCCGCACGACGCCAGACGACCGGGGTCATTCGTCCTCGGGCCCCAATTCGGGGTCAAGGTCGCGCGGGCGGATGAAATGGGTCAGCCTGCCGATTTTGCGGTCGATGGCGGCCCAGCTGTCAATATCGAGCTCCATCCGCGCCAGCGCACCGGTCGGATATTTTTCCCACACTACATCGCGTAACGGAGAGCTTCCATCGTCAGGAACGATGTCGAACACCAGATCCTCCATCCCCGGATTATGTCCGACCATCATGACGCTTTTATGCGTATCCGACTGGTCGCGCAGCACGTCCATCAGCGTGGCCGAAGACGCCAGATAAATCCGCCGGTCCCAGGTCGCGTCAATCCTTTCGCCAGTGCCTTTTACAAATTGGTCGATGGTGTCGATTACCCGGACCGCAGGACTGGCAACGACGTGATCGAATGCCAGTTGCTCCCGCTTTACCCATCGCCCGACGATGACGGCAGCTTTTTCGCCCCGTTTGTTCAGCGGCCGGTCGAAGTCACGCGGAATCGCGTCATCCCAGCTCGATTTGGCGTGGCGTAACAAAGTCAGTATAAGCGTCAAATCGGGTTTCTCTCATCCAGAACTTCACCTGCGTCCTGCCGCAAATTTGTGACTTGGGGAAGACCTGATTTAATCGACCTTATCGCCTCATCCAGGGTCACGCGGCGGATGGGTGTACCCGGTGGAAAGGCCGTCAGCAGACGGCTTGGAACCGATGGCGACAGCAAAACAAAATGCCCCCTGTCGCCTGCACTGCGGATCAGACGACCGAAGGCCTGCGCCATGCGCGCGCGGATAATCCGGTCGTCGAAATCATTGCCCCCGAACGCCAGCCGCCGGGCCCGATGCAAAATATCGGGACGCGGCCACGGCACCTGCTCCATGATGACCAGCCGAAGCGAGTGGCCCGGAACGTCGACGCCATCGCGCAACGCATCGGTGCCAAGCAGGCTGGCATGCGGATCATCGCGGAAAATATCGACTAATGTTCCAGTATCGATGGGGTCGACATGCTGTGCATAAAGTGGCAGCCCGTCACGCGCCAGCCGGTCGGCGATGCGGGCATAGGTCGAACGCAACCGGCGGATGGCGGTGAACAGGCCAAGTGCGCCGCCGCCGGATGCACTGACCAGCGATGCATAGGCTCCTGCCAGCGCCGCCATGTCGCCGCGTTTCACATCGGTCACAATCAAAACCTCGGCCTGAACGGTGTAATCGAACGGGCTAGCGGCTGAAAAATGTTCTGCAGCATGGTCAAGATGCACAGCGCCTGTCCGGCATTCCGCATTCAGCCAGTCTCCACCGCTTCGCAATGTCGCGGATGTCGCGAGCACGCCATGGCTGGGTTTCAGGACGATATCTGCAACGGGTTTCATCGGGTCTAGCCAGCGCCGATGCATGCCCACATCCATCTCGCGGCCTTCAAAACGATCAATCGCGAGCCAATCGACAAAATCCGGATCGACCGGGCCAACAGCACGCGCCAACATCGAAATCCATGCGCGCAATGTGTCGATACGCCAGCCAAGGCTTGCCATCGCACCTTCGACCCGGGCCCGCGCGCTGCCGTCGAGCCAGTCGGGCGGATCGGCAATCATCGCCTCAAGGCGCTGGCCAAGCACCGTCAGCGGCCGGGCCAATGCTTCCAACGCAATGCTTGCATCGGCGGCTGCATCGACCACCGCAGCGTCGGGGTCGGCCAGTTCGGTTTCCAGTCCGTAACCGCCTTCTGCCGCGTTACTTTCGTCGCGCGCGAAAACCATTCCTCGGATGGCCGATAACAAGCGTTCAAGCGGCCCTGACGGAACCCCTTCGGCCAGGCGTTGCAACCATCCATCGCCGGGCAGGGCCTCGGCCGCCAGCCGCGCCAGTTCGATGGCGACGCCGCCTTCGTCATCATAGGATGCGACATCGGCGAGCCGCGCGGCAAGGCCCCGCCGACGTCCGCGTGCCTTGCCTTCGGGGCCGACGATCCAACGACGCAGCTCAATGGTTTCCTGCCCCGTCAGCGCCGCAGCAAACATCGAATCGGCTGCATCGAACAAGTGATGGCCCTCGTCGAAAATGATCCGCGTCGGCCGGCTCACTTCATCACGGCCTCGGGCGGCGTTGACCATCATCAATGCATGGTTGGCAATAACGATGTCGGCGTACACGCTGGCGCGCGCGGCGCGTTCGATAAAGCATTTCTTGTAATGCGGACACCCGGCATAAATGCACTCGCCGCGCCGGTCGGTCAGCGCGGCCTGTCCGTTGCGCCGGAACAAGGTGGGCAACCATCCCGGCAGATCGCCGCCGATCATGTCGCCGTCCTTGGTAAAAGCGGCCCAGCGCGCCACCAGATGGGCCAGGGTCGCAGCACGGCCTGCGAAACCGCCTTGCAAAGCGTCTTCAAGGTTCAGCAGACACAAATAATTTTCGCGGCCCTTACGCACCACGACCTTCGATTTGAAAGTTTTGGCATCGGGATAAATCCGCTTTGCCTCGCGCACCAACTGGCGTTGCAACGCCTTGGTAAAGGTCGAAATCCATACCGCGCCGTCGGCGGCGCTGGCCCATAACGACGCCGGCGCAAGATAGCCAAGCGTCTTGCCGATACCGGTGCCGGCCTCTGCCAGCACCATATTGGGTTCGCCTTTGCGCGATCGCGGGCGAAAAATCCGGGCGGCGGCCTGGGCAAAATCGCGCTGTCCCTGCCGCGTTTCGGCTTCGCCGCCAACGAGGGCTGCCAGTTGCGCCTGTACTGCGTCCGGGCTGAGCGTAACGACGCGCGGCGGGACACGCGGCGGTGCTTCCACCCATTCGGGCAATTTGGCAAATAACCAGCGTTCCGGTTTTTCGGGCTTTTTCAGATGGCGCAAAACCAGATTGGCCCAAGGCCAGCGGACGCGCATCAACGCCTGCGCGCTGTCCCAAGCGCCCTCCCGCTCTGGCCAGGAAGGGTCGGAGAGGGTGGCGAGCAGCGTCTGCGCGGCGACGAGAAGGAAGGGCGCGACGGCCTCATCATTGGCTGGCGTCGCCACCCCAAGCACCCCTGCTAACCCCTTGGCCGTCGGCACCACAAACCGCGCCGGATGGAGAAAGGCAAACAGCTCAAGCACATCCAGCCCCGACAATTCTGCATAGCCCAGCCGCTGCGCCACCAGCGGCGCGTTGAGCATGACAAGCGGTGTTTCCGCCGCTCGCCCTACAGCCTCCCCCTTGCCCATCGTTCGCACCTGCCCGTCTGGCAATGCCATCCAGATACCCGCATGGCTGGCATGCAAGGCAGGAAAGGGGAGTTCGGGCGGTGCTGGGTTCACGTGTCATGCCATAGCGTTCGGCGGAACGTAAGGGAAACGGTTTGCTGCGGTGTTCAACAAAAATGCCTTACAAAACCTGCGTCGTACAAAAAGGAAATTTAACAAATGGTGGTTATGACGGTGTTCCAGCAGTCAACCGCACGACGTTTGGAATGTGAGCGAACAGCCAGTGATGCAGATACGCAAAACCGAATTGCGGCGGTTGACCGGGCCGTTGTGGGTGCTCGTCACAATCATGGCCATGGTTATGGCGTTATCCGGCTTCAGCTATTGGAGCACGACCAACGCCGCCAACGAGCTGGATATGAAAAGAACGTCGAGGGCCATTCACATGGCAATCGAGAGCCAGGTTTTGCAAGTCAAAGCGCTAGCCGAAGACAATGCAAAATGGGACGATGCGGCGCTTGCGCTATACCGTGACCAGCCCGATGCAGACTTTGGCTGGGGCACCTGGGGCGCCGTGTCCGATACTGAAAATGTCTACGACACGCTCTTTGTGACGAACGGCCATGGCGAAACGCTGATGGGTTATCAGGATGGCGATAAAAGCAGCACAGATTTTCGCCGGAACTATGGCGACAGCCTCGATACGCTTATCAGGCAGGTCGACCGCGGGGCAGAATCTGCCGGCGGTATCGTTCGTGTCGGTACCATCGCCAAAGTCGTGGCGGTGTCTGAAGTGGCACCGGTCGCATCGGAGCTGGAACAGGTCGTCAACGGGCGGTCACCGGTTTATATCGTTCTCTCCCGAACCATTTCAGCCAAGATGCTTTCGCGGATCAGCGACGGGCTAGTGCTCGACGGGCTGGTGATGACCAGCCAGCCATCGGTGGCGAGCGTCATCTTGCGCGATCCCAAACAGCGGATTGTGACTCGGCTTGGCTGGCCTCCGAGTAACCCCGGCCATGCTGCCTTCTGGAAAGCGTCGCCTATTATCGGCTTGGTCCTGCTCCTTGGAGTTTTTGCGCTCGGCCTGCTGCTGGCGTATTGTTATCGCTTTTTTGAAGAATTACGCAGCAGTGCGCTGATTGATTCCTTAAGTAACCTGCCGAACCGCCGTGCGCTTGAAAATGAAATCGGCAACGCCATCAGGCAGGGCGACCACATGGCACTGGCATTTCTCGACCTCGATGGGTTCAAGGCGGTTAACGACAATTATGGTCACGGCGTCGGTGACGATCTGATCAAGAAATGCTCGGCCGCAGCGTTGGAATTCGGCCATGAATGCAACATGGTGGCGCGCCTTGGGGGCGATGAATTCGCGATACTAGCCGTTGGTCGTGATGCCGACGACCGGCTCGCGCGCTTTGCCGAAAGTTTCATCAGTCGGCTGTCGAAACCGTTTCATCTGGGCGAGCGAACGATATTGATCGGGGCGAGTATCGGTCTGGCATCGCGAAGCAAGGGTGCCGACGATGTCGCCGAGCTGATGCGCCGGGCGGACATCGCGATGTACGCCTCAAAACATTCCGGCAAAATGCGGATTACCGGTTTCGATCTTGCCATTGACCAGCGACAGGCCGAATCGCATCGCATCGATCAGCAAATGCGGAGGGCGCTCGACCGGGGTGAGTTTGAAGTCCATTACCAGCCGCAGGTGGGGGCCAGCACCAACACCGTTCAGACACTTGAAGCATTGGTCCGCTGGACCGGTACCAATAACATGGAAATCGGGCCTGACCGCTTCATTCCGATTGCCGAAGAAACCGGCCTGATCGACAGGATTGGCTTGTTCGTTCTGGACCGTGCCTGCCGCGATGCGCTTGCCTGGCCCGATATCCAGCTGGCCGTAAATATTTCAGCAGCGCAGCTTCGAAACCCGGATTTTCCCGGCAATCTCTGGGCTATCATTGAACGCACGGGCTTTCCACCGGAGCGGCTGGAGCTTGAAATCACCGAAACCTATGTGGTGCTCGATCCCATCGTCGCAACGCGGGTGATGACGGAAATCCAGCGTCTCGGCATCAGGATCGCGCTTGACGATTTCGGTACGGGCTATGCATCGATCGGCTTTTTGCGGCAGTTCAATTTCGATACGTTGAAAATAGACAAGTCGCTCGTCATGGATGCGGTCACCAGCGAAGGTGCGCGGGCAATGATCCAGGCGAGCATTGTGGTTGCGCGGTCGCTTGGCATGTCGGTGGTGGCAGAGGGCGTGGAAAACGAAGCACAGGATATGCTGATGCGGGTGGCCGGATGTGACCAGTTGCAGGGCTGGCTATATTCCAAGGCGGTCACTGCCGACGCGGTGCTGCCATTGATACATGCGATCAAAAACCCGGTCAGCGGCGACATCGGGCTGGCAATGCAAAACCACGCCTGACATCGTTCCGCCCCGATACTTGCAAATCGGCGCAAAAGCGGGAAAGGGCAGGGGTGTAAAAACCCTGAAGTGAGAATTTGATCGTGACTGACCTCCGCACCCTTGCAACCGCATCGAAGGCATGGCCATTTGAAGAGGCGCGGCGGCTTCTAAAGCGATATCCGGCCGGCAAGCCGAACGATTTGCCGGTCGTGTTCGAATGCGGATACGGGCCCTCCGGCCTGCCACATATCGGAACCTTCAACGAAGTATTGCGTACCACAATGGTGCGAAACGCATTCGCCACCCTGACCGACAGCCCAACGCGGCTGATCGAATTTTCCGACGACATGGACGGGCTTCGCAAGGTGCCCGACAATGTGCCCAATCAGGCGATGCTGACACAGCATCTGGGCAAGCCCTTGTCGCGTATTCCCGATCCTTTTGAAAAGTTCGACAGCTTTGCCGCGCACAACAATGCGATGCTGCGCGAATTTCTGGACCAGTTCGGTTTTGATTATGAGTTCATTTCCTCATCCTCGCTGTATGAATCCGGCGGCTTTGACAATGCGTTGAAGAATGTGCTGCGGCAGTATCAGGCTATAATGGATATCATGCTGCCGACGCTTCGCAAGGAACGTGCCGCGACCTATTCGCCCGTGCTGCCCATCAGCGAAAAGAGCGGCGTCGTTTTGCAAGTCCCGATCGAGGTCGTCGATGCCGAGGCGGGCCTCATCCGCTTTGATGATGAAGGCGACATGGTAACGCAGTCGATATTGGGCGGCAAAGCCAAGTTGCAGTGGAAGGTAGACTGGGCGATGCGCTGGGTTGCGCTCGGCGTCGATTACGAAATGTACGGCAAGGATCTGACCGACAGCGGCGTGCAGAGCGGCAAGATCGCCCGCGTGCTGGGCGGGCGGCCGCCCGAGAGCCTGATCTACGAAATGTTCCTCGATGAAAACGGCGAGAAAATTTCCAAGT
>JANOPT010000280.1:0-3359 GCA_031421975.1 Sphingomonadales bacterium | reverse complement strand
AGCTCATTGCCGCGCACAACGGGACATGGGATTCGATCAGCCCTGAATCGGTTGCCCGGATGCAAATGCAGAACCGTTTTCAAACCGGCCTCGACATCGCGCGTTTCACCGCCGACATCATGCGCGAAGACATGGCCGCTTATGACGCCGATCCCGCCAACTACACACAGTCACTCGGGTGCTGGCACGGGTTCATCGCCCAGCAAAAGATGATTGCGGTCAAAAAACATTTCGGCACGACGAAAAGCCGCTATCTATATCTGTCGGGATGGATGATCGCCGCGTTGCGAAGCGAATTCGGCCCGCTGCCCGATCAGTCGATGCATGAAAAGACCAGCGTCCCCGCGCTGATCGAGGAACTGTACACCTTCCTGCGCCAAGCCGACGCACGCGAACTCAACATCCTGTTCCGCGACCTCGACAAGGCGCGTGAAAGCGGCAACTCTGCGGCCGAGGCGGAGCTTATGGCCAGGATCGAGAATTTCGAGACACATGTCGTGCCGGTCATTGCCGATATCGACGCCGGTTTCGGCAATGCCGAGGCAACGTATCTGCTTGCCAAAAAAATGATCGAGGCTGGTGCCTGTGCGCTGCAGATTGAAAATCAGGTTTCCGACGAAAAACAATGCGGTCATCAGGACGGCAAAGTCACCGTTCCGCATGAGGATTTCCTCCAGAAAATCCGCGCTTGCCGCTATGCATTTCTTGAACTCGGCGTGCCGAATGGCATCATCGTCGCACGCACCGACTCGCTTGGTGCCGGCCTGACCAAACAGATCGCGGTTTCGAAAGCAGCCGGCGACCTGGGCGACCAGTATAACAGTTTCCTCGACTGCGAAGAAATCGACCCTGCCACCGCGCAGAATGGCGACGTGATCCTTAACCGCGACGGAAAGCTGTTACGCCCGAAGCGGCTGCCATCGAATCTGTTCCAGTTCCGGTCAGGTACGGGCGAGGACCGCTGTGTCCTCGATTGCATCACCAGCCTGCAAAACGGCGCCGACCTTATCTGGATCGAAACCGAAAAGCCGCACATCGAGCAAATCGCGGGCATGGTGGACCGGATCCGCGACGTCGTTCCCAATGCAAAACTTGCTTATAACAACTCGCCAAGCTTCAACTGGACGCTGAATTTCCGTCAGCAGGTATTCGACGCCTGGGCTGCGGACGGCAAGGATGTGTCCGCTTACGATCGCCCGAATTTGATGAGTGCATCTTATGATGAAACCGATCTCGGCATCGAAGCAGACAACCAAATCCAGAATTTCCAGCGCGATTCAGCAAAACGTGCAGGCATATTCCACCATCTCATTACGCTGCCGACCTATCACACGGCTGCGCTCAGCACCGATAACCTTGCCAAGGATTATTTCGGCGAAATGGGCATGCTGGGATATGTCGCCGGTGTTCAGCGCAAGGAAATCCGCCAGGGTATTGCCTGCGTCAAGCATCAGAACATGTCCGGATCCGACATCGGTGATGACCACAAGGAATATTTCGCTGGTGAGGCTGCCCTGAAAGCCGGTGGCAAGGACAATACCATGAACCAGTTCGCCAACGCGGCGTGACCGGAGGTGCCATGATGACCGAGCCACCAAGGGCAAGGGCGGTATTGTCGACCGAGGACCTGACGTTGCTTCGTCAGGCTCTGGTCTTCTACCTCGAAGCGATCAAAGATAAACCTGAATCGGTTAAATTTGCGCGACTTTACCATCGCCTCGGTAGCGCCGGGGGCAAATAATCGTACAACTGTTTTCGAGTTTTCCTGGGGAGGAAAACACCTAACCGCCGGCAGAAATGTCGGCGGTTTTTTATGGCGACAACGGCGTGCATCGCTAATATTTTATTAAACTCATTCTTGTAGTCCCTGCCTCTTGTAGAAGTCGGGGCTGATAATGGATAATATTCAAAAACTGGTTTTTGGCGTACTGTCGGTGGCCGGGTTGCTGGCGATGGCAACACCGTCTGATCTGACGGTAACGCAGCCGTCTGCGGCAATTGCAGTGGCACCGGTCATCGCTACGGCACCCGTCTTGGCCGATGGTGAAGAGTTTCCTGCCGAAGATGAAAATTTCGAAACCGAATCGGTCGACGATGATCCATTTGCCATGAGCGAGCCCAGCATCGACGGAAATCCGATCGGCCAACCCGTCGATCCGTCGCAAAATAATGCGGCTAGCCAGCAACCCAATTACGCGGATCAGGGTCAATATTCGACGCCGAATTACAACATGCCCCAGGCAACGCCATTTAACACTGCACCACCAGCCTTTGCCATGCCGCAAGCCTTTGATGAAGCTTCCCAGGCAGCAGGGCAATAAGCGAAATTAGCGCGGCATCGGCCATGCCGCGTCAGACTATTTTTTCATCAGGTCCATAGCAGCCAGCGTCATGGCCTCGGCTGCCGTCGAAATAACCTTTTCTGCATCGGGCGCCCAATATGGCGAATGTAATGAGGGTAGTCCCTTACCCGCTTGTTTGGCGGCATCATATTGTGCCTGTGGCACGCCGCCGACCCAGAAAATCATGCTTTCGATATTGGCTTTATCGGCCCGGTAATATTCGCTGAAATCCTCGCCGCCCATCACTGGCGGCGTGGCGATAACGCGCCCAGAACCAAAGCGCGTGGTGAACAGCGCCGCCATCCGCGCTGTCAGCTCCGGGGTGTTATATGTTGCTGGTGTAAATTCATTATCGGCAATCGTTATTTCCGGCATTTTGTCATCGGGCACGCCAGCCGCAATCGCCTCGCCTTTCGCAATCCGACGGATCCCATCGAGCAGCAACTTGCGCGTCTGATCGGAATAACTCCGAACCGTAAGCAGCATCGTCACTTCGTCGGAGATGATATTGTGCTTCGCGCCGCCATGAATGGCGCCGACGGTAACCACGGCGGCGTCCTGCGGATCGACCTCGCGGCTGACCAGTGTTTGCAAGGCGCCCACAATGCGGCTGGCCAGCACGATTGGATCTTTCGTAGTTTGGGGATATGCACCGTGACCGCCGACACCGCGTACCTTGATGTCGATGCTGTCGACATTTGCGAGCGCGAAGCCGGAGGAATAGCCGATTGCCCCGGCGGGAAACTGCGCCGCATCGTGAAATCCGATCACATATTTGGGTTTGGGGAAACGGGTGTATAAACCGTCCGCCAGCATCGCGCGCGCACCGGACCCGATTTCTTCGGCCGGCTGCAAGATCATGACCAGCGTCCCTGACCATTTATCCTTGTTGGAAACCATCTGCCGCGCCGTGCCGACCCAGGCCGACATATGGGTGTCATGACCACAGGCATGCATGACGCCGGTTTCCACGCCGGATTTGCTGATGCCTTTTACCGTGGAAGCAAATGGCAGCCC
>JANOPT010000279.1:0-2837 GCA_031421975.1 Sphingomonadales bacterium | reverse complement strand
GCTAATTTGGAGGCTTCCCAACCTGGCGGCTTGGCGCAGGGACCGGAAGAAAAAAACGGACGCGCAGGCCGGACCTGCGGTTTACTGATAGTCATGTAAGCTTCTCCTTGCAGAGAGCAGCGCGGCGTTGGGACCGCGTGGCCCGGGGCCGCATTTAGTTGTGGCCCCGGTTTTGTCAACGACTATCGGTTTTAATCGTCAGTAATCCGCCTTGCGAAACAAAACTTCGCCGCGGCGACCAACATACAGTTTTTCGAGCGTGACAGGGTGGAAATAGGCTTCGACGCGGTCGCCTTCTGGGGTGGTGCCGTACACCTCATAGCAGCCGCCATCGACCTTTGCCTTGCGGACGGTCCAGCCTTCCTTGATCAACTTGGCCTGCAGCACCTCCTGGCTTTTCCAGCCAGACTGTGGACCGGCATTGCAGGTTATGACACCGGTGGCCGATGCTGGTGCAGACGCCAGCGCTACCGCTGCTGTCGCGCTGAGAACAAGAGTTGAAAACAAACGCATAATCATGCTCCTTGTGTTTTGGGTTGAGTGGAAAAAAAATATCTGGCGGCAACCAATGACGCGAGCGGAATGAAATGGACGAGCGCTGGCCCTAAATTATTGTGGATGAATATCCAGTGGACGAGAACGAGGACGGCGGTCGGATAAACCAGCTTTTGCAAACGCTTCCAGCCGGCCCTGAGCACGCGCATTGAGGCATCATTGCTGGTCACGGCCAGCGGCACGAACAACAGCATCGCCACCCATCCCGTCCAAATGCCCAGCGCCCGGAATTCGGCGAGCATATCTTTGAGGCTACCCATATCGACGACGTAGAAAATCAAATGAAGCACCGCATAAGCAAAAGCGGCAACGCCGAGCGCACGCCTGCGCTTGACCAGCCAATTCAGCCAGGGTCGCGGTCCAACGATGGCAGCAAGTGGGCTGAGCATCATTGCAATAATCATCCACCGCGCCGACCATTCACCAGTGGGACGCAGCATATCCATCGCAATCATATTGCCCAACCAATAATGGTAGAGCAGGACCACCGCAGGTACCGCCAATAGCGCCCAAAATACGGGCTTGTTGTTAAGAATGATTCGCAACATGCAACCGCGATAAGGAACTGGAAAAGCGCAGGCAAGGACCAATATAATGAAATGCCAGTTATGACACCGATGAAAACCTCTTTGGCTTTGATACCATTGATGGCGGCTACAATCGCCATGACGTCGTGCGTGGCCCGAAAAAGTCCCGAGACAGTGCAGCGCGAGGCAAGCGCAGTCGCGCGTCAGTGCTTTGCAGATCTGACGGCCAAGTCGGTCAAGTTCAGCCGACTACCGGACAAAAATTTCGGAGGCGGGTGCCGCACGGTCGACACCATCAAGTTGACGGATTTCGGCACTCCCACCACCAATCTTGGCGCGATGACATGTCCCTTGGCATCGAATTTTTCAGCATGGGCGCAGTTCGCGGTCGGCCCCGCAGCACGGCAATATCTTGGGTCGGACATCGCAAAGATCGAAACCTTCGGCACCTATAGCTGCCGTAACATCGGTGGCGGGCAATCGGGGAAATTGTCCGAACACGGGCTGGCCAACGCGGTCGATGTATCGGCGTTTGTCCTGAAAAATGGCCGCCGCGTAAGTGTGCTCGATGGCTGGACAGGTAAATCCGACGAGCGTGAATTTTTGCGTCGGCTGCATCAGTCGGCCTGCCAGCGGTTCGGCACCGTATTGGGGCCGGACTATAACGCCGCGCATGCCAATCATTTCCACCTCGACATGGCCGCCGGACGGCGCGGCGGCAGCTGGAGTTACTGCCGATAAGGGGTGGCAAAACCGAGGCTGCGCGCATAGATACAGACCCATGAACGATAAACAGCTAACCGATCGCCGTTTCTATAAAGCACAACAGGAAGCGGATTTTGCCGAACAGCAACTGTCCACCCCGCAAACACAAAGCAAGTCGTACAGACTGGCTTTTCAGGACACCGAATTCCTGCTTCGCGAAGATTTGCGGCCTGTCCGGTTCCAGCTCGAACTGCTGAAAACCGAAATGCTTCTCGATGAGGCCAATATCGGGTCGATGATGGTGATATATGGTTCGGCGCGCATTCCCGAGCCTGCGGCAGCGGATGCTGCTTTGGCCGCAGTCGAGGGCGATCGTGCGAAAATCATTGCAGAGCGGATGAAGGAAAAATCGCGCTTTTACGAAGAAGCGCGGCAACTGGCGCGACTGGCTGGCAAGGCGAACATCACCGATGAAGAAGGCCGCCGCCATTTCGTCGTTTGCTCGGGCGGCGGACCGTCAATCATGGAGGCCGCCAATCGCGGCGCGCATGATGTCGGGGCAGAATCGGTCGGCCTGAACATTGTGCTGCCGCACGAACAAGCGCCTAACCTGTTTGTTACACCGCGCCTCAGTTTCCAGTTTCATTATTTCGCGCTGCGTAAAATGCACTTTTTGTTACGCGCGCGCGCCGTTGCGGTGTTCCCCGGTGGCTTTGGCACTTTCGACGAGTTTTTCGAGCTGTTGACGCTGATCCAGACCGGCAAAATCAAAAATATGCCGATCATGCTATTTGGCAGGGAATTCTGGAACCGGGTCGTTAATTTCGAAGAACTGATGCTTGAAGGCGTCATCAGCCCCGCTGACCTCGACCTATTCCAGTTTGTCGAAACAGCCGAGGAGGCGTGGGCTTACATCTGCAAATTCTACGACGTCGCGCATTAAACCTATTTGGTGTTGCCGGTCGCTGCCTGCGCGGGGGCTTGAGGAGCCGCGTCGGTGGTCGGGGTTGCCGTGTCTTCGCCCGTCGCCGGAGTTGCTGCTGGTGCAGC
>JANOPT010000278.1:0-2251 GCA_031421975.1 Sphingomonadales bacterium | reverse complement strand
ACCCCCTTGAGTGCCGAAAATTTCAGTTGAATGACATTAAGCCGTGCCAAGCGGTGGGCCTCTTCGCGAGGCAGGCGATGGCCGCAATTTTGCAGCGCAGAGAACTGCAGATTGCGGCAATTTCAGGGTTATTTCCGGCGACTGTGGCGTCGTTGCCACAGCGCGGAAATATTCACTACAGCTTAGGCTGCGTCCTCTTTCTCGACCTTGGCCGACTTCGCATACACCAGCACCGGCGTCTTGCGACCTTCGATCACGTCCTTGTCCACGACAACCTCGTCGACACCATCATAGGTTGGTAGATCGAACATCGTGTCGAGCAAAATCGATTCCAGAATAGACCGTAATCCACGCGCACCGGTTTTCCGTTCAATCGCCTTCTTGGCAACCGCCTCCAACGCATCATCGGTAAAACTCAATCCGACATCTTCCATTTCAAACAGCTTGCGATACTGTTTGACGAGTGCGTTCTTCGGCTCGGACAAGATTTTGACGAGCGCGGCGATGTCCAGATCCTCTAGCGTAGCCGTTACCGGCAAACGTCCGACAAACTCAGGAATCAGGCCGTATTTCAGCAAGTCTTCAGGTTCAATCTGCTTTAGAATTTCGCCCGTGCGCCGCTCATCAGGGTCGGCCACATGGGCGCCAAAGCCAATTGACTTACCTTCAAGGCGATTTGAAATGATTTTCTCAAGGCCCGCAAACGCGCCGCCGCAAATGAACAGGATATTGGTCGTATCGACCTGCAGAAACTCTTGCTGCGGATGCTTACGTCCACCCTGCGGAGGAACGCTGGCGGTAGTACCCTCCATCAGCTTCAATAAAGCCTGTTGAACACCTTCACCGCTGACATCGCGGGTAATCGATGGGTTTTCCGCCTTGCGGCTGATCTTATCGATTTCGTCAATGTAAACTATGCCGCGCTGCGCCTTTTCGACATTGTAGTCGGACGCCTGCAACAATTTCAGAATGATATTCTCGACATCTTCGCCGACATAACCGGCTTCGGTCAAGGTGGTCGCGTCAGCCATCGTGAACGGAACGTCGAACGTTTTGGCGAGCGTCTGTGCCAGCAATGTCTTGCCGCAACCCGTTGGCCCAACAAGCAGTATGTTCGACTTTGCCAGCTCTACGTCAGCGCCCTTGGCGCCGTGATTCAGCCGCTTATAGTGATTGTGAACCGCAACCGATAATACGCGCTTCGCTTGTGGCTGGCCAATCACATAGTCATCAAGCACCTGGCAGATTTCCTGCGGCGTCGGTACTTCGCCTTCTTTGCGTCCGTTCAGCGCGCCTTTGGTTTCTTCACGAATGATATCATTACACAACTCGACGCATTCATCGCAGATGAAAACAGTCGGCCCGGCAATCAACTTGCGGACTTCATGCTGCGATTTCCCGCAGAAGGAGCAATACAATGTGCTCTTGGTATCTGTTCCGCTTAGCTTAGTCATAGATTGTCCTGCTTCCGCGCCGATTGGGCACGGGTTGTCACTGAATTGACATCCTAAAGATGCGTTCCGATTTGGCAATAGCCCAAAACAGGCGCTGCCGGGTTAGTAAAACTGGTGGATGAATTGCTAATGAATTCAATCCGCGACGGTTTCGGCGTTCGCGGGGCGTTTGTCGAACACCTCGTCGACGATACCAAACACTTTGGCTTCATCCGCCTCAAGAAAGGTATCGCGGTCCATTGCCTTCTCGATATCTTTCAGCGGCTTGCCGGTGTATTTAGCATATAAATCGTTCATCCGTTTGCGGATACGCAAGATTTCATTGGCCTGGATCTGGATGTCCGACGCCATCCCGCGCGCGCCGCCCGATGGCTGATGCACCATGATGCGCGCGTTGGTTAGCGCAACGCGCATGCCCGGTTCACCGGCGGCAAGCAGGAAACTGCCCATCGATGCTGCCTGCCCGATGCAGACGGTACCGACCCGCGGCCGGATATATTGCATGGTATCGTGGATTGCCATGCCGGCGGTAACTACGCCGCCAGGCGAGTTAATGTACATCCAGATATCCTTTTTGGGATTATCCGATTCAAGAAACAGAAGCTGCGCGGTAATGACCGAGGCCATATTGTCCTCGACCTCGCCCGTCACAAAAATGATACGTTCACGCAGTAGCCTCGAGAAAATGTCCCAGCTACGCTCCCCTCGGTTCGATTGCTCGATTACGACGGGGACTAGGGCTTGAACCGGGTCAAATGGAACGTGCATGAAATACCTCAAAGATGGTCTGTTTTCGT
>JANOPT010000277.1:0-5248 GCA_031421975.1 Sphingomonadales bacterium | reverse complement strand
GTTCTTATGCCAGCTGCGTTCGTCCTCGACAAATTGCCGCGCACATTGTCGCATGGCGTCCCAGTCGGCCCGATTGGTCAAAAGCCTGTCGAGCGATGCCGCCATGTCCTGCGGATTGTCTGCGGCAAACAGGGTTCCGGTGTCGCCATTCCGAATCAATTCCTGGTGGCCGCCGACGTCCGACGCGGCAACCAGCCGCCCCTGCGCCATCGCTTCCAGCGGCTTGAGCGGTGTTACCAGATCGGTCAGCCGCATCCGTTTGCGCGGATAAGCGAGTATATCGACGAGACTGTAGTAATGTTCGACTTCGTCATGCGGCACGCGGCCGACAAAATGGATGCGTTCCGCAACCGGCGACGCTGCGGCTTGGGCGCGCAGGGCCTGTTCCATCGGCCCGCCGCCGACCAGCAACAGGTGTGCGCCGCTGTCCATCCACGCCATCGCCGCGATCAGATCATCAAGCCCTTCATAGTCATAAAAGCTGCCGACATAGCCAATCACATCCTTGCCCGTCAGCCCAAGCGTATCGGCAAGCGCCAAATCGGGTGGTGGCGGGGAGCCGAACAGTTCCAGATCGACCCCATTTGGTGAAACGACAATTTTGGTTTCGGGAACCCCGCGCGCAACCAGGTCGCGCTTAAGTCCCTCGCAAATGACCGCAACTGCATCGGCATGGCGCACGACATGGTTTTCGAGCGCCCGGGTCAGACGGTATTTGGCCGAACCTTCGGTGCCGGTATTATTACCGACCGCTGCATCTTCCCAGAATGCACGAATTTCATACACCAAGGGGATACCCAGGCGATGCGCCGCCCGCAACGCCGCCAGACCGTTCAGCGACGGTGAATGGGCATGAAGCAGATCGAACGGCCATGTCGCATGCAGGGTGACGATGGCGTCGGCCAATGCCAGAATTTCGCGCCACTCGCGCAAAGGGCTTGGCCCCAACGCCTGCGCCATCGTGCGATGGAAAACAAGGCCTTCTACCGTCTCGACTTGAGCGCCGACGACCTGTCCATGCTGATATTGTCGCACCCCGGTGATGGCCGCGACGTCCCATCCAGCCGACATTTGCGCCTTCAGTATCGCACGCGTGCGAAAGGTGTAGCCGCTGTGCAAGGGCAAGCTGTGGTCGAGAACATGAAGGATGCGCGGCATGGCGAAACGATTGCCACAAAAGGTTTAACGTGACGTCAACCCGACGCTCTTATAGACCCGGCACCACATCATCGCGGGGGATTGGGAGCATGCAGAACGGATGATCGACAATTTTTCGATTCTGCTGAGCCATGCCTTGCTGGCGCTTGCGCTCTGGCTGCTGACAAACCGGCCCGACCTTGATATCGAAGCGCCGCCGCCGCCCGATATCGAACCGGAGGGATTTGCCCGGCGCCGACCGCCTGTTGTTCCCGTGAACAAGGGTGCGCCCGATGCGTGACCTGATCTTTGTCGCTTATGTCGCGGTAATCATGCTGATCGCGTTCAAACGGCCGTTCCTGTTTACGCTGATCTATGCCTATGTCGATATCGTGTCGCCCCAACGGCTCAGCTATTTCCTGCTGAACTCGATCCCGCTGTCGCTGATATTGTTCGCGTTGGCATTTCTGGGGTTCATGGTTGGCGACGACAAAAAGGACGTGCGTGTTTCGCCGCGCTGGGTCCTGTTGCTCGTGCTGCTGGGCTATTGCGGATATACCACAACCGTCGCGGCAGAGCAGGTCGCCGCGCTCGAAAAATGGAACTGGGTATGGAAAGCGCTGGTATTCGCGGCGTTTCTTCCGCTGACGTTGCGGACCAGGCTTAGGATCGAGGCGCTGGTATTGACCATCGTCCTGTGTGCGTCGGCGTTGATCGTTACCGGCGGTATCAAGACCGCAGCAGGCGGGGGCGGCTACGGCGCTCTGGTAATTCTGATCGACGACAATAGCGGCCTGTTCGAAGGCAGTATTATCTCGTGCGTGGCGATCGCCATCATCCCTCTCATCCTGTGGCTGGCCAGGCACGGGACGATTTTTACTCCCGACTGGAAAGTCCGCCTATACGCGCTCGCGCTGATCTTTGCCTGCCTGCTGATCCCGGTTGGCACGCAAGCGCGGACCGGCGTTGTCTGCATCGCCGTGCTGGGCGTATTGCTGCTTCGCTATGCACGATACCGTATGCTGTATCTCGGAGCGGTCGCGCTGATCGGTGCGGCTGCGATACCGTTTCTGCCGTCCAGTTTTACCGAGCGAACCGACACGATCAAAAACTACAAATCCGATGAGTCGGCATCTACCCGGCTGGCGGTATGGGCGTGGACATGGGAATATGTGAAACAGAACCCCATGGGCGGGGGCTTTGAAATATACCGCCAAAACCGGATCCGGTATGACATGGCGCAAACGGAAAATCCGAACGAGCCGGTCTCCGTCGACACGCCGTCCGTCAAGGAAGTGGTCGACGAGGGCCGCGCCTTCCACTCCAGCTATTTCGAGATGCTGGGCGAACAGGGCTTCCCCGGCCTGATCATATGGCTGATTATTCAACTGGGCGGGGTGTGGCGAATGGAAGTGACCACCCGGATGTATCGCAAACGCAATCGCGACGACGAACGATGGGTCGCGCCATTGGCAACGGCGTTACAGAACAGCCAGATTATCTATCTGGTCGGGTCGCTGTTCGTGGGAATCGCGTTTCAGGCGTTTTTCTTCATGCTGACCGCCCTTCAGATCAGCCTCGACACCTATCTGGCGCGGCGACGCAAAGAGGCCGCATGGCGACCGATCAAAAGCGCGCAGCCTGTACACGCCAGTCCGCCGGTCTGATCTGATGGTACGGTAACACGGAACCGTGGCGCGCCTGCATGGTTGTGCAGGCGAACATTCGTCCTTACAAAAAGCTTCATGACAGCCAAACCCATTTCACCGGCCACCCGGTTGCAACCCGAATCGATCGGCCCGCGTATCCAGGGTTATTGGGACGCGACAGTCGGCTGGGTTGAGGGCAATGCGCTTGAACTGGGCATCGCCGTTGGCGCCGCCGTAGTCGTTTTTCTGGCGTTGAGCTGGCTCAAACGGGTTGCTGCCAAAATCGCCAAAGAAAGCGAGCACCGTTCCGAGCTGAAATCGATCATTGCCCGCACGCTGGCCCGGACCAGCAAATTTTTTCGGGTGATGGTCGCGGTCGAACTGGTCAACCGATACGCCAATGCCCCCGATATGCTTGCCCGGACCATCGATGTCCTGTTCACCATCGCCATCGTCATGCAGGTGGCGATCTGGCTTCGCGAGATCATCCTGGGCTTTATCGAGCGTCGTGCGGGCAATGCCCAGCATGAACGCGATACGCTGGCCAGTGCGATGGTGCTCATTCGCCTTTTGGTGAGCTTTGCGGTTTTCGCGGTGGCGGCCATTGTTATCCTCGACAATCTGGGCGTCAATGTAACCGGGTTGATCGCTGGTCTGGGTGTGGGCGGCATCGCCATCGGCCTGGCGGCGCAAGGAATATTTTCCGACCTGTTTGCGGCCATTTCGATCATTTTTGACAAGCCGTTTCGGCGCGGAGATACCGTAACCTATGACACCACCACCGCGCGGGTTGAAAAAATCGGGATGAAAAGCACACGGTTACGTGCGCTGACCGGTGAGGAAAAAATTATCTCGAACAGTAAGCTGCTGGAAAAGGAAATCACCAACAATACGCTGACGGTTTATCGCCGGGTCAATTTCCCGTTGAGCCTGGTCAACCAGACACCGCCCGATGTGGCATCAAGGGTGCCCGACATATTGCAGGACATTGTCGAGGCGCATGGATCCCAGTTTATCCGTGCAGGGTTTACGACATTCGGGCCAAGCTCGCTGGATTTCCAGCTGGTGTTCGACGTGAACAGTGACGATGTCGAGGAAATGTTCAAGGCGCGTCATGCAATCGGAATCGGGATCATCGATCGCTTTGCCAAAGAGCGCATCGAGTTTGCGTATCCCACCCAAACAACCTTTACAGCGGCGCCCGACGGGACACTGGTCATGCCTTACGCCGCGCCGGTTTCGTCGCCCAAGCCCCGCGCCAAAGGCTGATTCGCCGCAGCCGTCGCCGCGTCGTTGCCGAATGCCGTAACGGCAAATCCGTAGGGCTTGTAATACGCACTCAATCGGGCCACGATACCGCAAAACAGACCGCAGGAGGATGCCTTATGACCACTATTACCCCAGCCGAGCTGGCAACCAAAGTCGGCGAAAAAATCGGCACATCGGAATGGATTCTGGTGGATCAGGACATGATCAACAAATTTGCCGATGCCACCGGCGATCACCAGTTCATCCATGTGAACGAGGACATGGCAAAGATGACGCCCTTTGGTGGCACCATCGCGCATGGCTTTCTGACATTGTCGCTCTTCCCTGTCATGTCAGCCAAATCCGACAGCCCGCGCATCGAAGGCGTCAAAATGGGCGTCAATTATGGCGGCAACAAAACCCGGTTCCTCGCGCCTGTCCGTTCGGGAAAGCGCGTCCGCGGCCATTTCAAATTGCTTGAGCTTGCCGAAAAGCGCCCCGGCCAGTGGCAGCAGACGCTGGAATTTACCGTCGAAATCGAAGGCGAGGACAAACCCGCCTTGCAAGCCGAATGGATCAGCCAGTTTTTCGTATAATTCGCAATTTAAGGAACCTCTCTCATGCGTGACGCAGTCATCGTTTCCACCGCCCGTACCGCTATCGGCAAGGCCTATCGCGGTGGGTTCAACGCAACGTCCGGCCCGACATTGGGCAGCTATTCGCTAGCCGCAGCCGTCGAACGCGCAGGCATCGAAGGCGGAGAAATCGACGACGTCCTTTGGGGCGCGGCATTGCAGCAAGGGACCCAGGCGGGTAATCTGGCGCGTCAGGTGGCCCTGCGTGCAGGCCTGCCGACCACAACGTCCGGCATGACTATGGACCGGCAATGTTCGTCGGGCCTGATGTCGATTGCGACCGCCGCCAAGCAAATCATCGTCGACAACGTCGATATCATGGCCGCTGGCGGTCAGGAATCGATCAGCCTTGTCCAGACTAAGGAAATGCGCGTTGCGCCTGACCGTGATTTGATCGCAATGCACCAGAATGTCTACATGCCGATGCTGCAAACTGCAGAAGTCGTGGCGAAGCGTTACGGCATTGGCCGCGATGCGATGGACGAATATGCGCTGCAATCACAGCAACGCACCGCCGCTGCGCAAGCGGCTGGCTATTTCGATGCAGAGATCGTTCCTGTGACCACGACGATGAACGTC
>JANOPT010000276.1:0-11639 GCA_031421975.1 Sphingomonadales bacterium | reverse complement strand
GAAATTGCCATGAACCTGCCGAACAGCCGTGCCGTTATCGACGGATTGCTGGCTTTGGCATTCGGCGCATCGCTGATTTCGATCTTCGCGCGTCTGGGCGGCGGTATCTTTACCAAGGCTGCCGACGTCGGTGCCGATCTGGTCGGCAAGGTCGAAGCTAATATCCCCGAGGATGACCCACGCAACCCCGCGACCATCGCCGATAACGTTGGCGATAACGTTGGCGATTGCGCCGGCATGGCCGCTGACCTGTTTGAAACCTATGTCGTGACCATTGGCGCGACGATGGTTTTGCTGGCGTTGTTGATGCCATCGACGATGCTACCATCCGAGTTACTGAACCTGATGTCGCTGCCGCTCGTCGTTGGCGGTATCTGCATCCTGACCTCGATCTTGGGCACCTTCTTCGTCCGTCTGGGCGGAGGCACCAACATCATGGGCGCGATGTACAAGGGTTTCCTTGTTACCGCGATCACGTCGATCCCGGCGATTTATTATGTCACCACGCAAACGCTTGGCGATATGAATGCGCTGGTCAGTTATAGCACCGGCGGTTTCACCGGTTTGGCCTTGTTCTATTCGATGATGGTTGGCCTCGCGGTCACGGGACTTCTGGTCTGGATCACCGAATATTACACTGGCACCAACTTCCGTCCGGTGCGTTCAATTGCCAAAGCGTCGGAAACCGGGCACGGCACCAACGTTATCCAGGGTCTGGCAATCAGCCTTGAATCAACCGCGTTGCCAACGCTCGTCATCTGCGTCGGCATCATCGTGTCTTTCCAGCTGGCTGGCATCATCGGTATCGCTTTCGCTGCAACCTCGATGCTGGCGCTTGCCGGTATGGTCGTTGCGCTCGATGCTTATGGTCCGGTGACCGATAACGCTGGCGGCATCGCTGAAATGGCGGAGATGGACAAATCGGTTCGTGAAAAAACCGATGCGCTCGACGCTGTGGGCAATACCACAAAGGCCGTGACCAAAGGCTATGCCATTGGTTCGGCGGCGCTGGCGGCGCTCGTGCTGTTCGGTGCTTACACCGCCGATTTGGCGTTCTATGCAGACAAGCTCGGGTTGACCGAAGGCGTCGATTTCACGCTGATGAACCCCTATGTCATCGTCGGGTTGCTACTTGGCGCGCTGCTCCCTTATCTCTTCGGAGCGATGGGCATGACCGCGGTTGGCAAAGCTGCTGGTGAAGTGGTCAAGGACGTTCGCGATCAGTTCGCGAGCAACCCCGGCATCATGGACGGCACGTCGAAGCCTGACTACGCCCGCACAGTCGACCTTGTGACCAAGGCAGCAATCCGCGAGATGATCATCCCGTCATTGTTGCCAGTATTGGCCCCAATCGCGGTGTACTTCGTGATCAGTTGGGTCGCTGGCCCGGCACAGGGCTTCGCCGCGCTGGGCGCGTTGCTCCTGGGTGTGATCGTCGGTGGCCTGTTCGTCGCAATCTCGATGACCTCGGGCGGCGGCGCATGGGACAATGCCAAGAAATATATCGAAGACGGCAACCACGGCGGCAAGGGCAGCGAAGCCCATAAGGCAGCCGTGACTGGCGATACGGTGGGTGATCCTTACAAGGACACTGCTGGTCCAGCGGTCAACCCGATGATCAAGATCACCAATATCGTGGCGCTCTTGCTTCTGGCGGCGCTCGCCCACGGCATGTAGGCTCATCGCGTTTTGACGTTTGAAAAACCCGCCGGGAGCAATTCCGGCGGGTTTTCTTTTGCCTATTAGGAATTTCTTTGCCGCTTCGCGCTAAACAACGGCGAGTTTCGCAAACGTGCAAGGGGCAAAGTGGCGACGCGGGCATATAACAGCGCCAGTGCGGGCAATATCAACCATCAGCTTTCGGGCTGGCGGGGGATGCTCGACGCGCGCTTTATCGATGCGTGGAATGACCTTGCTGCACAGGCGGCCGAGCCTAATGCATTTTCGGAAAGCTGGTTCCTGCGACCTGCGCTGGAGCAGTTCGACCCTGCAAATAGCGTCCAGCTATTCACCTTATGGGATGGCGTGCAGCTGTGCGGGCTGATGCCGCTTTCAACACAGCTGCGCTACGGGCGCTGGCCGATGCCGCATGTGCAGAACTGGCTGCACCATAATGCCTTTCTGGGCACACCGCTCGTTCGCGCCGGATATGAGGAGATATTCTGGCGGACTTATCTGGCGCAGCTCGACCATGAACCGGGCCAGGCGCTCTTCGCACATCTGCATTGCCTGACCATAAGCGGCGCACTTGCAGCCGCGCTTGAACGCGTTTGCACAGACCAGAGGCGACGCTGGGCGTTGGTGCAGCGCACGGAGCGTGCCTTTCTTGACGGCAGTCTGTCAGCGGAAGCCTATCTTGAAAACGCAGTGCGTTCGAAAAAGCGCAAGGAACTCAGGCGGCAGAAAAACCGGCTGTCCGAAGAAGGCGCGTTGACCTTCGCACGTGATAGCAGCGCTACCGGGCTTGATGAATGGACGCACGAGTTTCTTGCACTCGAACACTGCGGGTGGAAGGGCGAGAGCGGCTCTGCACTGGCGTGCGCTGACGAAACACGGACATTATTCGCCGAAATCCTCTCAGGCGCAGCCGCTTCGGGCAGGCTTGAACGGCTCGACCTTAGACTCGACGGCAAGCCGCTGGCAATGCTGGTGAATTTTCTGTGCGCGCCCGGCAGCTTTTCATTCAAGACAGCGTTTGATGAAGAATATGCGCGTTATTCCCCGGGCGTATTGCTTCAAATTGAAAATCTAGCGTTGCTTGAACATCCCGACATCGCATGGTGCGACAGCTGTGCTGCCGAGGGGCATCCGATGATCGACGGCCTTTGGACGGGGCGGCGTTCGACCGGGCGTTATTCGGTGGCCATTGGCGGCGGCGCCCGCCGGGCCGCTTTTGGCGCGCTTTTAACAGCGGAACTGGCCAAAAGCGCGTCGCGCAAGCCGCAATATAAAAATCCAGCGGGGGATGACGCATGACCGCGATCTTCGATTCGACAACGCGTAAGCTTTTTGCCGCCAGATACCCGGAAACCCCGCACCAATTGCAGCATGCGTTGCGCGACCATGAATTGCTGACGATCGAGGCACTTGCACGGTTGGGAGAATTGCTGCCCGCGACTTTTGTGGAATATAACAAGGGGGATCTGCCCGTCGGCATCGATCCCGCTCTTGTCCCGGCCAATGGACTCAGCATCGGTGATACCATCCGGTTGGCCGAAACCAGCGGAAGTTGGGCAGTGTTAAAAAATATTGAACAGCAGCCTGACTATCGCGAATTATTGCTTGGCCTGCTGGCAGAGCTGAAGCCGCACATCGAGACCAGAACCGGCCGGATGCTGAAACCGCAGGGATATATTTTCATATCCAGCCCGAATGCGGTCACGCCTTATCACTTTGATCCCGAACATAATATCTTGCTGCAATTGCGCGGTACGAAAGTCATGACTCAATTTCCGGCTGGCGACTCGCGATTTGCGCCCGATGAGACGCATGAGGGCTATCACACCGGCGGCCACCGTAACTTGGTATGGCGCGATGATCTGGCCGCAGGTGGCACGGCATGGCCGTTATCGCCCGGCGACGCGTTGTTCGTGCCCGTCATGGCACCGCATTATGTGCGTAACGGGGCCGAAGTTTCGATCTCGTTATCGATCACATGGCGATCGGACTGGAGTTTTGCCGAAGCCGACGCGCGGGCGTTCAATGGCCTGCTTCGCAAGGTCGGGATGCGACCACGCGCACCGGGGCGTTATCCCAGCCAGAACAAAGCAAAAGCGCTTGCGTGGCGCGCGATCAGAAAGCTGTCTAGAAGCGCTTTCTGAAGCTGAGTTCGAACACCCTTCCGCGCGGATCAAGATAGCCAGGCTGATAGCTTAATGGCACAAGCCCGTTTTGGTCGCGAACATCGATCACGTCGTTCAGGACGTTATTTACCCGCAACGTCATGCGGCTTCCTTTCAGGAACGGAGCAGCCTTTATGAGGCTTTTCTGCTGGTCCAGATTGATGAAAACAAATGCGTCGAGTGAGATCAAGTCACTGAAATCGAGATCGCTGCTGCCAGAAACGCCGGTGCCATCGACGGTTGTGCCGCTTTTGTAATTGCCCTGCAGCCGGAACCCCAGACCTTTATGGAAAACCCCGCCCGATAGCTCAGCCTCGTGCCGTGACGCACCACCATTGCTGCTGATCGCGGAACCGCCCAGAAGGTTCAGCAACGGAACGCCGGGACCGATCAGGATGTCCTCTTGAATACGGTACGTATGATAGAGCGCAATGTTCCAGCGGCTCTGCATGCCGCCACCGCCAGGGCCAAATCCACCGCCGCCAAAGCGGGGACTGCCCCTCCCGCCTCCGCCTCTGCCACTATTGCCAGCACCACCACCAGCACCCGCCGGACGGCCGCCGCCACCCGTCGCGTTGGGGAAGCGCCCTGGCTGTTCCGGTCCGATATTACCCGACATGTTGAAACCCCAGCGCACCCGTTGCGATTGTTCGCGGGCATAGTTTACTGGCCGCTGATCGACGCTGACGATTCGCCCATCAACATCGCGGACGACGCGGTCGGCAAACGCCGCCTCGATTTCCGGCGTCAGTAGCGGAAACGACGCGGTCGTGTTGCGGCTGTCGTTCTTGAAATATTCGAACTGGATGCCAAGACCTTTGATTTTATCCGGCGTCCATGTCAGGCCGAGTTTGAAATCGCGCCGTTTTTCGCCGATGAGCGCGCGGTTGCCGCCCGTGGTGATGTTGACGAAGCCACTTTCACCGCGGGTAAAATCGTAAAAGCTGACATTGGGTGTCACCAGAGTCGGATTACCCAGTTGCCCGATACCCGGGGCATTCTCGTCACCGATAACCGAAGCCTGAACGGTAAAATCTTCAACCGGCGACCAGCGCAGCCCGGCGCCATATTCAAGCAGTCTGCCAAAATCGGAAACGTCGCTATAGCCGATGTTGCCGTTAATCGCGACTTCGCCGACGACGCGGCCGATGCCGACGTCTTTGTCGATAAACGGCAGATCGGCGTTGATGTTGTGGTTGATGATATTTCGCCGCAACGACACGTTGCTTGCTGCGCTGGAACGCACCGCTTCGCTATCGAGCAACTCGCGCGTGAAACCGGACGAAAACGTCATACTAAGCTCGCCTGCGGGCAGGTTTACCGGTGAACCGGACAATGTGCTGCGCGTTTGCAGAACTTGCGACAGGCTGTTCGAAACATCCGGGGCCAGAAATAACAGGTCATCCCCGAAACCCTCACCAAACGGGTTGATTGTGCCTGCCAGCACGGCAGCGCGCAAGTTGGCGAAATCCGCATTACGCGTGGTTTTGGTCTCGCTGTCGATCCGGTCATAATTGCCGGTTACGGTCCAGTTCCATCCGTTCAGAAGGGTATTGAACGTCGTCCCTGTTCGAAAACTGTGGCTTTCATTTTCGCGCTCAAGCGCGCGCGGTGAATCGAAATAGCGGTTGACGACCACATCGCTGCCAAAGGGTGAAAACGGACTGCTGGCGGGCAAGACAAAGCTTGCACCCGGCAAGCCAAGCAACGAAGTGCTGTCGTTCAGCGCGTAGTTCGCGTTGACCGAAAATGTTGTCTGCGGGGCGAGCGACTTGCTCCACGTACCATTTATTTCGAACCGTTCGGTAGCGGGCAACACAGTGCGGTATCGCCCGATGTCGGTGGTGTTCAACCGTCCTGCGTTCACCGCAAATTGGGCTAGCGTCGGGTCAGCAGATGACGGAACCGCTGCCTCATTAACGGTTTTCCCCGCCAGGGCGCTCAAATCCGGTGAAATCTCGCCATTGAGACCAAGGCCAGTGACATTGCCGTCAAGTGCCAGCGCCGATCCACTCGACGAGATAATGTGACGCTCGCTTTCGGTGAGGGCGCTGGCGCGTTCATATTCGACGTCCAGATTAAGTCGGCTACTCGACCCGATGGCGGTCAGCGTCGCTTCGACCTCAGTGCCGGAAAAGCCGCCATCTTGCGGCTGCTGACGCTCCATTTCAGTCACAAAAGACGCAAAATTTTCCTTAAGGATGAAATTGATTACGCGCTGATCGGGCCGAAACCCGTATTGGAGCGCCAGCTCTTCAGGGAAAATCTGGACCTGACGGATGGCCTCGGGCGGCAGATCGCGCAGTTCGCGAAAACCCGATACGCGTTGCCCGTTGATCAACACGACTGGCTGCCCCCCACCACGCCCGCGACCGGACCCGGTCTGGGGCGCAACCGCCGCGAGCAGGTCACTCACTGAGGAAGCACCCAAGGCTGCTATGTCGGCTTCCTCAAGCTGTTCGACTGGCGGCACGTCAGTGGTGACCGCTCCCCGGATGCGTTCTGCGACAACGACAATATCGGTCGGCAGTGGCTCGTCTTCATCGGCAGTTACCGTCACCACGGGATTGGCAACCTGCGCCCAGATGGGCAAAGCTGCCGAACCAAGGAACAGCGATGTCACGAGAGTAAATTTACGCATGAGGGAGAAATACGCTTTTATTGGGTTATTGTTTGCCTGCGTCATAACCGTTCGCCGCACGGGCGAAAGCTGAACTTTGTCGCATTTTGTCGCAAGGGGGTGATTATACTGTAGGCCTTCCCTTTTGGCGTCATACGGTTTAAGGGCGCTCCAACATTGGAATTTAGACGATTTAAGGGGCCGAATGGCAAAAGAAGAATTACTCGAAATGCGCGGCACGGTGCGCGAATTGCTGCCGAATGCGATGTTCCGTGTCGAGCTTGAAAATGGCCACGAAGTGTTGGGCCATACCGCAGGCAAAATGCGCAAAAACCGGATCCGCGTTTTGGTGGGGGATGAGGTTTTGTGCGAACTAACACCTTATGATCTGACCAAGGGCCGGATCACGTACCGCTTCAAATAAAGGCGGCAGACCTTGGGTCTGGACCCCAAACTCATTTTGGCATCCTCTTCCCCGCGCAGGCGGGATTTGCTGGCGCGACTGGGCGTGATTCCGGATCGCGTTGTTTCGCCCGACATCGATGAAAATCCCCGCAAAGGCGAAGTGCCGCGGGTATATGCGCTGCGAATGGCTCAGGAAAAGGCGCTCGCGATCGACCGCGGTGAAGGCGAAATCGTCATTGCGGGCGATACGACCGTGGCTGTCGGGCGGCGCATATTGCAGCAGGCTGCCGACCCCGAAATGCAACGCGGATTTCTGGAACTGCTCAGCGGGCGGCGGCATCATGTGTTGAGCGCGGTGGCGGTTATCGACCTGAATGGCCGGGTGCGGACACGGATTAGCGACAGCATCGTTCGGTTCAAGCGGCTCGGCGTCGACGAAATTTGCAGCTATATCGATAGCAAGGAAGGGATGGGTAAAGCAGGCGGTTACGCGATACAGGGCAGGGCGGAGGCGTTGATTGACTGGATGGCGGGCAGCCATTCCGGCGTGATCGGCCTGCCACTATACGAAACCCGGACGTTATTACGGGCATCGGGCTATCCCCTTGACTGAATTATGGCTTGACGATGCGCCCGGCGAATGCCGCGCGGCACTGATCGAGGACGGCGCAATCGTTGAAATTCATATCCAGCGCGACTTGAACCTGGTGCTTGGGGAATGTGGTACTGGTCGCATCGACAGAAAAACGCCATCCGGGGCTTATATCGTCACTGACAATGGAGCAGAATTGCTCGTTCGCGGTGCCACGCGCGGGGCAGAAGGCGAAAGGATTGCGTTCGCGGTCACACGAGAAGCGATAGCGGAGCCGGGAAGGGCAAAGCCGCCAGAGGCCAAACTGCTTGAAAACCTGCCTGACATAATTAGCGGTAAAAAAGCGTTATGGGCGGCCCGGCTCGGTAATATGAAGGCTGACGCGACGACCGCACAATCGATCGGCGACGCCTTTGACTGCGGGCTCGCAGGTGCCTCGCACATTGACAACGTCACCGTCAGTTTTCAGCGCACAAAGGCAGGGCTGGTGTTCGATATTGATGGCATCGGCAATCCGTTTGAAATCAACATCGTCGCAGCACAGGAAATAGCGCGGCTTTTGCGGCTATATCAGGTCGGCGGCATGGTGATGATTGATTTCGTTTCGGTCGAAACCAAGGAGCAGCGCAAGGCGATAGCCCAGGCATTCGATGGTGCCGCAGCGCGTGACATGCGGCCTTTCGAACGCAGCGCAATCAACGGCTATGGGCTAATGCAAGTTGTTCGCGCACGGCCACGGCCTTCGGTGCTCGACCACCTGTTCGGCACGCGCATCGCCACGCTTTCGGATGAAACGCAGGCCTATCGGTTGTTGCGTGAGGTATCGCGATCCACTGGATTCGGTCGGCGCGTCCTGACGGCGGGACCCGAAGTTGCCACGGTGTTGGCACTGCCGCAATGGCAACCGCTCCGCGCGCAATGCGAACGCCTGACCGGTGCAACTCTGGAGGTCGTTGTCGATGCAGGATTGACGGGTTATGGGCATGTCCATGTCGCGCAAAGCTAATCCATGTCCGCTGTGCCGGAAACCTCAACAACCCGAATTCAAGCCATTCTGCAGTCAGGGCTGCAAGGATCGCGATCTGCTGAAATGGCTAGATGAGGGCTACCGCGTTCCGGGTCCGGCTGCGGAATATGAGGATAGCTTCGACGATGGCGAGCGCGACTGATTTTGCGCTTGCCAAGGGCGGCTTCGCCTCTCTATAGGCTGCGCTCCCACGCGGTTTTTGCCGTGTAGCCCGAGTAGCTCAGGGGTAGAGCAGCGGATTGAAAATCCGCGTGTCGGTGGTTCAAATCCGCCCTCGGGCACCAGTTTTCCCGTTAAAAAATCATGCGGGGCATGATTTTAGCAAAAACTGCCAAGCGCAAGCGCGGGTAGCATCTCTCAAATTAGGACCACTTTTGAAGTGCGACTTGCTTAAGTCGTTGCACCCAAAGAAAAAGCCGGAGCAGCAATGCTGCCCCGGCCCTCTCCCCCTCGAAGGTCGAGTATTAGAACTTATACTTTACCGCCGCGCCATAGGTGCGTGGCAAGTTTGGATAGCCCGAAATGCTTCCAGTCTGGGCAACAGACGGGAAAATGGTCGTCAGATATTTGTGGTTCGCAAGGTTACGGCCCCAGAGTGAGAATTGAAGCCCATTGCCCAATTCAACACCTGCCGACGCATCGATGGTATTCACTTCCCGCGAATATGTCGCAAGGAGGCCACCGTCTACCTGTGGAGTTGACGACTCATAGTGATAGCTCCCGCTCAGCACAAATTTGTTGTCGTCGCCAAATGGCTGTTCGAAAACTGCTCCGAGGGTTGTCGCCAATTGTGGGATACCCGCCGGACGTTGGCCCGAGATATCTCCAAACGGGCTCTGCACGAAACTATCATATTTCGCATCCAGATACACCATCGACACATTGAATGTCAGAGAATCGGTTGGGCGGACCGAACCATCAAACTCGATGCCGACTGTCGATTGCTTACCAGCGTTGGACAGAACAAATCCGGTTCCAATGAATAGGTTGCCCTGGAAGTCATTAATCGACTGTTTGAATGCAGTCAGGTTGAACGATGCTTGATCCCAGTTACCCTTGATACCGACTTCGAAAACCTTAGCCTTTTCGGGATTGGCTAAGCGCGTACCGTAAGATTGGTTGGCCTGGGTCAAGCCAGCAGCGATCAGCGCAGCCCGATCTGACAGCAATGGCCGAGAATCTCTGGACAAGTTTACCGAAGTGGCCTTGAACCCGGTCGCGTAGCTTGCGTAGAGGTTGATGCTATCGGTAACTTCCCACGCAATGCGGGCTGTATACGATAAATCATCATCCGATGACCGGCCATCTTCAACCGAATTTGGCAAATTCAAATAAGGCGGCAAGAATTGAAGCGGTTTGAGTCCGTTCAGCGGGTTAGCCGCAGGGTTGTTGGCGTTCGCAACTGCAAAGGCCGTTACACCTGCATTTATTGCGTTGAAGATGGGGTTTGTTAGGGGGTTAGTAGCAAAAGCGCCAATTTCAGCGGCAGTTGCAGAGCGACCCAAACCTAGCGCTGCGCCGACCTGTCGCGCCAAACCACCTCCATACAGCAACTGCTGACGGAATGGAGCGTATGCGGCAGCATCAAAATTCACCGATGACCAAACGTCAGTGCTTACGACATTGGTCGTAAATTTCTTTTTGTCTTTGGTGTAGTTGAAGCCACCGGTCAGCGTAATCCGGTCAGTAATCTCAAAATCAACCGTGCCGAAAATCGACCAGGCTTCATCTTTCAATGTATAGGCCTCGTCCAACCCTTGACCCTGCGCCAAAAATTGATTGATATAGCGCCCAGGAGCGCCCTCGAGCGCACCGAATGTTGCTTCTAATATCGGAATGCTAAGCGCGCCACCTGTGGCACCTTGGACCAACGCGTTGACATAGCCACGAGACTGAGCCCCCCAAGCGACGCTCGCCTGTTGTTCAATGTCTTCATTGAAATAATAGCCGCCAAGCAGGAAGTTTAGCGGCCCGTCAAAATCCGACGCCAACCTTACTTCTTGCGTGAATGTTCGTATCTTGCGGTCTTCGGTCACACCGTCCAAAAGCCCGGCACTGGTGAAATCGGCATCTTGCAGATAGCTAGAATCTGAACCGCGATAGGCTGTGATTGACGTTAGCGACAAAGACCCAAGTTCAAAATCCCCCTGAATTGAGCCGCCGTAATTGTCGAGTTTGTTTGTGGTCGCGAAGTTTGCGTTCACCCGATAGTCAAACGGGTTGTTCGAGTTAACGGCCCCGCCCAATGCCCGAATGATGTTGCCTGTCGGGCCGTCAAGCACGTTGCCGGCAATGCAGCAATTTTCGTCAATACGATCAAAATCGCCGATAATGCGGAATTTGACGGTATCTGAAGGTTCGATCAGCAATTGGCCGCGGGTAAACCAGCGGTCACGGTTGTTCGATTTTTCACCCGTGTTGATGATCGTCGCATAACCATCACGCTTGTTGATGCCGCCCGCAAGGCTGAAAGCGATATTGTCACTAATCGGTCCAGTGACATCGGCTTTCAATACAATTGCGTTGAAATTGCCGTAGCTGGCTTCTGCCGAACCGCCGAATTCATATTTGGGCGCAGCGGTGACGATAGAGATAACGCCTGCCGACGCATTTTTGCCGAAAAGGGTTGATTGTGGACCACGCAGCACTTCTACGCGTTGCAAATTCGGAAGGTCGCTAATTCCCGAACCTGCACGTGAACGGTAAACTCCATCGATGAAAATACCAACTGACGGCTCAACCCCGGTGTTATTACCACCATTGCCGAAGCCGCGAATGATGAAGGTCGTGTTTCCGGACGTCTGGTTCTGCGAAACGCGAAGCGTCGGGGCGACAGTTTGCAAATCAATGAGGTCGCGAATTTGCGCACGCTCAATCGTCTCTGCGCTTGTTACCGTAACGGCAACCGGAATTTCCTGCAGCGTCTGTTCGCGCTTGGTCGCGGTTACGATGATGACGTTGTCGTCTGCGGCATCTTCGGCCTGAGGCGTTGCGTCTTGTGCGTATGCGACCGAACTTAACCCCAGCGAGGCGATGCTGATCGTCGACAGCATGGTTGCTTTAATCAACCGATTTCCCAATTTCATATTTTCTCTCCTGTTGAACTCTCGATCCCGGTTTTTCCGGGTTTTCTTGGGGATGAACTGTTTTTAT
>JANOPT010000275.1:0-2186 GCA_031421975.1 Sphingomonadales bacterium | reverse complement strand
ATCGACGGCGAGGGCCAACAGATTGCCACCGCCCTTCGCGCCTTCGGTAATCACCGTCAGCGCCGCTTGGCATGCCGATTCATCACGGTTCCTGCGCATTTTCGCAAGCCGAGCAATTTGTCCCTGTCGCACCGCGTCATTATCAATGTCGAGCGTGTCGAGATGTTCTTCGGTACCGAGCCGGTATTTGTTGACGCCGACGATGACATCCTCGCCCTTGTCCACGCGTGCCTGCCGTGCGGCGGCGGCTTCTTCGATCAGGCGTTTGGGCATGCCGGAGGCTACCGCCTTGGTCATGCCGCCGAGGCCATCCACTTCCTCAATGATTTTCCAAGCCTGATCGACCAGTTCAGCGGTCAAGGCCTCGACATAATAGCTACCACCCAGCGGATCGACGACTTTTGTGATGCCGGTTTCTTCGGTCAGGATGATCTGCGTATTCCGCGCAATACGCGCCGAGAATTCGGTCGGCAACGCAATGGCCTCATCCAGCGCATTGGTGTGCAGCGACTGAGTACCACCCAATGTCGCGGCCATCGCCTCGATCGTGGTGCGGATGACATTGTTGTAAGGATCTTGCTCCTGCAACGACACGCCCGACGTCTGGCAATGCGTGCGCAACATTTTCGACCGTTCGTCTTTCGCGCCGAGGCCGTCCATCACGCGGTGCCACAAAGTCCGCGCGGCGCGGAGCTTTGACACTTCCATGAAGAAGTTCATGCCGATGCCAAAGAAGAACGAAAGCCGTCCCGCGAACGCATCGATATCCAGCCCGCTTTCCATGGCGCGCTGCACATATTCCTTGCCATCGGCTATGGTGAAGGCCAGCTCCTGCACCGCCGTCGCCCCTGCCTCGTGCATATGATAGCCCGAGATCGAGATGCTGTTGAATTTCGGCATATTTGCGCTGGTGTAGGCGATGATGTCCGACACGATCCGCATCGATGGTTCGGGCGGGTAGATATAGGTGTTGCGGACCATGAACTCCTTGAGGATGTCGTTCTGGATGGTGCCGTCGAGTTGCGCCTGCGAAACGCCCTGCTCCTCGCCAGCTACGATGAAGAAAGCGAGGATCGGGATCACCGCGCCGTTCATCGTCATCGACACTGACATCTGGTCGAGCGGGATGCCGTCGAACAGGATTTTCATATCCTCGACAGAATCGATGGCAACGCCTGCCTTGCCAACATCGCCGACAACGCGAGGGTGGTCGGAATCATAACCGCGGTGCGTAGCAAGGTCGAAAGCGACGCTTAGCCCCTTTTGCCCGGCGGCGAGGTTGCGGCGGTAAAAGGCGTTCGATTCCTCGGCAGTCGAGAAACCGGCATATTGGCGGATGGTCCACGGGCGGCCAGCATACATCGAAGCGCGCACCCCGCGCGTGAACGGCGCAAAACCGGGTAGGCCCGGATCGCCAGCGTCCTCCTTTGTGTAGAGCGGCTTAACGGCAATGCCCTCGGGCGTGTGCCAGGTAAGGTCCTTGCCCTTGACCTCTTTGTCAGCCGCTTTTTTCCAGTCGTCGATATTCGCCATCAATCTTCCTTATTCCCCTCTCTCCTTCAGGGGAGAGGAGCGAGACTTTGGTCTGCGTCAGCAGGCCTTAGTCCCAGCGGAGAGGGGCGCTCCCCTCTCCAAGTCCGGCTAGCGAACGAGTTCGCAAGCCTCCCTATCCTCTCCCCTGAAGGAGAGAGGGGATTTAAGCCCCCTTAAACTCTGCCTTGCGCTTCTGCAAAAAGGCAATGCCGCCCTCCCGCGCGTCCGCGGTTTCGCCAGCAATCTTCTGCGCCTCGGCCTCTCGCGTCAGCGCGCTGGCATAATCCATTTCCAGAGCAGTCGCGATATTCTGGCGCATCAGGCCCAGCGCCAATGTCGGCCCGTTCGCCAGCTTCGTTGCCAATGCGCGCGCCTCGGCCATCAAATCGGCATCCTCCACGCATTTGTAGATCAGTCCCCAGTCCGCCGCCTGCTCACCGCCGATTTTCTCGCCGAGCATCATCATCTGCGTAGCCCTAGCCTTGCCGATCAGGCGCGGCAGCATCCAGCTTGCGCCGCCGTCAGGAACGAGGCCGATATTGACGAAGGCCTGCATGAAATAGCCCGACTTACCGGCAATCGCAAAGTCGCTGCACAGAGCAAGGCTGCACCCGATACCCGCAGCCGGACCGTTGACTGCCGTGATGATCGGC
>JANOPT010000274.1:0-12504 GCA_031421975.1 Sphingomonadales bacterium | reverse complement strand
CGTCTTGCGCGCCGGCCGGAACGCATAGCATCAACGCCACGCTGCCCAGCAAAGCTAGCCGTAATTTCATTGGGATACTCCCCCGTTTGATACCCTGTGCGTATCTTATAGCCTGTCGGACTCATACGATAAAGGCCCATCACACCATTTCGGTGTAAAGTTTAGGCTAGGTGCTAATTGCCGTTTCCGGGCGGCGCCAGTTGGGCGGATGTCGTCCCCGCACCGACAGGACCCCGCGCGAGCAAAGCGGCTGCCCCAAGCTCGACATCGGCGATGGTTTTATCGGCCGTTCCAAGCGGCAGCACTGCCTTGCCCCCGACGGTCACCTTCAGGACCTGCGGCCTTCCGGTCACGATCATCGGTTTATTTGCGTCTTGCGGGACAGTGAAGCTATCGCCAGCCTTCATTTCGTTTTCATAAATACGCCGGTTATCGGCATCGTAGATTTTTACCCAGACATTGTCGGTCGCGGTCAGCACGACTGCCCCACCGGTCGCCGCCGGAGCCGCCGTTTCCTGCGAAATCTGCGCCTTTGGTGCTGCCGCGATGGGGGTGGTCACATCTTGCAGGTCGCCCAACGTCATGCTTCGCCAGATAAAATATCCGGCAACCACCAGCACGCCAATGGCAGCAGCGGTCCATGCCAGCGTTCTGGACGGCACGCGCGCCGGGTCGGCTGGCTCGTAATTCTGGGCCGGTGCCTGATATCCTTCATGCCCGCGCTGCGCCATTTCAACGCGCAGGTCGCTGCTGATCTTTGCGGCGTCCATGTCAATGGCGCGCGCGTAGGAACGCGCAAAGCCCAAAGTGTAGGTCGATCCGGGCAACGCAGAAAATTCTGATTGCTCGATCGATTCCAGGTGACGCATCGGAACGCGGGTTTTCGCCGCCAGATCGGCAAGGCTCAGTCCCAGCCGTTCACGTTCCGCTTTCAGCTGTTCGCCAACGGATTGAAACCGGAACTCGTCTTCGCCAGGGGAATTTTCGCCCACTGCATTCTCCACAACCCGTTATCCTGCCGCCTCTGCCGGGCGGATGCCGGACAATGGCATTCTGCAATCGAAAGTCAATCGATAACGGTCTGGATATCAGCCAGTTTCGATACCCTGACCCGCCGCCCACGCAGACAGCGCGGCGCGGACATTGGCGGGCGGGGCGGCAAGCAATTCGTCCATTTTCTGCCGAATTGCCGAATGGTCGACTGACCGGATCATGGCCTTGACCGGTCCAATCGCGGCCGGCGTAATCGAAAGCCTGCGGATGCCAAGGCCGATCAGTGCCAGCGCCTCAAGGCTACGTCCGCCCATTTCGCCGCAGACGGCCACATCGACATCATGGCCGTCGGTGGCCGTCACCACCCGCCGAATGAAACGCAGGATGGCCGGGCTTAACCAGTCATACCGTTCCGCCAGGCGCGGATCGGCGCGGTCGGCGGCAAACAGGAACTGAGTAAGGTCGTTAGTACCGATCGACAGAAACTGGATTTTGGGCAGCAGGATATCGAGAGTCTCGGCAAGCGCCGGCACCTCAAGCATTGCACCATAGCGGATCTTGTTGGGAAGCTGCTTTTTCTGCTTCCCCAGAAACTCCATCTGGCCTTCGAAAATCGCCTTGGCCGCATCGAATTCCCACGGTTCGGAAACCATCGGAAACATGACATTCAGCGTGCGTCCTGCCGATGCCTCGATCAGCGCGCGGGCCTGCGCCTTCATCAACCCAGCATGGTCAAGCGACAACCGCAGCGCGCGCCAGCCCAGCGCCGGGTTTTCTTCCTGGCTGGTTTCGTCTTTCAGATAAGGCAACGCCTTATCGCCGCCGATATCGAGGGTGCGGAATATCACTGGCTTGTCACCGGCGGCATCCAGTACGTCGCGGTAAAACCGCTGCTGGCGTTCGCGCTGCGGCAATGTCGCCGAAATCAGAAACTGGAATTCGGTCCGGAACAGCCCGACGCCTTCTGCGCCCGTTGTCGCCAGCGCCGACATGTCGTCGCGCAGCCCGGCATTGATCATCAACGAAACCGGTACGCCGTCTGCTGTTACCGATGCTTCGTCGCGCATGGCGGCATAGCGGGCCTTTTTCTTTTGCCGGTCGACCAGGTCATATTGAAACGTCTCTTCGGTTCCCGCCGCCGGCCGCACGACGACGCTTTTATCGTCGGCGTTGAGCAACAGCATATCGCCGTCGCGGACCTTGTGCCGGATGCCGCTGACGCGGCCCAGAACGGGAATCCCCATGGCGCGCGCGACTATGACGACATGCGCGGTCAGCGAACCTTCCTCAAGAATGACACCGCGCAAACGGCGCTTGTCATATTCCAGCAGTTCGGCCGGACCCAGATTGCGCGCGATCAGGATCGAATCTTTCTTCAGCCCAAGCTGCGCCGCCGTACTCATCTGCCCCGATACGATACGCAGCAGGCGGTTGGACAGATCTTCCAGATCATGCATCCGGTCGGCCAGCAACGGATCGTCGATTTGCCGCATCCGCATGCGCGTGCGTTGCTGGACGCGCTCGATCGCGGCCTCGGCGGTCAGGCCGCTATCGATAGCCTCGTTAATCCGGCGGCTCCAGCCTTCGTCATAGGCAAACATTTTGTAGGTCGCGATAACCTCTTCATGTTCGCCGCCCGTGCCGAAATCGATCTGGCTGGCCATCCGGTCGATCTGCTCGCGCATTTTGTCAAAGGCGGAATAGACACGTTGGCGTTCGGCTTCGGTGTCTTCGGCAACGGTATGTTCGATCCGGATATTGGGCTGGTGGAAAATTGCGACCCCTGCGGCGGCGCCCTTGACCAGCGGCAGGCCCGTCAGGACGATCGTTCCGGTTTCATTGCCGTCGCCCGCATTGGGGTCATCGATCAGGTCCGCATTGGCGATCAGTTCGGACAATACCATGGCCACTGTCTGAAGCGCTTCGATTTCGATTTCTTCATATTTGCGGGGTTCGACATGCTGCACCGCCAGCACGCCGACGGCACGTTCCAATCGCACGATCGGCACCCCGGCAAAGCTGTGGAACCGTTCCTCGCCGGTTTCGGGGACATAACGGAAGTTGGGATGGGCGGCGGCTTCGTCAAGGTTGAGCGTTTCGACATTCTCGGCAATCGTGCCGACCAGCCCTTCGCCAAGACCTAGCCGCGTCACATGAACCGCTGCCTCGTTAAGCCCGCGGGTCGCAAATAATTCGAGCGCGCCGTCGCGTAACAGATAGATCGAGCAGACCTCACTCGACAGTGCTTCGCCGATGATGTTGACGACGTGATTAAGCTTGCCCTGGGCATGGTTTTTGGATGCCATGACCTCATGCAGGCCAGTCAATATGTTACGGGCAGACTGGGTCGCGCTTTCCATAAAACGCACCTAGCAGATGCGAATCGGGCAAGCGATACCCAAGCTCCAAAAAATATTTATTGTCAGGCGGGAACCGCGTCCTGCATCAAAGCGTCTTTAAGATGCAGTTTGCGTTTTTTCAGGGACAGGATGAGATTACTATCGGGGTGCGGACGGTTTTCTTCGCGTTCCAGCCTGTTTTCCAGTTCGGCATGCTTGATGCGGAGCGCGGACATATGGTTGTTGTTCACCTCATTCTCCTTGTTGTGAGACTCGACGACGTAACGACAACAGTAAATCACGAATAAGACGGTCTGTCTTGCCCGAAATTTTCGTGTCAGCCGGACATTGGAACGGTCCCGCGCCATGCACCATGTTTTTCGCGATGACATGCCAATGCGATTGTGGGTAGAGGGGATTATGAACGATGAGGGATACCAGCAACTGCTTGAACAGCTTCGGATCGAGCATCGTGATCTGGATGATGCCATTCACGCACTGTCGGCAAAGCCCGTTGTCGACCAGTTGCAAATCGCACGATTGAAAAAGAAAAAGCTGACGTTGAAAGACCGCATCATGCGCCTGGAAGATCAATTGGTGCCCGATATCATCGCCTGACCGACGTGCGCCACCGCCCTGGCCCGTTTACGTTTTCGAATCAGGCGTTTCATCGCGGCACAGTTGTTCGATTCGGTCGCTTTCGGGCCAATTCGCCCTAACATTTCCAATGGCGTTATGGCATGTCATATCCGATGGAAAAACTGGCCCACGAATTGACGCCCAAACTTCTGGACTCGCTTTACACCGAAGCCATGCTGCTGGCCGACGAAGCGCGGTCGTATTTCGACCGTGACCAGATGTCGAATATCCTGCCGGCTGAAATCGCGGTCGCGTTTTCGTGCGAATCGTTGAAGGTCACAACCCGGTTGATGCATAGTATCGCCTGGCTGCTGAACCAGAAAGCGTTGCGGGCCGGTGAAATAACGCCAGACGACGCGTATAGCGATGCGCGCGACCTTGGCTATTCCCCTGCCAGCGACAGTTTTCAGGTCGGGCGTTTTCCCCAGCAGGCGCAACTGTTGATTGCCGCCAGTGAGGATCTGTATTTCCGGTTGCAACGGTTCAGCAGCAAAATGCGAACAGGCACATCGCCGGTATCGGAACCGCTTATGATGATGGACCGCCTGCGCGCCTCTTTCTAAGCGTCGAACTGAAGGCTGGCCAGCCGCGCGTACAGGCCGCCCGACGCGCTGAGCGATGCATGATCGCCCTCCTCGACTATCTTGCCCTGATCCATGACAATAATTCGGTCGGCAGACCTGACCGTGGCCAGCCGATGCGCGATGACGATGGTCGTCCGGTCCTGCATCAGATGGTCGAGCGCATCCTGAACCAGTCGTTCGCTTTCGGCATCAAGCGCGCTGGTCGCTTCATCGAGCAGCAGGATCGGTGCCTGGCGCAGGACGGCACGGGCGATAGCGATGCGTTGCCGCTGCCCGCCTGAAAGGCGCGCGCCGCCTTCGCCAAGATAGGTATCCAGCCCTTGCGGCAATGCGCGCAGGAAATTTGCGGCATTGGCTTGCTCTGCTGCATGCCAGATCGCCTCGTCATCGGCGAGCCAGTTGCCATAACGCAGATTGTCGCGCGCCGATGATGCAAACAATACAGTGTCCTGCGGCACATAGGCCATTCGCAGCCGGATTTCCGCTGGATCGGCGCTGGTCAGGGCAACGCCGTCGATGCGGATTGCGCCGCTTTCGGGATCGTAAAAACGCTGCGCCAACTGGAACAGCGTCGATTTGCCCGCGCCTGACGGTCCGACCACCGCAACGGTTTCGCCAGGGCTGACTTTCAGGTTGAAATTGTCGAGCGCCGACACTTCGGGCCTGGTCGGATAGCGAAAGCCGACATTCTGGAATTCAAGCTGCCCGCGCGGTGGCACCGGCAGCGCAACCGGTTTGGCAGGCGGCGCAATTTCTGGCTGGGCTGCGAGCAGCTCAGCTAATCTGCCCGATGCACCAGCGCCCCGGACCAGGTCGCCATAGACTTCGGTCAGCGCGCCGAACGCGCCTGCGACCAGCCCGCCGGTCAGCACGAATGCGGCAATGGTACCACCGGTCAATCTGCCTTCGACAACGTCGATTGCGCCCTTCCACATCAGCAACGTGATGGCGCTGAAGATGAGCGCCATGACAATCGCGGTCATGAACGCGCGCAACCGGATGCGCTTTTTTGCGGTGCTGAACGTCGCCTCGACGCTGCCCCTGAACCGTTCGCCCTCGCGCCCCTCCTGCCCGAATGCCTGAACGATCCGCATCGCACCCAGCGTTTCGGAAACCATCGCGCCCACGTCGGCAATCCGGTCCTGACTGGCGCGCGATGCCGATTGCAACTTGCGTCCGATCAACACGATGGGCAGCACGATGACCGGAATGGCGATCAGCAAACCGATGGCAAGCTGCGGCGCGAGCGTGAACAGATAGATAACGCCGCCGATCCCCATGACGATATTGCGGAGCGCGACGGACACGGTGGTTCCAACCACCTGCTCGATAACGGCGGTATCGCTGGTCATGCGGCTGGCGATTTCGGCAGGCCGGTTATGTTCGAAAAACGCAGGGCTTTGGCGCAACAGGTTACGGTTCACCGCCAGCCGGATATCGGCAACGGTCCGTTCGCCAAGCCAGGATACATAATAAAAGCGGCACGCCGTCGCGATTGCCATGACCGCAACGATCATCAGCAGATATTCGAACCACCGGGCGATGTCGTCGGGATTGCCGCCTGCTGCAAAGCCGCGGTCGATGACCAGACGAAACCCCGCCGGAATGGCCAGAGTCGCCAGCGCGGCGACGGTCAGCGCCAGTAATGCAAACAGGATTTGTCGGGGATAGGCCGCTGCATGGCGCCACACCATGGCCAGATTGCCGAGCTTTTTGACATTTTCAGGCTGCGGCGGCGCAGCCGTTTCGATGGGAACAGGCGTGCGGTCCGCGCTTTGCAAATCTGCCGATATGTCATTCATGGACAGCCGCGTAGCAGCGTGCGCCGAAGCTAACAATTGAAACAGGAACGGGCATTAACTTTTTTATGGTGCAATGCACAATCGATGCTTATGTAAGCAGTCAGTTATGGCCCGCAGATGAGGGTCCAGTTATCAAGGGGCGGTCATGCTTTACACCGGATACGACATTCAACGCAGCTGGCTTGCGGGCGCGGGCTGGCTTGCCCAAAAGCAGGCCGACTGGCTCAATGGCTTTACCAGCGGCCCGTTCAATTACGGCGGGTTAGCCCCCGTTGCTGCCTCGGCGCTCGATGTCTTTGCCCATTCTGTTTTGCCACGCGGCAAGCCTGCCTTCGGGCTGGATTTCGTTGACATCGATGGCAGGCATCTGCCGGTCCAAGAGGTCAACGAAGCGCGCAAGCCGTTCGGACAGCTGAAGCATTTTGTTTATGAAGGCAGCGCGGACAAGCCGAAGCTGCTGATCTGCGCGCCGATGTCCGGGCATTTCGCGACGCTGTTGCGCGGAACGGTCGAGCGCATGCTACCGACGCATGATGTTTACATTACCGACTGGAAAGATGCGCGCGACGTGCCGTTGACCGGTGGTGGTTTCGATCTGGAAAGCTATATCGATTATCTTATCGAGTGGCTGGAATTCATCGGGCCCGATGCCGGTGGGTCCGATAATTCTGGAAGGGGCGCACACATGCTGGCGGTGTGCCAGCCGTCGGTTCCCGCTTATGCCGCAGCGGCGGTTATGAGCGCGAACGAACATCCGCTTCGTCCGCGCACGCTGACGATGATGGGTGGACCAATCGATACGCGTGAAGCGCCTACTGCGGTCAATGACCACGCGACGCGCCGCCCGCATGACTGGTTCGTGCAAAATGTGATTGCCACAGTGCCGCCTTATTACAAGGGTGCGGGACGCCGGGTCTATCCGGGATTTCTCCAGCTCTCGGGCTTCATGTCGATGAACCTTGGCAATCATATGATAAGCCACTGGTCGATGTTCTCCGACCTGGTCGAAGGCGATGGCGAAGGTGCCGACCGGCATAAGGAATTCTACGACGAATATCGTGCGGTGTGCGACATGACGGCCGAATTCTATCTGCAGACGGTCGACACGGTGTTTCAGCGACACCTGTTGCCCAAGGGTGAATTCAATTATCGCGGGCGCCTGGTCGATCCCGGTGCGATCAAGGATATCGCTATCCTTGCGATTGAGGGCGAACGCGACGACATCAGCGGTCTGGGCCAGACAAAGGCCGCGCTGAAAGTCGCGACCGGGCTGCCGGACACGCTCAAGAAATATTATATGGCCCCCGAAGTCGGCCATTATGGCATTTTCAACGGCAGTAAATGGCGCGACCGGACGGCTCCGGTGGTCGAAGAGTGGATCACCCGCCACAATTAAGCCGGCGGGTTCCAGTATAGCCACATTCGCCAGATTGCGATTCCTGCGAGAAGCCAGATCGCCAGTATGACCGCAGCAGCGACCGTGCTGACCGGGCGCTGCGTCGCGGCCTGTGCGCGTGCCAGATGACGTGCGTAAATGGCGTCCGGAACCATTTTGCGGAGCACCCATATCCCCAGCGGAATCAGTAACGCATCATCCAGCAGGCCGATAAACGGGATGAAATCGGGAATAAGATCGATCGGCGAAAGAGCGTAGCCGGCGACCAGCAAGGCAAGGATGCGCGGCGGCCAGCCAAGCGCCGGATCGCGTGCACACAGCCAGATGACGTGCCCGTGAACGCGCAGATTATGGGCTATCTCGTTCAAGAATTTCATGTCATGTCAGTTACATGAGTTTGCGGATAACAGCTACCGTCGAACGCTCGCCCGTTGCCGGACAGTTCATCATTGCGCGCGGGGCAAAGACCTTTGTCGACGTGCTGGTGGTCGCGGTGAGCGATGGCGCGCATATCGGCTATGGCGAAGGCACCGCGATTTATTACCGGAATGAAACCGCTGAAGGCTGCCTGGGTCAGGTCGAACGGATCATCGGACAATTGGAGCCGCTGACGGTACGCGATGCGCGCGCGCTGACACAAATTCTGCTTGGCGGCGGTGCCGCGCGCAATGCCCTCGATTGCGCGTTATGGGACCTGGAAAGCAAGGCAACCGGAACAATGCTGTGGCAATTGGCCGGATTGTCAGCGGCACCAAAGCCGGTCCCGACCGCATTTACGATATCGCTTGGCGACGCTGCGGTAATGGAGGCCGATGCCGCCAAAGCCGCGGCTAAAGGATTTGCGCTGCTCAAGTTGAAGCTGACGGGTGAGGGTGATCGCAGCCGGGTTGCGGCCGTTCGCCGCGGTGCCCCCGATGCCCGCCTGATCGTCGATGCCAATGAAAGCTGGAGTCGGCTGGACATTGCTGCGGAGGCCGCGATATTGGCCGACATCGGCGTCGAGATGATTGAACAGCCGGTGCCGGCGGGGCAGGACGCGATGCTGGCGGATGTTCACGCGGCGCTTCCAATTATCGCCGATGAAAGCTGCCATGACTCGTCCGATGTGGCCAGGCTTGCGCCCTATTATGACGGCATCAATGTAAAGCTGGATAAAGCGGGCGGTCTTACCGAGGCGCTGAAGATTATCGAACATGCCCACGCCGCCAGGCTGAGAACGATGGTGGGATGCATGTTGTCGACCAGCCTGGGCGTTGCGCCAGCGTTTCTGCTGGCGCAACATGCCGACTGGGTTGACCTCGACGGCCCTGCCTTGCTTGAACAGGACAGGCCTAACGGGTTCACATTTGCCGACGGGACGATCATCGCGTCGGCAAACAGTTAAAGCGAAACTTCGGCAACCTTTTCCTTGTAATCTTCCTTGGGATCGATCCCGAGCAGCATTTTGATACCGGCAACAACGCTCGATGCATCGGTCCAGATTTCGGCATTTTCCGGGTCGAGCCGGATCAGGGCGATCTTGGGATCGTCCTTGCCGTCATACCAGGCGGCGACGAACCTATTCCATAGCCGATCAATGGTTACGCGATCCTGCGATGTGCTGAGGTTGCCGTGGACGGTCGCCCACACATCATGGCCTTTCGACGCGAAATGGGCCATTGCCCGGCTTCCGGCGCCGATCTGCTGATAAAGCTGGCTTTCGGTCGAGGTGAAAAACCAGATCGGGCCGTGATACAGATCTCCTTGCCGGCCGTCGTCTTCAAGCTGCGCGGTCATCGGGCGCGCATGACCGTCTTCGCCATCGGCAAGCCCGAGGAACATCGTCCTGTCCGACTGAAGCGCTTTCCAGAACTTTTCTGTAATCTCGGTATCGTTCGTCATATCTTGTCTCCTTTGGGGTGACAGGCAAACGAGCGACCGGGCGTGGTGTTCCGAAATATCTGGACAGTGCGCTTCACACCGCCAGTTCATCACGCCATCTGTTCATCACAACGGCCGTTAAAATGCATCGAGAACTTCGATGTCGGGTGCCGCCGCCAGAAAGGGTGCCAGTTTCGGTCCAGCCGCCAGAAAATGGTCGGTTTTGCCATGTGCGTCCACCGCAGCCTGATCGACGTAGCGTTCGAGCACTTTGTAAACCTGCGGATTGGCCCTTGACCTGGTCAGCGCATAAAATTCATTGCCCGCCTCATGAGCATTAACCGCTGCCGACAATTCAGCGAACACAGCCTCGAATTCCGCATTCTTGCCTTCAGCGACAGTCAGTGTCGCGATTACCCCGATAGCCGTCATGACTTTTTCCTCTGCGTTTGAAATTGAACTATTAGTAGTGCTTCGGGTCATTCCAGACGCGGTGCAACAGGTTGGAAACATCATAGCAGGTGGGGGCATCGCGATTGGATAGAATGATGATTGTTTCACCGGTTGCAGGATAGGTTCTGACATCGGTACAAATACCGTCCGCGCTGCCGCCATGCCCCCAACGGAAGTCGCGTGCAGGAACATCGCGGCCATAGCCCGTGGCAAAAAAGCCAAGCCCCATGAATTCATGCTGCGGCTTGATGGCCGCCGCGAACATGTCCTGTTTCAGCAGAACACCGGTCCGTAACGCCTCGACAAAATGCAGCATGTCACGCGCGGTCGAAACCTGTCCTCCTGCGGGGAAGCCGCGTGCCGGAAGCGTCGCACAATTGCTGACCATATTGCCCTCAACCTCGACATATCCGGCCGCGATGTCGCCTGACATTTGGGTGCAGTCGGCAAAGTCGGTTGCGGTCATCTGCGCCCGGGCAAAAATATGCTTTTTCACATAGGCTTCGAACGTTTCGCCTGACAGTATCTCGACGATGCGGCCAAGAATGACGTGCCCAAAATTACCATATTGTTGCTGCGTCCCGGGCTCGAACGCCAACGGCCGATCACTGTGTAATGCAATCATATCCTCTACGCTGCGGACGCGCTTGCGGTTGTCTGCATTTTCAGTTCCGAACAGATCAACATCGCCCGTGCCCGCCATATGCATGAGCAGGTGGCGAATGGTAACTTTTTTGGCCAATTCTCGATTGGGATAGTCGGCAATCACCGACCCGACATTGCTGTCGAGCGTCAGCTTTCCACTCTCCACCAATTGCAATATGGCGGTGGCGGTGAACATCTTTCCGGCTGACGCGAGGTTGTAGCGCGTGTGCACGCTGGCCAATGGTTCTGACTTCGGGTCGCGTGGTCCGTAAGCTTTTTCGAAAACGATTTTGCCCTCATGCGCGACCAGAACGACACCCGAGAATTTGGTGCTGTCGGTCACCGCCATCGCATAGCCATCGAGCCGGGCCAGCGCCGTTATGTCGGGTGGTTCGTTCCCGGCAATGGCATGTGAGCCGCAAAGGGCCACAGCCAGAACCGGTAAGCGCAATTTTGTAGGCCAGCTTTTCAAAGGCCCATGCAAATCAGAAAATTTCGAACAACCCGGCCGCGCCCATGCCGCCGCCGACGCACATCGTAACGACGCCATATTTGGCCCCGCGACGTTTGCCTTCGATCAATGCGTGTCCGGTGCAACGCGCGCCCGTCATGCCATAAGGGTGGCCGATGCTAATCGACCCGCCATTGACGTTGAGCAATTCATTCGGGATGCCCAGTTTGTCGCGACAGTACAGGACCTGCACGGCAAAGGCCTCGTTCAATTCCCAGATGCCGATATCGTCCATCTTGAGGCCGAACCGCTGAAGCAATTTGGGAATGGCGAAGACCGGACCGATGCCCATCTCATCAGGCTCGGTACCAGCCACTGCCATGCCGACATAACGGCCGAGCGGGCTAAGCCCCTTTTTCTCGGCAACCTTCGCTTCCATCAGGATGCTGGCCGACGAGCCATCCGACAACTGGCTGGCATTGCCGGCGGTAATGGTCATGTCCGGGCCGAGCACGGGTTGCAGCGCTTGCAAGCCTGCAAGCTGCGTGTCGGCGCGATTGCCTTCATCCTTGGCAATCGTCACTTCTTTCTGCGTGACTTCACCGGTTTCCTTGTTCGTCACGTTCATCGTCGTCGTCACCGGAACGATCTCGGCATCGAAATGTCCGGCGGCTTGACCTGCGGCAGTGCGCTGCTGTGATTGCAGGGCATATTCGTCCATCGCGTCGCGGCTTATGCCATAGCGTTTCGCGACGACTTCGGCAGTTTGCAACATGGGCATATACACATTCTGGTGCATCGCGATCAGGTCACGGTCCGGCGCAACGCGCATGTCCTTGGTCTGGACAAGGCTGATCGACTCCTGACCACCGGCGGCCATGATATCGACATTGTCGACGATGATCTGCTTGGCGGCAGTGGCGATCGACATCAGGCCCGACGAGCACTGACGGTCCATCGTCATGCCAGAAACCGTAATAGGCAAGCCAGCGCGCAATACCACCTGACGCGCGAGGTTGCCCGCCTGCGTCCCTTGCTGGAGCGCCGAGCCCCATAGCACGTCGTCTATTTCGCCGCCTTCAATTCCGGCGCGCTCGACGGCTGCTGCCAGTGAATAGCTGCCCAAGGTCGGGCCGGATGTGGCGTTGAACCCGCCGCGATAGGCTTTGCCGATGGCGGTACGGGCGGTAGAAACGATAACTGCGTCACGCATGAGAGAGGTTCCTTAAATCTGAGTTATACGAAAAACTGGCTGATCCACTCGGCCTGCAAGGCAGGTTTGTCTTCACCTTCGATCTCGACGGTGAATTCCAGCGTCTGTTGCCATTGCCCCGGGCGCTTT
>JANOPT010000273.1:0-10828 GCA_031421975.1 Sphingomonadales bacterium | reverse complement strand
AGTTCGGTCGTTGGAAAATACCGCGCGAGCTCGCTTGGGCTGACGGTGCCCAGTTCGAGGTCTGCCGATCCGTCGAGCACGTATGGAAAAGGAATTTCCTGTGCGCTGCGTCCAACGGTCACATCGACTTCATATTGTTCGAAAAGCAGATCGAGCTGATCGCCTATATATTCGGCAAATAAATCTGGTTTTGTAACCGTCGTGCGATAGGTGCCCATCTTCTCAAGCTTGCCAAACGCCAGATTGGTCACCGTGCTGCGCTCCACGCCGTTATAGGCGATCGTCAGTTCAGGGTAGCAGAAATCCTTGTTCACACGCTCTTCGACGCCGGGGGAGATGCCCTGTTTCAGGAAACGGGCCAGGGCATTTTGAAGGCGCTTTACCGAGCTTTCATATTCGGTAGCAAGTTGCTTGACGATGTTTTGGGATTGTTCGCTGGGCATAATAACGCTTCCCCGAATTTTGCGACTTCCGCAACAAAAAAGGGAGGGTTGCCCCCTCCCTTCGTTATAACATTTAATCCCGAATATCGCGCTAAGATTAGATTTGACCAAGCATGTAGTCGGCTGAACTTACCTTGAAATCGCCGGGTGCTTCGACATTTACTTGTTCGACAACGCCATCATTTACGATCATAGAAAAGCGCTGTCCGCGTTTGCCCATGCCAAATGCGGTGCCGTCCATTTCAAGACCCAGCGCCGAAGCGAAATCACCATTGCCGTCTGCAAGCATCGTGATGGCGTCCGATCCGCCAGCCTTGTTCCATGCACCAAGGACAAAAGCGTCATTGACGGCGGTACAGGCAATTTCGTCGATGCCTTTTGCCGCCAGTTCATCCTTCTTTTCGACGAAACCGGGCAGGTGCTTTGCCGAACATGTCGGGGTGAAGGCGCCTGGTACCGAGAACAATGCGACACGCCGGCCTGCGAAGTAATCTGCGGACTGAACCGGCTGAGGGCCGCCTGCGGTCGCTTTGACCAGTTTTACATCGGGAATTTTGTCGCCAACTGAGATGCTCATTACAGGTTCCTTCAAATGGGAGGGGTTGTATGTCTTAATTGGTGCCGACGCGTGGCAAGTCAAGTGCCGTCGTTGTGCCCGATGCAACAACGGTGGATGTCAGGACAGTTCCGGGATGAGGAAAATTTACGCTGCCGTTTTTAACGCATTAGATGGTTAATTTTCCTTCACCCTGCATGTTGAAAATTCAGTAAACATGATGGTCAATTATCCCTCTGTCGAAGACGAACAGGGGTAGGGGACAATGAACAATTTTTTGGGGAAAGCTGTGCTTGCCGCAGCGATAATGGCCATCTCGGCGCAACCGGCACATGCTTGCTGGTCAAGTGCATCGCAGGATGCAGCAAAGATCAAGCATCTCAATACGATGCTAATGGTCACGGCCCTACGCTGCCGGAATACAGCCGACAATTTTTTGCCGGAATACAATCGGTTTGTCATAAAACATAACGCCCTCATCGGGTCGCAAAATGCCATATTGAAGGCGCACCTGACACAAACCGTTGGGGCAGGTGGCGCGCTGAATGCGCTTGACCGAATGTCGATTGGTTATGCCAACAGCTACGGCAACGGTCACCGCACGATGTCCTGTAGCGATTTGAAGTATCTGGCTTCGGACTTATCGTTGCAACCGCATGGCGCAGCGACCATGGCTGCGCTGGCAGACAATATTGTTATCGGCCTTTCATGGTCGGGACAGGCGTGCAAGGTCAGCATCGCGAGTCGTCCCTAAGCGCGAATTCCGGAAGATATAAAGCAATCTTTATATTTGATTTCGTTGAAAGCCGGGGGTAAGGGCGGGCCATTCCAATCCCATCCGGAGACTAAGCCTGTGGCTTTCAACGATTATGTCATCGCCGATATCAATGAGGCCGATTATGGCCGAAAAGAAATCAACATCGCAGAGACCGAAATGCCTGGCCTTATGTCGCTGCGGAGCGAATTTGGTCCATCGCAGCCACTGAAGGGCGCGCGCATCGTCGGGTCGCTGCACATGACGATCCAGACTGCGGTACTTATCGAAACACTGACGGCTTTGGGCGCGGACGTACGCTGGGCAACATGCAACATTTTCTCGACCCAAGACCATGCTGCTGCGGCAATCGCTGCCAAGGACATTCCGGTGTTTGCGGTCAAGGGTGAAAGCCTTGCCGATTATTGGGATTATGTCGGCCGCATTTTCGACTGGGGTGACGACATCACCGCCAACATCATTCTCGACGATGGCGGCGATGCTACGATGTTTGCGTTATGGGGCGCGAAGCTTGAGCGCGGCGAAAGCTTTGGCGAGCCGGAAAACGAAGAAGAAGTAGAATTTCAGCGTGCGCTGAAGGCGTTCATCGCCAGGAAACCAGGTTATCTGACTGAAACCGTCAAGAACCTGAAAGGTGTTTCGGAAGAAACCACCACCGGCGTTCACCGTCTGTATGAAATCGCGAAGAAGGGCGAGCTGCCGTTCCCCGCGATTAACGTCAACGACAGCGTGACCAAATCGAAGTTCGACAATCTGTATGGCTGCAAAGAGTCGCTGGTCGACGCCATCCGCCGCGCTACCGACGTCATGCTGGCCGGGAAAGTGGCCTGTGTTGCTGGTTTCGGCGATGTCGGCAAAGGCTCCGCTCAATCGCTCCGCAATGGTGGTGCCCGCGTCATGGTGACTGAAGTCGACCCGATCTGCGCGCTTCAGGCTGCGATGGAGGGCTTTGAAGTCGTGACCATGGAAGAAGCCGTCACGCGTGCCGACATTTTCTGCACAGCGACCGGCAACGCCGACGTTATCACGGCAGAGCATATGAAGGCCATGAAGCCGATGAGCATTGTGTGCAACATCGGGCATTTCGATAGTGAAATCCAGATTGCAGCGCTCAGCAATTACAAATGGACCGAAGTGAAGCCCGGCACTGACCTCGTTGAATTTCCCGATGGCAAGCAAATCATCGTCCTTGCCAAGGGACGTCTGGTGAACCTGGGATGCGCCACGGGGCACCCCTCGTTCGTCATGTCGGCTTCGTTCACCAACCAGACGCTCGCGCAAATCGAGCTTTGGACAAAGAGCGAAAATTACAAGAACGAAGTTTATGTCCTGCCGAAGCATCTTGATGAGAAGGTTGCTATGCTGCACCTCGAAAAGCTCGGCGTTAAATTGAGCAAGCTGTCGGAAAAACAGGCAGGCTATATCGGTGTTTCTACAGACGGCCCATTCAAGCCGGACCATTATCGGTACTGATTGACCGCTAATCCAAACGGGATTGGCCCGCTGCGGTTGCGCGGCGGGCTTTTTTCATTGCACCGTGCGGGCATTTGGGCATTAGCAGAGTGGTGAAAACGCAACGGACAGTATTTCTATGACGGCCGAGAGCCTGCCGGTGGCATTGATAGGAATATTGATGGCATTGTGGCTCGTGGCGGCAACGGTGGCCGTATGGAAGGGGCTCGCTTTACGTCGGCAGTCGTTGAAAACGCTGCGCCAGACATCCCGCCTGGCACGGCTTCTGGAAACGGCACCGGCGTTCCCTGTCGTTGTAAAGGGTGATGGCAGAATTGAAGCTGCAGACCGATTTTCACGCGTGTTGGGCTTATCGGAAACCGCAACATCATTAACCGATCTGGGCGGGCATGCCGATGCCGGATTGGCCGCATCGGACCTCGCGATGCTGGAGGACAAGGTACGCGAGACACAGCGGACCGGAAACCGTTTCGAACTGCCACTTGCCATTTCAGGCAGCGAACGTCGATTGCTGGTCATCGGTGCTATTGCCGATGCGGTCATTTATCCGAATGGGGCGGCGTTACTGTGGTTTTTCGATTCGACAGAAAATCTGCGCGCGTTGGAAAAAAAGACCGGTGAGTCGTCCGAAGCACGGGCGGCATTTGCGGCATTGGCTGGGCTGATCGAAGCCGCCCCTTTGCCGATGTGGCATCGCAGCCCGGATATGAAGCTGAATTTCGTCAACCAGGCTTATGTAAAAGCGGTGAACGCCGACGATGGTATGGCCGTCGTGCAAGATGGTATCGAATTGCTCGAAGATGAAAATGGCAAAAGCCCCGCGGATATTGCTGCGCTGTGCCTGACGTCGGGCGAGATGAACGAGCGGCTTGTGGCCACGACCCTCGACGGCGAACGGCGGCAGCTCCGCGTGTTCGATATTCCCTTGGGGGAGTCAGGCGTCGCCGGGCTCGCCATCGATGTGCAGGACTTGAGCAAGGCGAAGGCGGAGTTTCGCCTGCTGTCCGAAGCGCAGCGCGACCTGTTGAACATGATGTCGGCAGGTGTGGCACAGTTCGATTCAGACCACAGTCTAGCGTTCGCGAATTTGCCGTTCCAAAGGTTGTTTGCGTTTCGCGATCAATGGTTGTCCGACAAGCCGGAATTCGCCCGCGTGCTCGACCGGATGCGGGAAAACGGCAAGCTTCCCGAAGTGCGCGATTTTCCTGTCTGGCGCGAAGAGCGCGAGACTTGGTTCAGAACTGCCGAGCCGACCGAGGAGAACTGGCTGCTACCCGATGGCACTCATCTTCGCATTCTTGCCCAGCCGGTTCCGGATGGCGGGCTGTTGATGATATTCGAGGACCGAACCGAGCAGGCCCAGCTGGCAAGCGCGCGCGATATTCTGTTGCGAGTCCGGACCGCGACATTCGACAATCTTTTTGAAGCGATTGCCGTCTTCTCCGCAGACGGGCGGCTGAACATCTGGAACCGGCTGTTCGCCGAAACCTGGGGTCTGGCCGACGAAGGCTTGATCAAGCATCCACGCGTCGACGAAATTTTACCGCTGATGGCGCAGCATCTGAAAAAGCCGTCGCAGATTTCGATTATCGGCGAGCTGATCCGCATGACCACTGCAAACCGCGAACAACGCCGCAGCAAGGTAAGTTTTGCAGACGGCAGAATGTTCCAGGTCGCAACGATCCCGTTACCCGATGGCAACGCCTTGTTCACGATGCTGGATATGTCCGATAGCATGAAGATCGAGCAGGCGTTGCGTGACCGGAACGCCGCCTTGCAAGATGCCGATTCGATCAAAGCGAAATTTCTGAGCAATATGAGCTACGAATTTCGCACGCCGCTGACGTCGATCAGCGGATTTGCCGACCTGTTGAAAGCCGGAATTGCTGGCGACCTGACCGATCAGGCAAAAGAATATGTGGATGCCATTACGGTTTCTGCCGATCGGCTATCCGAACAGATCAACATGGTCCTCGATTACAGCCAGAGCGAAGCTGGCGCGCTGCCGCTTGCCAAGGAGAAAGTCAATATTGCTGATTTCCTGACTGATCTTGCCAGCCAGAAAAAACAATTGGCAGCAGACCATGCGGTGACACTTGAATTGCAGCCGGGTGACCGGGATGTGTTCATTCCTGCCGATCCTGCGAGGCTGATGCAAGCGGTCGGGCAGTTGTTGGACAATGCTATCCGCCATAACCGGAAAGACGGAACGGTGTTGCTGTTTGCACGGCAGGGCGACGACAAAGTGGAAATAATCGTGTCGGACAATGGCCCAGGCATTGCTGTCAATGACAAGGAAGCATTGTCCGAAACCGGCTCGACAGTCATTCCGGGCGAGGAGTCCCAAGGCCTTGGTCTCGCTTTTGCCCGGCAACTTGTGGAATCGCATGGCGGAACATTTACGATCGAATCGGAACTGGGCCAAGGCACTACTATATTGCTGGCAATGCCGCTGGCATGATCGTTTCGGATGCTGATCACATGCGCTCGTTTGGACAGCGATTGGCCGCTTCGCTGAAGGCAGGGGATTGGGTGGCTATCGATGGCCCGTTGGGCGCGGGCAAAACCGTGATGTGTTCGGGCATATTAAGCGGATTGGGATTTATCGGCGAGGTGACCAGCCCTTCGTACGCGATCGTTCATTCTTATGAACCACCCGAGGTGTCGATCGCCGTTGTTCATGTCGATTTGTACCGTATCGAACGTGCGGACGAATTGTCCGAACTCGGCTTGATGGACGAGCGGGCAGGCCGGATCACCCTTGTCGAGTGGGCCGCGCGTGCAGGCAGCGACTATACAGTTCCAAGCCATCTGATAACGATAACACCCAATGACGATGGCACCCGAACGGTGACTTTAGAACACGGATAAAAAGATGACTGCTGTTTTTGACATGACACCACCGGCGGGTCTGGATAAATTTCTCACCGGCAATGGATGGAGAGACGCGATAGTTCACCCGGTGGCTGGCGACGCCTCGTTCCGGCGGTATTTTCGGATCGAATCGAAAATTAAGGGTCGCGCCATCTTGATGGACGCGCCACCCCCACAAGAGGATCCGCGCCCGTTTATCGATGTTGCCGAATATCTGATTGCCAACGGATTTCGTGCGCCGCAAATCCTCGCCTGCGACCTGGGCGAGGGCTTGCTGTTGCTGGAAGATTTTGGCGATCGCCGGATGCGCGAACATCTGGATGAGCACCCTGACGATGAAAGCGCGATTTATCGGCAGGCTATCGATGTGATCATCGACCTTGCCAAAACGCCGTGCGCTGCGTTGCAGCCTTACGACATGTCGGTCTATCTGCGCGAGGTCCAGTTACTCACCGAGTGGTACATGCCTGCGATGGCGCTTCATGTCGACCAGGCCGAGTTTGACGACATCTGGCGAAACGAGCTGGCGGCGGTATCGCGGTGTCATAATGTCACCGTGCTGCGTGATTATCATGCCGAAAATATCATGTTGCTCGATGACGGCGCGCAGGGCCTTATAGATTTTCAGGATGCGCTGGTCGGGCATCCGGCCTATGATCTGGTGTCGCTTTTGCAGGATGCCCGCCGCGATGTATCACCGGAACTGGAAACAGCGATGCTGGAATATTATCGCAATATGGTCAGTGCGCCGGACGATTTCGATCAATATTACGCCTTGCTTGGCGCACAGAGAAACACCAAGATTATCGGCATTTTTACCCGGCTTTGGATGCGGGACGGCAAAGACCGGTATCTCGAATTTCTGCCACGGATGTGGGATTTGCTGGAGCGCGATCTCGCGCATCCGACGCTGGCCTCGCTAAAGCGTTGGTTCGACAAAAACATCCCGGCCGCTGTTCGCATGCAGTCACCGGCCGGTCTTGAGTAATATGGCGCGCCATGTCGATACGGCGATGATCATGGCTGCGGGCAAGGGCACGCGCATGATGCCCTTAACCGCTGACCGGCCCAAGCCACTGATTGAGGTCGGCGGCGTCGCCTTGCTCGATCATGTGCTTCAGCATCTGCGTGACGCAAGCGTCGGAAATATTGTGATCAATGCCCATTACCGGGCGGACCAGGTCGAACGTCATATGGCGCAATGTGCCAGCGACCTGAATGTTTCGATATCCGACGAACGGGATTTGTTGCTGGATACGGGAGGCGGGTTGATCCGCGCGATGCCTTTGATCGGCGAGGACCCCTTTTTATGCGTGAATGCGGACAATTGGTGGACCAACAATTCGGTCAACGCGTTTACGCGTCTCATGGCGGCGTGGGACGATGATGCGATGGATGCGCTCATGCTCGTCATATCACTGGGTCATGCCCACAATAGCCAAGGACAAGGCGATTTTGACATGGACGATAATCGTCGCCTGTCGCGCCGCCGGGCCAATGCCGATGGGGCGTTTGTGTGGACGGGAATACAGCTGCTATCGAAACGGTTGATCGTCGATCCGCCTTCTGAGGTATTTTCAACGAATGTTTTCTGGGACCGGGCCATGGCGACCGGTCGATGTTTTGGACTGGTTCACGACGGATTATGGTTCGACGTCGGCTATCCTGCCGCGATTAACGCCACCGAACACAAACTTTCGCGACACGCCGGTGCCTGAAGCAAAATCCCTGCGCGCACGGGTTTTCAATGTACCGTTTGGTCACGACATATGCGACGCTACGGTCGCGTTTGTTTTAGGCGAGGCCGAAAATCGCGTGACGTCCGTTGCCGAAACCACATTGTTTTTGCCCAACAACCGAGCGGTCAAAGCTATGACCGAGGCCTTTGTCCGCATCGCCGCCCCCGGGCTGCTGCTTCCAAGAATGGTGGCAATCGGTGATCTGGCGCTTGACGAAGCGGTAGGACCGATACTCGACCCGCTGCAAGGCGATGCCGTCATCTGGCCAGCGATCAATCCGGTAAAACGACTGCTGATAATGGCTGAACTGGTTGTGAAGCACCGCAACATGGCGCAACAGGTTTCGGCCACAGAAGCCTTGCAACTGGCACGCAAGTTGAATGAATTGATCGACGAACTAGAAATCGAAAACGTCCCGTTCAAACAGTTTTCCGAGATATCGGTTGCGGCCGAACTCGCCGGACATTGGCAACAGTCGTACGGACAGTTGATGGATATCATTCCGGGATATTACGAGCGGCTCGACCAGCTTGAACTGCTTGGGCCGTCGGACCGGCGGAATGCGCTGCTCGCCCGTTTGGATGAGCGCCTGAAAGTGGCAACGCCGAATGAACGTTTCGTCGCCGCTGGAATTACGACCGCTGCGCCCGCCATTGCGCGGATATTACGCAGGATCAGCAAACTTGCAGGCGGCAGCGTTATTCTTCACGGCGTCGATCTCGATATGCCGGACGCGCAGTGGGAAGCACTGGGTCCGCAAACATCCACCGAGCCTGCGGCAAGGACCGGACGAAATCAGGAGGCGCATCCCCAATTCCACCTTAAACTGTTGCTCGACCGGATGGGAATTGCCCGCGACGAGGTACAGATAGCGCCCGATCTAACGGTCGATCGGCACAATACGCAGGTTGCGGACATATTCTGTCTGCCGCCCGATACGACGAAGTGGCGCGAGCTACCCAGAACGCACAAGCAACTGTCCAATGTCCAGCTTGTCGAAACAGTCGATAGTTCTGAAGAAGCCCGCGTCATTGCCATCGCGATGCGAGGCGCGCTTGAGGTGCCGGGGCAACGCACGGCGCTGGTAACGCCTGACCGGGAACTGGCGACGCGCGTTGCCGCTCAACTCAGGCGGTGGTCCATCGGCGTCGATGACAGCGCCGGAATAGCTGCACTGCAAACACCCCCCGGCAAGTTGTTGATGGCAATTGCCGAAGCGGCGGCTGATAATTTCTCGCCGGTATCGGTTCTGGCAATAGCTAAGCATCCGCTGGTTCACGCAGGCGAGGGTCGGCTGGAGTGGCTGGAACACGTCCGCGCGCTCGATATGCGGTTGCGGGGTCCGTCCAGAGGCATTGGCCTTGCCGCCATCGCCACTGCCATTCGCAAGAAAACCAGTGATGACGACGCGCTCGAACCCTGGTGGCAGATTTTCTCGGACATATTGATGCCGTTGCAAGCGGCCGCAGGGCAGTCTTTTGCAGCAGCGATGGCCTCCATTCAGCACGTTGCAGATGTGCTCACCGCCGGAAACATTTGGAAAGGGTCGGCGGGCCGGGAAATTGTAACTCTATGGGACGAAATCGGTGCTTGCGATTTGTCCGTGATCGGCAGTGGGGACCGGGCCGCAATACCCGCTTTGCTTGCCGAACTGTTTGGCAATCGCGTTGTTCGCCCGCCTTATGGTGGCCACCCCCGTCTGGCCATATACGGCCTGCTTGAGGCGCGAATGCAGCAAGCGGATTTTGTCATCTGTGCAGGGCTCAATGAAACGACATGGCCGCAATTTGCCCAGCCGGACCCATGGCTCGCACCGGCGATCAGAAGGCATCTGGGGTTGGCCACGCTGGACAGGAATATCGGTCTGTCGGCGCATGACTTGGCGACAGCATTGGGGGCAGCCCGCGTTTTGCTGACGCGGTCGAGGCGTGACCGTGGAGGGCCAACCGTGGCGTCGCGTTTCGTGCTGCGGATGAAGGCGTTTTTAGGCGAGGACCTGATCGTCGACACCGCTTACGCAAAACTAGCCGCCCGCATCGATTTACCAACGCAAAAGGTGCCGCTTGCATCACGGCCCGAACCGCGACCCAGTGCCGACCACCGGAGAGTCGTTCTTTCGGTTACCGATTTCGACCAGCTGAAATCGGACCCTTTTTCCTTTTACGCAAAACGCATTCTGGGCCTTCGCATATTGGAGCCAGTCAACGCCGACCCTGGTTATGCGTGGCGCGGCACGCTGGTGCACGATGTCCTGGAATTGTGGTTCAAGGAAGATGATTGCGCGCCGGAGGCCCTACTGGCGCGTGCCGAAAGCCTGTTGACCAACACGGCACTCGACCCGACCTTGCGCGCGTTATGGCAGCCAAGGATCGCAGCCGGCCTGCGCTGGATAGCCGAAGAAACGCAGCGGATGCACAATGACGGACGGCGGTTTCTGGTGGCAGAGGAAACAGGCCGGATGGAATTACTGGGCGTGAAGATTAAGGGGCGCGCTGACCGGATAGATTGCCTGCCTGACGACCGGCTGGTTATCGTCGATTACAAAACCGGGGTTCCGCCGAAACCGAAACAGATCAACGCCGGATTTGCACTGCAACTGGGACTGATCGGCCTGATGGCAGAGGCCGGATCAATCGAGAAAGTCGCCGGAAAACCGGGTCGTTTCGAATATTGGAGTCTCGCGAAAAATAAGGCACGCGGCGTTGGTTTTATCGCATCACCAAATGCGAAAAAATCGAGCGACAGGTTATCCGATCCCGACGATTTTCTGGCATTTGTCCGGACGCAGGCAGCAGAAGCCATCCGCAACTGGATTGTCGGCGACGCGGCATTCGTCGCCAAGCTTCATCCCGATTTCGCCAATTACGAGGACTATAATCATCTGATGCGCTTGCAGGAATGGGACGGACGGCAGCCGATCGACGACGGCCACGGCACATGAAAAAGCGCAGCCTGCATAAACCGCTTG
>JANOPT010000272.1:0-2293 GCA_031421975.1 Sphingomonadales bacterium | reverse complement strand
GACCGCGCCCCATAACTGGTCATGCACATCCTGCGGGAAAGGCTTGCCCCATTCGGCCTCAACCAGTCTCTTATATTCGGCGACCAAGGCCTTCAAATCATCGGCAGAAAGTTCGGTGTCGAGATAGAAACCGCGATCTTCCTTGGCGATTTCAAGCGCCTCTTCAAACGCGCCGTGGTCGAGTTCAAGCACGACATCGGCATACATCTGGATGAACCGGCGATAGCTGTCCCACGCAAAGCGCGCGTCACCAGACGACGTTGCGAGCCCCTCCACGGTAATGTCGTTAAGCCCGAGATTCAGAACGGTATCCATCATCCCCGGCATCGATACCCGCGCGCCCGAGCGGACCGATACGAGGAGCGGATTCGCCGGATCGCCAAAAGCCTTGCCGGTCACCTGCTCGATATGCGCGATGCCATTGGCGACCTCATCGCGGACGCTGTCGGGGAAGGTCTGGCCGTTCGCATAATACGCGCTGCACATCTCGGTCGTGATTGTAAAACCCGGAGGCACCGGCAGGCCAATCGAGGCCATGCCATCAAGATTGGCCCCCTTGCCGCCAAGCACATTCTTGTTGCCACGAACGGTCTCGTCCCCGTCCGAGACGCCGCCACCGAAACGATATACATATTGGGTCATTATATCTCCCTGGCGGAGCCACCGTCCGGCGTTATCGCTTGGCCGCTAGCTCCATAATCTCACACAAAGACACGAAGGCACAAAGAAGAAAGGAAGATTTTCTTTTGTGTCTTTGTGTCTTTGTGTGAGCCAATTTCAACCTGTCAGGGCAGCATTAAGCTTATAGTTGCCGCACTACCCCTCGATCTTAGAAAAATCCGCAACGCGGTGAACCGCGTCCCGGAACCTAGCTAGCAACCCTAATCTAAACGCCCGTTTGGCCGTGTCTGGGTCATTGACCATCACGCCTTCAAAGAAAGCGTCAATGGGCGCGCGCAAGCTGGCCAGAGCCGCCATTGCCCCTTCGAAATCTTCGGCGTCGACCGCAGCCGCCGCTTTGGGTTCGGCGGTATCAAGGGCGGTGAGGAGCGCCAGCTCCTCCCCATCGACTTGCGATGGGGAGGTGGCAGTTGCGTCAGCGACTGACGGAGGGGCCCCTCCACCACTCGGCTTCGCCGAGCGGTCCCCCTCCCCATCGCTAGTCGATGGGGAGGAAGATTCAGCCTGCTTCAATATATTCGCCGCGCGCTTATATCCGGCCAGAAGGTTCACACCCTCATCCGTCGCCACAAACGCCTGCAAAGCCTTCACCCGCGCGAGCAGACGGACAAGGTCATCCTCCCCGGCGCCTGTTTGATTTTGGGCAGCAAACACCGCGTCGATCAGATCATGCCGGACGCCAGCCTCGCGCTGCTGGACTTTGAGGCGGTCGGCATGAAACTCGACCAAATCCAACAAAAGCTCGTCGGTTACCTTTGTTGTTAGTACCAAATCCGCCGCTGGCATGTCCTTGTGTGGTATGACACTGTATTCACTGAGGCGATCATCTAACCATAGTAGCCAAGAAAAAGGATTCGCATACTGAATCCAAGCGGTCTTGCTTGAGGTCACAGCATCTTTGATCTTCCGAAGAAGATCAGTGTCTTGCACGAGAGTGGGAAGTACAGAGTCGATCTCAGCAACGCTGGCAGTGATGTCCATCACCGCCTTCAGCGAAATTCGTAATCGATTATCGATTATAATACGCAATGCGCCAAGGGCTGCCCGTCTGACAGCAAACGGGTCTTTCGATCCTGTAGGTTTTTCACCGATCAAATAAAACCCAGCAATCGTATCCAGCTTATCCGCCAAACTCACCGCTACCGTCACCGGTGCGGTGGGCACATCGTCGCCCTGCCCGACCGGCTTGTAATGGTCGCGGATTGCGTTGGCGACGGCGTCGCTCTCGCCTTGCGCGCGGGCGTAGTAGCCGCCCATGATGCCCTGCAATTCGGGGAACTCGCCGACCATGCCAGTGACGAGGTCGGCCTTGCACAACCGTGCTGCGCGTTCGGCTTCGTCGGCGAGATTCCCCTCCCGCAGGCGGGAGGGGTTAGGGGTGGGGTGAGCCGAAGGCGAACTTTGCGACGTTGAGGGCAGAGGCCCACCCCCGGCCCCTCCCGCCTGCGGGAGGGGAGAACTCACGATGCGTTCGGTTACTAACCACCGCGCGAGCTTCGCCACGCGTTCGACCTTGTCGGCGACCGTTCCCAGCTTCTCGTGGAAGGTAATCTGCGACAGCTTCTTCGCCTGCTCATCGAGCGCGATCTTCAGGTCCTGCTCCCAGAAGAAT
>JANOPT010000271.1:0-9201 GCA_031421975.1 Sphingomonadales bacterium | reverse complement strand
CTGATGGCGCAGATCGACGCGCAACTTGCGGCATCGGGGCTTGAACGCGGGGAAACGTTGGGGCATTGAGAAAATGAAATGATAAAATCCAAACGCATATTGCTTTTGCTATGCTTCATTGAAGCGATAATCATCGGCGGTGGAGCCTTGCTGTTGTATTTAACGAAGGATCTACAGCCTGCCCCGGGCTATGGGCCGGGCGAAACTGCGGCACGGATTATGGAAATGATGGGCGTGGCAGGTGGCGGTATTGCGGGTATGCTGTTGGTGCTATTTATAGTGATAAGGGCAAAAGAGCGTCGCGGAGAATAACGCTCGGCTCGGAGCTATCGGACATGATCGAAATGCTCCCACTTACCATCGCCAACTGGTTTGCAAATCGCGGCTGGGGTATACGACGGCACCAGCTGGAGATGCTCGATGCAGCGGCCGAAAAACGCCATGCCCTATTAGTCGCGGCGACCGGGGCGGGTAAGACGCTGGCCGGGTTCTTGCCAACGCTGAGCGAGCTGATCGCCGACCCTGCGGATGGCTTGCATACGCTTTATATATCCCCCCTCAAAGCGCTGGCGGTCGATGTGCGGCGTAATCTGCTGACGCCTATCGAGGAAATGGCCCTACCCATCCGCGTCGAGACGCGCACCGGAGACACGCCTTCGGACCGGAAGCAACGGCAGCGGGTCAAACCGCCGCATATCCTGCTGACCACACCTGAATCGCTGTCGTTGCTGCTTAGCCATGAGGATAGCGTGTTGCTGTTTTCGACGCTCAAGCGAGTCATCATTGACGAGGTCCATGCCTTTGCCAATGGCAAGCGTGGTGATTTGTTGAGCCTTTCGCTCGCGCGGTTGCAGACGCTCGCGCCCGATATGCAGCGCGTCGCTTTATCGGCGACGGTCGCCGATCCCGACGATTATCGCGCCTGGCTCGCGCCCGATGGAGATATCGATCTGGTGCGGCTAGTCGAGGGCGAAGCGGCGGCGGAGCCTGACTTGACGATCCTGCTCCCCGAAGGCCGCGTACCGTGGGCGGGGCATAGCGGGCAGCATGCGATCCCGCAGCTAATCGAGGAAATCGGGCGTAACAAGATCACGCTGATTTTCTGCAACACGCGCTTTCTTGCCGAATATATTTTCCAGAAATTATGGGACGCGAACGAGCCGAAATATGCAATCGGAATCCATCACGGCTCGCTGTCGGTCGAGGCACGCCGCAAGGTCGAGGGGGCGATGGCGGACGGCAAGCTACGCGCGCTGGTCTGCACCGCCTCGCTCGATCTCGGGGTCGATTGGGGCGATGTCGATTGCGTCATCCAGATGGGCGCGCCCAAGGGGTCTTCGCGGTTGTTGCAACGCATCGGCCGCTCGAACCACCGGATGGACGAGCCGTCGAAGGCGATCCTCGTTCCCGGCAATCGCTTCGAATATCTGGAGGCGCAGGCGGCTTATGATGCCGTGAGCGAAGGCGTGCGCGACGGCGAGGCATTTCAGGTTGGCAGTTACGATGTGCTGGCGCAGCATGTGATGGGTATCGCCTGTGCAGGGCCATTCGACGAGGGCGCACTGCTCGCCGAGGTGCAATCGGCCTTGCCGTATTCGGCGCTCGACGCCGCGACCTTCGCCCGAGTGATCGAATTTATCGCGACCGGCGGCTACTCGCTTCGCGCTTATGACAAGTTCAAAAAGCTGGTCAAAGGCACAGACGGCAAATGGCGGTTGAGCCACCCGCGATTTGCCCATCAGCACCGCATGAATGCAGGCATCATTGTCGATTCGCCGATGCTCGATGTCCGCTTCCGAAATGGGCGGAAGCTGGGCAAGGTCGAAGAAAGTTTTGCCTCCACACTGTCGCCGGGCAGCGCATTTACCTTTGCCGGAATGGCGCTTGAGGTCGAATCGATCAAGGATCTTGACCTCATCGTCCGCGCCGCAAAAAAACAGGCCCCAAATATCCCCAGCTACATGGGCGCGCGCCTGCCGCTGACCACGCATCTGGCGGGGCGCGTGCGCGAAATGCTGGTGGATCGTCCCGGCTGGTCGCGCTTTCCCGATGAAGTGCGCGAATGGCTGGAGATGCAGGATTATCGCAGCGAGATGCCAAGCCCGGGGCAGTTGCTGGTTGAAACTTTCCCGCATGACAAGCGGCATTATATGGTGACCTATCCGTTTGAAGGCTGGAACGCGCATCAGTCGTTGGGGATGCTGGTAACGCGGCGGATGGAGAGCCGGGGGCTGATGCCGATGGGTTTTGTCGCCAGCGACTATGCGCTCGGCGTGTGGAGCCTGAAGCCGATCACTGATCCCGCGCCGCTATTTTCCGCCGACATATTGGCGGATGAGTTTGTCGACTGGGTCGAAGGGAGCTATTTGCTCAAACGCGCCTTTCGTGAGGTCGCAGTGATAAGCGGCCTCGTCGAGCGCCAGCATCCGGGCAAGCGCAAAACGGGCAAGCAGGTGACCTTTTCGACGGACCTGATTTATGACGTACTGCGAAAATATGAGCCTGACCATTTGCTGCTTGAGGCGGCATGGGCGGACGCGCGGGCGCGCCTGACCGATGTCGGACGACTGGTTGATTTACTGGATCGCGCGGCGGACACGATGCTCCATGTCGATCTTGAACGTGTCAGCCCGCTGGCGGTGCCGCTGCTGGTGATGATCGGACGCGAGAGCGTGGCGCAGGGGTCTGTTGACGACGAATTGTTGCTGGAGGCCGAGAGTCTCGCAGGCGTGGCGATGACGCCGTGAATCGGGCCACGTCTTTGAACGCTCTTCAGCCTTCGAAGGCGTTGCGCCGATGCTCGCTCTTCACCCGGCGAACGGTTCCTGACGACGCGCGCATGACGACTGTCTCGGTCGTGATCCGGCCATCACGCAGGATTTTTACACCGTCGAGCAAGGATCCGTCGGTAACACCGGTCGCAGCAAAGATGCAGTCGCCTTTTGCCAGTTCTTCAAGGTCGTAAATCTTGTCAAGGTCTTCGATGCCCCATTTGCGCGCGCGCATCCGTTCGTCGTCGTTGCGGAATAATAGCCGCCCCTTGAATTGCCCGCCGATGCAGCGCAGCGCGGCTGCGGCCAGTACGCCCTCCGGCGCGCCGCCGCTGCCCATATAGATATCGACGGTGGTGTCGGGATCGGATGTCGCGATGACCCCGGCCACATCACCGTCCGGGATCAGCATCACGCCGCATCCCAATGCGCGCAGTTCTGCAATTAGTTTTTCGTGGCGCGGGCGGTCGAGGACGCACACGATCAGTTCGTTCGGCGCGACGCCTTTCTCTCTAGCGACGGCGGTGACATTCTCTGCGACTGTCCGGTCAAGATTGACGATATTGGGCGAGTATCCTGGCCCGACCGCAATTTTGTCCATGTAGACATCGGGCGCGTTCAGCAGATTGCCTTCTTCGGCCACAGCCAGAACGGCCAGCGCATTCGGCCCTGCCTTGGCGGTAATCGTCGTGCCTTCGAGCGGGTCGAGCGCGATGTCGATTTTTGGCCCCTTGCCGATGGCCGACCCGACCTTTTCACCGATGAACAGCATGGGCGCTTCGTCGCGCTCGCCCTCACCAATCACGACCGTGCCGTCCATATACAGTTCGTTCAGCGCGGCACGCATCGCTTCGACAGCGGCAGCATCGGCGGCCTTTTCATCGCCCCGCCCGATCAGCTTCGCAGCCGCGATTGCCGCCGCTTCGGTCACGCGAACCATTTCAAGAACAAGCACCCGGTCGAGTATCTGGCTTGCTACTGTCATCGCATTTTCCTAGCTATCTGAAATATGTGCGCGGCCCGGACGGACAACGCGCGTTTATGAAAAACAATCGGAATTGGCGTCCCGATAGGGAAGGCGCAGACTAATGTCGAGATTACTTATCCGGCTTTTTGCGGATTGTGCGCGCACCCTGCTTTTACTCATACGCCGCACTGGCCAATTATAAACGGCACGATAAGCGACGCCTGCACTAGCCGAACAACTTGTTCCTCAGGAATTGCATGATCATCGCATCACGTGCCGCCGTCTTCGGCCCGGTGATCGTTTGCCATCGAGGCGGAAGATGTTTTCCGGCTTGAGCAGCATCGTCGCTGAACACATAATGTTCGAAGAAGCTTCGCCATGCTTCTTTTTCCGGCTTTGGCTGATCGCGGAGCGCCAGTAACGCCAGCATGACCGATTCCAACACCGATCCAGCGCCCGCAGGCATCCACCAGTAGTTGACCAGAAGGTTGAGCGGACCATCGGATTCGACATGATGCCACCACAATGACGGCACATAGATCGCGTCGCCCGGTTCGAGGTCGGCGATAAGTCCGGCTTTTTCGGCGTCACGAAATTTGGGGTAACGGGCATAATCGGGCGCGTGAAAATCGACCATGCTCGCTGGTGGACCGGCCATGGTATATTCCAGCGGGCCGAGATAGAGATTGCCGATCTGGTCGGGCGGAAAAAGCGTGAAGCGGCGCGTTCCGGCAACGCAGCAGGCAATGTTCCGGCTATTGTCGTAATGGGCCGCGACCCGAGAAGTGTTTCCCAGCCACAATCGCGGTTCAACGGCATTGTTCAGCAACGGCATAGGATTTTCGCGGGCGAAATCGGGCATGGCATCGCCTGACGGGGTCGAGCCCGCGTAGATCATCAATGGAGCGGGGCCGTCAGCGGTCTTCAGCAATTGATCGACAATCAATGATAATGTCGTCTCGCCCTTCTTGTAGTTGAAATCGCTCATTTCCTCATTGTAGAAATAGCGGCCTTTCATGGCTGGCTGGCCAACCATCGCTTCCACTGGGGCGCCGCTGTCGCGCTGTTGAATATACTGACCAAGCGCGTCCAATGATTGCCGTGCGGCCTGAACGACCGGCCAGTGGGCAACGAGCCCCTTTAACACCACCGGTTTGCCAGCGGGCAAAATCTCCTGGTCAAAAATGTCCCGCGTGACGCCGGTGCGTGCGGGCACTTTTTGATCGATATTTACCATGACCGACACTCTGCCAAATATGGAAAGCGCTTAACAGACAATAAGCGACGGGATGGCAACATCATCAGATCGTGTCGGCCGCACCTGCTGTCATGACGATCGTCGACCGATATGTCCCGCCCGGTTCGGTCACGGGCATGGCTGCGCCATCGGGCGGCCGGTTGAGCGCATTATTGATGTGCGGCACTGGCTCGAAACAGAAATAATCTTCTCCATCCGGAATGTAGACAACCGCCGATTCCATCGACGACGTGATGACCAGCCCGAACGGCCGATTTTCCCAGACGATCCGGGCCACACCATCCCAGCCAGCATAGCAATGGTCGATATGGCGACCGGCAACGCGCTCGCCTTTGCTGAAATCGAAAATTCCTGAAGGCGTTGTGGGGTCGGACGGCAACATATCGCCGCCTGACAGGAAAACCTGGCCGGCACCAAAAGCCAGATAGGCGCCCGATTGTTCGAAATAAGGATGATGGCCGAAGGCCAGCGGGGCTGGCTCAGCGGACATATTGACGGCTTGCAAGGTCATTTTCAGCTCATGACCGGACAACTCGATTTCTTGCGTTGCCGCAAAAGACCATGGCCAGTGGTTATCGGCCCCGTGACTTAGGCTCAGCACGCACCGGGTTGGCGAGATTTCCGAAAGCTGCCACGGATTTTTCCACCCTACCCCGTGAATGGCATGCGGTTCCGGCGGGAAATTGGGTTCTACCCGGATGTCCTCACCACGCCAATTGAACCGCCCCCGATCTATCCTGTTGGAATAGGGCACCAGCGGAAACGATGCCATCGCCAGCGGTTCGGCAGACGCAATGGTAACATCATCGGCGTCGCGCAGCATATTCTGGCCGTCGATCGTCCATGCCGCGATACTGCCGCCTACGTCCGGACATATTATGCATCGCGCATTTCCGGCCTCTAACGTCACCAATTCTGCCATATTATGCAGCGCTGACTGTGATTGTGCCTGATGCTTGCGTGTTCAGCTGCAACGGTTTCAAGGTCCGGGCAAGCGTCAGCACATTATCGACAAACCCCGCATGGGGTGCCTCTTTCAATTGTTCCCTTATACCCAATTTGCCTGTTCCATCCGCAATTCCCCCAGGTGCTGTTCTGGCCAGAATGCCGATCAACAGAATGTCACCTTGCCTGATGCTTTCGGTTATCGCAACATTGGTCCCGGCGTCAAATGGCTGCGCCATTTAGGCGCAGGTAGCGATTGACGATCAATCGGTCGCCAGCCACCCGGCCAGTTCGGTCACTGGCAGCAGCCGGTGAAATTCCACGCCCAGCAAACCGTCCGACGTCCATTTAACCGTCGCGCCGACCGAATGACTGGCATTCAACCGAATGAGAATATTGCTGTTCAACCGCAGCTTGACGTCGCACGACAGCTTTGCGCCGCGCTGGGAAATGTCGATCAGTACGGCATCGAACATCCGGCTATCGACCTTGATCTGAGATGCCTTGCAAATGCTGAATCGCGGCAACCGGGCGCGCTGTCCGTCGACTTTCATGGCGGGTTTCGCCAGGATTTGGTCCACCGGGATTTCTTGCGAAAACTTAACGCCGACGGTTTTACCATCCTTCCAGACAATCTCGCCGGTCAGTTCCTGGTCGTCAAGCAATGCAATCGAAATGGACTGACCGATCTCCAGCGGAAAAAGGGCATCGATCATCATGCCGCCGGGCGATACGTCGCGCACCATACCCAGACACTCGGCATGGACGCGTATATCCTTGAGCCGCGCAACCCGCATGACGCGAACGTTACGCGTATGCTGCCGCCGGTCATCGTGCTGGGAAGCATCCGATAGCGAGTCCGAACCGGCAAAGTCGTCGAGAAAGCGAGGGTTAGTCAATTCCATGCTGACATCATGCAGCGGGAAAATCTAACATAGTGCATGACAAATACGGTTAACGCGGCGGGATCGGGCGGCGGATAGGGCGGCGGGTCGGACCAAGGATCGGGCCAAGGATCGGGATTGCCAAGCTGCGGCATTGCATTCTACACAACTGTCATTGAGGCAGCGACAATCTGCCGTGCCACAGCGAAACAGCTACCCCGGAAATCAGGAGGTGCCCATGCCATCAGTAACTACGCAGAAAATCGACGATGTGTTCGTTGTCCTCGTCGATAATCCTCCGGTCAACGCGTTGTCCTGGCATGTCCGGCAGGGTTTGAAGGATGGTTTTGAACAGGGCCTGGCCGATCCGGATATCAAGGCGATTGTGCTGCGATGTGCAGGATCGACATTCATTGCCGGTGCCGACATCACCGAATTTGGCAAACCGGCACAAGGGCCGGATTTCAATGCCGTGTTGAACCTGATCGAGGCCGCCAAAAAGCCGGTCGTCGCGGCCATTCACGGCACGGCCTTGGGCGGAGGGTTGGAAACGGCGCTGGTGTGCCATTACCGCATGGCGGTGCCGTCCGCCAAATTGGGTGTACCGGAAGTAAAGCTTGGCTTGTTGCCCGGCGCCGGCGGGACTCAGCGATTACCGCGTGTGGTGGGCATCGAGGCTGCGGCAACGATGTGCTCGCTTGGTGACCCAGTGCCCGCACCGAAGGCCGAAGCGATGGGGCTGGTGGACAGGCTCGCCCACGAAGACAGCCTGGCCGACGACGCAATTGCTTATGCGCGCGAACTGATTGCAACGGGGCCGCGCCCGACGCGTCATCGGCCCGTTACCGGTGACATCGGCATCATCGAGCAATTGAAGGCTGCAAATGCCAAAAAGTGGAGGGGTTTTGAAGCGCCATACGCCAATCTCGCCTGTGTCGAAGCGGCCACGCGCCTGTCCTTCGAAGAGGGGCTGAAATTCGAGCGTACCGAATTCCTGCAACTGATGGGCGGGTCGCAGTCGGCAGCGCAGCGCTATATGTTCTTTGCTGAACGCCAGGCAGCCAAGATCGATGGAATGCCTAAAGATTTGGCGCTGCGCCCTGTCGAAAAGGTCGGTGTGATCGGCGCAGGCACTATGGGCGGCGGGATTTCGATGAACTTCCTGAGCCAAGGCATTCCAGTGACGATTGTCGAAATGGTTCGGGAAAATCTTGATCGCGGCGTTGGTGTTATCCGCAAAAATTACGAGGCAAGCGCGGCCAAGGGCCGGTTCAGCAATGAACAGGTCGAGTCGATGATGGCGCTGCTGACGCCATCGCTGAAGCTCGATGATCTGGCCGACTGCGACCTTGTTATCGAGGCCGTGTACGAAAGCATGGATGTCAAGAAACAGGTATTTGGCACACTCGATAGTATCTGCAAATCCGGCGCGATATTGGCCTCGAACACATCCTTTCTCGACATCGATGAAATCGCAGCATCAACCAGCCGCCCCCAGGACGTGGTCGGGATGCACTTTTTTTCACCAGCCAACGTCATGAAACTGCTTGAAGTCGTGCGCGGAGAAAAGACAGCGCCGGACGTTTTGGCTACGGCGATGGCGCTGGGCAAGAAAATCGGCAAGGTCGCGGTGGTGGCGGGCGTTTGCCATGGCTTTATCGGCAACAGGATGCTCTCGACCCGCCAGCAGCCTGCGATGCAGTTGTTGCTGGAAGGGGCAGCGCCTTCGCAAATCGACAAGGTCCATACCGATTTCGGCATGCCGATGGGTCCGTTCCAGATGAGCGACCTCGCCGGTCTCGACATCGGCTGGCACCGCGATCCGGACCGGATCGAAAGCATCCGCGACGCGTTGTGTGCGGCGGGCCGTTTCGGGCAGAAAAATGGCAAGGGCTTTTACGATTATGATGAAAAACGCGTCGGCACGCCAAGCGCCGAAGCACTCGCGATCGTTGAAGAATTTCGCGCGACGTCGAACCTGCCGAAACGCGAGATCGGCGATCAGGAAATCGTCGAACGTACGCTGTATCCCATGGTGAACGAAGGCTACAAAATCCTGGAGGAAGGAAAAGCGCAGCGTGCCTCGGACATCGATGTGGTCTGGATTTACGGCTATGGCTGGCCAATCTATCGCGGCGGGCCGATGTTCTGGGGTGATCTGGAAGGTGCAAACAGTATCGTCGAAGCGCTCGAACGGTATGGAATAGAGGTCGCCGACAGCTTGAAAGCGAAAGCCGGATAAAGACTGTCTGGTGCGGCCAAGAAGACTCGAACTTCCACGGGCTTTCGCCCACAACGACCTCAACGTTGCGCGTCTACCAATTCCGCCATGGCCGCACGCGCCTCGACAGGTAGGAGCGCGCCACTAGCAAAGGT
>JANOPT010000270.1:0-2654 GCA_031421975.1 Sphingomonadales bacterium | reverse complement strand
CCATTGGGCGGCGTGACCAAAAACTTGTCTGCCCAGCCGTTGAATTTATGGAGTGTGGCAAGCGGGGTCTGAAAGCTGGTGAGTGCGGCGCCGGTGCTTGCGCCCAGCACTTCATAACCACCCGTCAGTTTCCAGCCCTTGGCTTCTCCTCCCAATTCGGCGAGCCAATAGTTGGCAGAATAGTTGTTCGGATTGCGGTTGTAATCGCTCTGCTTGGCGTAGCTGAGCGCATAGGTCAGTTTTGCAACTTTGGAGAGCGGCGCAGCCCCTGCAAACCGTGCGCCGAAGCTCTGGCTCGACATCCGGAATGCGGATACGGTGGCTTCATCCTGATCGACCAGATAGGCAAAGCCGGTCAGCGTGCCGATTTTATGTTTGTACGACAGGTTGGCAAAAACATTGTCTCCTGAAACCGACTGCTGCCGTGCGCCGAAGCCGTCGATGCCCCAGATGGTGCGGTTGCTCCAAGCGTAGGTGATGTCGGCCTTCACATTTTTGATGCCTGAATGTTCGACACGTGCTGCGTCGAACGTCTGCTCGTTCTGGCGGAAGCCGACGCTGCCAACGAAGCGCTGATCATCGAGATTGATACGCTGGCGACCAAGCGTGACAACCGTCTTGGGCAATCCGGTAAACTGGACTTGCGCGCGGTTGAGTTCGACATTTTGCGGGTCGGCAATGACGGGAAAAAGCGTTTTGCCGTTCAGGCCATTATTATAGTTTTCCGAAATCGCCAGCGTGCCTTCCGCTTCGATCAGGAAAGCAAACGCCCCGGCTTTTGCCTCAATTCCGGCTCGAACCCGGGCAGTAACGGCGCTCGCATCCCTGACAAGCGGTACTTGGTCCACGCCCTCATAGCGAAGCCGGGCATCGACCAACGGTTTGAGCGATAACCCCTCGGCATGGACCGGAGCGGCGATAACCGCTCCGGAGACCATCATGATGGTGACAAGGCGGCGCATCAGATTCGCACACCCTGGATTGCCGCACCCCATGTCGTGCGCCAGCGCTTTTTCACTGAAGTCAGGCCGATGAGCGCGACCAATGCGAGGCCAGCAAAGATCAGGAAACCCGATGAGGAACTTCCGGTCGCCTGTTTGGCAAAGCCCAGCGATGACGCGAGGTAAAAGCCGCCAACGCCGCCGCCAAAACCAACAAGGCCGGTCATAACGCCGATCTCGTTGCGGAAACGCTGCGGCACCAACTGGAATACTGCGCCATTGCCAAAGCCCAAAGTCGCCATCACGAGAAGGAACAAAGCCAAGGTAACACCAAGCGACGCTGGAGCCGTGCTGATTGCCGCCAACAGCAGTGCGGCAAAGATATAAACGTAGGACAATGTTTTGATGCCGCCGATTTTATCGGCTGTCGCTCCACCGAACGGACGGACGAGTGACCCCGCAAAGACGCAAGCGGCGGTGCAGTAACCTGCCATGATGGGTGTCATGGCGAATTGGTCAGTGAAGTAGATCGAAAGCGATGCCGACAGCCCGACAAAGCCGCCAAAGGTCACGCCGTAAAACAGCATGAACCACCAGGCGTCCTGATCCTTCAAAACTTCGGCATAAGCGGTAATCGGCTTTGGTGCTGGCTGGTCGGGACTGTCTTTGGCGGCGACCATGTAAAAAACAAACACGACGAACAGCGGGATGACGGCGAGGCCGAAAACTTCGTTCCAGCCGAACATCTTGGCCAGGATCGGCGCGAACAGGGCGGCAAGCACGGTGCCCGAATTGCCCATTCCCGCGATGCCCATCGCCTTGCCCTGATGCTCAGGCGGATACCAGCGCGAGGCCAGAGGCAGCGCGACAGCAAAGCTTGCACCCGCAAAGCCGAGAACGACCCCGACAGCTAACGTCCCTTCGTAGCTTGATATACCGAAAAACCAAGCAACCAGCAGCCCGGCCATGACGATGACCTGCCCAATCGCACCTGTTGTCTTGGGGCCGATGCGGTCGACCAGCAGGCCATTGACAAGCCGCAGGACGGCGCCGGCCAAAGTCGGAACCGCGACCATCAACCCTTTTTGTGCAGGCGTCAGACCGAGCTCGGTCGAAATGATCGGAGCGAGCGGCCCGAGCATGACCCAGACCATGAAGGCCAGATCGAAATAGAGAAACGCGGCAATCAATGTCGGGCGATGGCCCGATTGCCAGAATGATTTTCCGGTCATGTGTTAGTGCTCCCTAGATGACGATTATTTTGGGCTTGACGAACCCCTCCTCGAACCGCTCCCCTCACGTGTGCGCGGATGCGCCCACACACGGGGGAGTTCTTGATTTGAAACCGGATGGCAGATTGCAGGCGGCGGCTGGCCATGCGTCCGAAACGGGCAAGCGGCCGGACAATCAGGATTTTGCCGGTATCTATAGCGCGACCGAAAGCGAGCGGATGCGCCACGGCATGATTGCGGCTTTGGCCGACGGTGTAAGCGGCGGCAAAGGCGGCCGGATCGCAGCCGAACTCGCGGTGCGCGCACTGATAGAGGGGCTGTATGATCAGCCCGACACCATCGGTCCGGCGGCTGCTGCACAGCGGGTGATGGCCCCGTATAACGGCTGGCTGCATAGCATGGGCAAATCCGATACCATGCAGCACGCGGCGACGACTTTCACCGCGTTTGTGTTGAAGGGCAGACGCGGTCATGTGCTTCA
>JANOPT010000269.1:0-12151 GCA_031421975.1 Sphingomonadales bacterium | reverse complement strand
TTGGCTGTAGCTGCCGTAAAGCGATACATTTTCCTGTGGCTTGACGATCAGGCCGAATCGTGGGCTGATTTTATCATCCTTGCGGGCAAACGGCCGGTCAACAGCCGGAAACAGGTCGATACCCTTAATATCGAAGCTATCGTAGCGCAGCCCGGCAACGACATCGACATGGTCGCCAATGCTGATCTGATCCTGCACATAGGCCGAGAAAACGGTCACGTCTGAGACAGTATTCCGGCTTGGCATATTGAACGACACCGCCGGGAAAACGGGGTTAGCAAGATCCAGCGTCCCGCTCGACAAGGTGCCTGTTACCCTGCGATTGGCCGATTGCTGGTCACCATATTCAGCGCCGATCAGGATTTTGTGCTCGAGCGAACCGCTGCGGACATCCCAGATCAGATTGCCCTGTGCAATGACGTTCTCGCGCTGCGTCGGATCGCTATAGGATGACAGCGGCACCGTCCCATTCTGGCCACTTGCCGGTCCACTGGCAAAAACATTGACGTAGATCTTGTCGTAATCGCCATACAGCACAGTGCTGCTGAATTTCAGGTTTTCCGCAAGCTGGCCATCAAGACGAAGCTTTGCGATATGCGCCTCAAGCTTGGTCCGGTTAATGCCGGGAACACCGAAAAACTGGTCGCGATAGCCACTCACCGGACGGTTGGGCTGACCTGCGCCAGTCGCAATCGACGGGACGCCGCGATCGGTTGTACGGTCGTCATTCACATATTCGTACGATAGCCCGATGTTCCAGTTTTCGCCGAGCTTGACCGCAACATACGGGTTCCAGGCATAGCGCTCGCCGCCGACAAAATCGCGATGGCTGTCAAGACTTTCGTAAACCGCGTTCAACCGCACTGCTGCCACATCATTCAGCGGTGCATTCAGATCGGTCGACAAATCATAGGCACCAAAGCTGTTGATACTCGCTTGTCCAGCAAACGCTGCTTCCATCTGCGGGGATTTCTGCACCCGGTTGATAATGCCGCCGCCGCCGCCGCGACCAAAAATCAGCGCATAGGGACCCTTGAGAATCTCGACCCGCTCGATATTGTACAGCCCGCGATAATATTGCACGTCGTCGCGCACGCCGTCCAGAAAGAAGTCAGCGGTTGTATTCTGGCCGCGCAGGGTAATCTGGTCACGGTTGCCCTCCCCCTGTCCGACGGTGGTACCCGGCACATAGCGCAGCACATCGGAAAGCGAACGGGACGCTTGATCGTCCAGTTGTTCGCGGCTTACGACATTGATGGTTTGCGGGATGTCGATAAGAGGTGTGTCGGTTTTCGTCGCGGTCACCGAATTCGTCGCCACATAGCCCTCGCCTGCTCCGGTCACGATAATCGTGCGGCTATCGTCGTTTGCATCCGCGTCGACTGGCATATCATCGGCATAGGCCGGATTGGCGAGAACGACGGCAGCGGTAACAGCCAAGGCTGAAGTTAGTAAATTGTGCACAAATATCCCTTGAGTTTTTATTGAGAATGAATCGCAAACTATCGCTGCCCGATTATTGAGAATCGTTCGCATATGCAAATAATAAAAGTGTGAACCGAAAAATTTTTGCAAACACGCATTGGCGGCGGTATTGCCCGTGCTGACGCCTTGGCGCGATGAAAGGAATACAGCAATGGACGCCACGATCTGGCACAACCCTGATTGCGGCACATCACGCAAAACACTGGCTATTTTGCAGGGCACGCACGGTATCGATCTGACTGTAATCGATTACCGGAAAACGCCGTTTACGCGGGATCGATTGCAGCAGTTGTTTGCCGATGCCGGGTTAAGTCCGCATGAGGCCTTGCGTACCCGCGGCTCCCCTGCTGTAGAAATGGGCCTCATCGACGGCGCGACGTCCGAACACATCCTCGATTATATGGTGGCGCACCCGATCCTGGTGGAACGGCCTTTTGTCGAAACCCACAAAGGCGTTCGGCTGTGCAGACCTCAAGACAGGGTCTTCGAAATTCTTTAGCGTCAGGCGACGCTACGCTGCGGGCTCTTGAACAATTCAAGGCTGTCGGCAAAAATCATCGGACGTCCGAAATAATAGCCTTGAATCTTTTTGCAGCCAAGTTGTTGAATCATGGCGAGCTCGGCTTCGGTTTCGACGCCTTCAGCCGTCGTCGCGATATTCAAGCTGTCGGCCAGCGCAACTACAGCGCGAATTATGGCAAGGCTTTCGGCCTTGTTCTTTGCTGCGCCTTGAACAAAGCTCCGATCGACCTTGATGGTATCGAAACGGATGTTGCGAAGATAACCAAGCGACGAATATCCCGTGCCAAAATCGTCAAGCGATAACTTGATACCCAATCCGCGAAGCCGGTCGAGCACCTGCACCGCCAGCGTGCCATCACGCAAAAATATGCTTTCGGTCACCTCAAGCTCCAGTCGCCATGCAGGCAGGCCGCTATCGTGCAACGCGGAAACGACGGCTTCGACGAAGTTGGTGCTCGTCAACTGATCCACAGAAATATTGACCGCGATGCGCGTTGCCTCGGGCCAGCTCATGGCGTCCTTGCACGCACGCCGGAGGACGAAATCTCCAATCGGGACAATCAGCCGCGCGTCTTCTGCCACCGGTACGAATTTCGCAGGAGAGACATTTCCGAACTTGGGATTGTTCCAGCGCAGCAATGCTTCAAAACCGACGAGGATATTATCGCCATGGGCATCGACCACAGGCTGATACTCGACATGCAGCTGTTCGCGTTCCAGTGCGTTCCGCAGCTCGAATTCCATCAAGCGCTTTTCTTCGGCGTTCGCGTGCAGCTTGTGCTGGTAACTATGGTGCGTATTGCCGCCCTGATCTTTCGACCGGTAAAGCGCAAGATCGGCGCTTCGCATGAGCAGTTCGACGGTCCGGCCGTCGGCTGGCCCCATGGCGCTGCCAATACTGGCGCCGATGAACAAAGTGTTCTGGTCGATATCATAAGGGCGCGACAGGCTGTCGATGATCCGATTCGACAATGTCGCCATATATTTGTTATCGTGGGCGTCTTTAATGACCACAGCAAATTCGTCCCCACCCAGGCGGCAGCAAAGCTCGTTTTCGGTCATGATCAGCTGCAACCGCCGAGCGACCTGAGCCAACAAGCGGTCACCGACGGGATGACCCAGGGTATCGTTGACTGCCTTGAAACGGTCGAGGTCGATCATCAGGAACCCACAGCGACGCCGCCATTTATCGGCATCGACAAGCGCCTCGGCCAGCGTCTCGGTTAATTGCAGGCGGTTCGGCAAGCCCGTGAGCGTATCGAACCGGGCAAGGTGCGAAATCTTGTCTGCCGACTCGCGCTGCTCGGTCACGTCGGAACCAACGCCGCGAAAGCCCAGAAAACTTCCATCTTCGGCATGCCGGGGCGATGCCGACAATTCCCACCATCGTGTCACGCCTTTGAACGTAACCGGCACGATCAGGTTGCTAAACGATTCGCGGCGTTTCAGCCGATCGGCAAGAGCATGCAATGCGTCGGGATACTGGCCTTGTTCCCACGCATCGCCTGCGATCAGTTTCAGCAAAGGCTGACCCTCGACCGATTTTGCATCCTCGCCCAAAGCGTATGCGAATCGCGGTGAAACATGAGTCGCGCACCGCGATGTATCGGTTTGCCAAAGCCAGTCCGCACCGCTGTCTTCAAACTCGCGGAGAAGCAAACTGACGGTTTCGGATTTTTCCTGGACGATGCTGTTGGCAACTTCGAACAGGATTTGCGCGCGGGCGGACCGCAGGCAGGCCATGATCAGCAATGCGCCAATCCCGCAAGCGGCAACCGCCAGATAATATCCGCCATGAAATATGAACCCGAGCGCGGCACAAAAGCTTGTGATACCGATAAATATCGTCGCAGCCATCGGCGCGGTCGGCAACAGCAATGACGCGTACACCATCATCCCCAGGACGATCGACCACAGCGCCAGAATGTCCATAATGGTTCCGCTGGTGCCGAGAAGCCCGAACGCCGAACCCCACATCGCTGCGGTAATGCCAGAATGGGTGTTGAGCCGCCGGACATCTTCACGATTCAGTTGCGGCCGGTCCCAGACCCATTTCGTGCCGAATTGATGGAAAGAAAGAAAATGAAACGCACCAAACAAGGCCGCCCATAATGCCGTAGCCCACACTGGCGCGATGCCCCGGTACAGAAAGATCGCCATTATCGCGCATATCAAGTTCAATGCGACCCGCAAGGTCGTACGCTGACGCATGCTGCGCGCCTGGATCCCGCGCATGACATCGCCGTCCAGCCCGACGGGTTCGGTAAGACCTAACAAGGCCTTGAACGATAGTTCGCTTGGCAGTTCGAGAGACGCGTCTTTTTTAATCACGGTCCGCTTGTAACCGTCGAACCTTACTTAATAGTAATCAGGCACGGGAAAACGCCGTCCGCCGATGTAAATTTTCTCAAGCAAATCAACGTATCAAAGACTTTACCGGATATTTACCATCTTTTCAGTCACACCCGCCGCCGCGCCATTTTTCAACTGTCGTCAGGCAGCAATCGCATAGGGCTGGATTTCGCCGGAAAGATACAGATTGCGGGCCTTTGCACGGCTCATTTTGCCGGAGCTCGTGCGCGGCAATGTGCGTGGCGGTACCAATTCGACAACGCAGTTCATGCCGGTGACCGAACGAACCTTATCCCGGATCTGCTCGCGCAATTTTGCGCGCTCGGCTTCGTCGGTGGTGCGGCACTGGACAAGCACGGCCGGCGTTTCCTCGCCCCCTGGCGTCGTCACCGAAAAAGCTGCGATATCGCCCGCCTTGAATCCAGGAAGCTGCTCGACGGCCCATTCGATGTCCTGCGGCCAGTGGTTCTTGCCGTTGATGATGATCATGTCCTTCGCACGGCCCACGATGTAGATGTAGCCGTTGGACAGATATCCCATGTCGCCCGTGTCAAGCCAGCCGCCGATTAGGCACGCATCCGTCGATTCCTTGTCGCGAAAATATTCCTTCATCAAGGATGGCCCGGTGCACCAGACTTTGCCGATGGCCTTATCGGGGAGCGCCGCACGATTTTCGTCTCGTATTTCGATGGTCATATCTTTGACGGCTTTGCCGCAATTGACGATGGCACGATATCGGGTCGGCCGATCTGCAGGACCGGCGTGCCCCGTCAGTTCGGTTTCTTCGACCAACTCGACCTGAATTCCTTCGCCAGGCGGCATGATCGACACGGCAAGCGTGGTTTCGGCAAGGCCATAGCTTGGAAGGAACGACGATGCCTTGAAACCGGCATCAGCGAATGCATCGACAAATGACTGCATGACGTCGGGCCGGATCATATCGGCGCCGTTGCCAGCCAACCGCCATTTGGACAGGTCGAACCGGTCGTTGACATGAGTCTGGCTTGAAATGCGCCGCGCACAAATGTCATATCCAAACGTCGGCGAGTAGCTGATAACGGTTCCATCGGCAGCGCTGATGACATCGAGCCAGGCCAGCGGGCGACGGGCGAAATCCTCAGTCTTCATATAATCGGTAGAAACCTGGTTTGCCACCGGCGACAGAAAACAGCCGACCAGTCCCATATCATGATACCAGGGCAGCCATGAAACGCAGCGGTCGGTATGGGTTACCTCCATCCCGTGCGAATGCGCCGAAAGGTTATTGAGTAACGCCTTGTGCGTCACCGCGACACCGTGAGGGAAACGGGTCGATCCGCTGGAATATTGCAGATAGCAAATCTCGTCGGTGTGGGCCGGTGGCAGATCGGCCTTGAGCGCAATTCGGTCACCAAAACTTTCCCAGTCGATCCCCTCGACGCCGCAGTTGGCGGCGGCATCGCCTGCCATTTCGGCAAGCTCGGCCGGGTAGAAAAGAATGGCCGGATCACAGCTTTGAAGCTGAACCGTCAATTGATCGACATAGCTTTCCTTGCCACCAAACGAGGTCGGTAACGGCAATGGCACTGGCCAGGCGCCGGCGTAGATGCAGCCAAAGAATAACGCCGCAAAATCGGTACCCGTTTCCGCAACGATGGCGATCCGGTCGTCCTTGCCGATGCCGTGGCTGATGAGGCGATAGGCCATTTTCAATGCATCATCGCGCATTTCCGAATAAGGATAAGCGCGCGCCAGTTTCCCGCGCATGTCATGGAAATTCAGTCCGCGGTTTCCGGACGCGGCGTAATCAAGCGCCTCTCCCAAAGTAGCAAAATCGGACAAGCGGCGTGGCAAGATATCTTGCGTCGGCGTCGAGACCAGTTGGCTCATATTTCATCCCATAGCAATCTCGGCCAGAGACTTGCGACCCCAACCTATGTTACATTTTTGTTATGATCGGCGTTTAGACCGCGATACCAGTTCAAAATTCGTTCCCACTGTGGCAAGAATAGGGCGTGAAAAACGGTCGCTCCGACAAAAAACCGTCACCGCCGCTGAATGACGACCGTTTGCGCGGCTTGGCGTTGCATTATGTTGGCAAATACGCGACGACTCAGGCCAGGCTTGGCGCTTACCTGAACCGCAAGATCCGCGAGCGCGGATGGGATGGCGAGACGCGAACCGATGTCGCCGACCTGGTCGAACAATTTGCAGAAATCGGCTATATTAACGATGCCCAATTTGCCGAGGCGCGCAGCCGCAGTTTCGTTCGTCGCGGTTATGGCGAGCGCCGCCTCAACGAGGACTTGCGCGCCAGTGGCATTGGTGAAGGCGACGCCGTTCCGGCAAAAGAGCACATGGCGGAGAGTAAATTTACCGCTGCCGAAAATTTTGCGCGAAAAAAACGAATAGGGCCGTTTGCCAGAGACGCTGCAACGCCTGAAAAACGGCACAAACAGTTGCAGGCTTTTTTGCGCGCAGGCCATGGCTTCGACATCGCCAAACGCTTCGTAAATGCCGAACCGGGAAAAATGATCGACGAGCTTTGACTTCGCCAGATGGTGCGCGGGTTGCGATAGGTACAATAGACTCATCGCGCATTTCACGATATGATCCGCGGCATAAAAAACGCCGATCTACTGGCGCATATTTCACATCGGTCGCTTGCATTTGCTCTTTTGGGAGAGACATCATGGCCGCGCCTGAACTCGATATGGATAGATTACACGCTTTTGTAGGCAAGATGCTTGGCGATCTGGGCGGGGCGTTCAGCGTGCCGACCGTGCGGATCGGAATTAGGCTGGGCCTGTTCGATGCCTTGGCCGCGGGCCCGGCAACATCCGAAGAACTGGCCTTAAAAACGGGACTAGCCGAACGTTATGTGCGCGAATGGGTGATGGCGCAGGCGTGTAACGGGTATCTCAACCTTGATGTGGAAAGCGATGCGTTCAGCATTTCGCCCGAAGCAGCAATGGTCTTTTCGGTCAAGGACAGCCCGGTCTATCTCGCAGGAGCCTATGACCTCGTGGCCGCAATGATTGACGCAGAACCCAAGGTCGAGGCAGCATTTCGCAGCGGTGGCGGCGTCGGTTGGGGCGAAACCGGTGGGTGCCTGTTCTGCGCGGTCGGCTCGTTTTTCCGGCCCGGTTATGTCAACAATATTGTGCAAAGCTGGATACCCGCATTAGCCGGCATGGAAGCGAAACTTGCGAGCGGCGGGCGCGTCGCGGACATCGGCTGCGGCGTCGGCTTTTCAACGTTGCTGATGGCCAAGGCTTTCCCGCAATCCGAATTCATCGGTTATGATTTCCATGCACCCTCAATCGACGACGCGCGAAAACACGCCGCCGATCACGGCCTTGAGGCACGCGTTCGCTTCGAGGTTGCACGCGCCAAAGATATCGACGATGGCGAGTTTGAACTCATCACCGCATTCGACTGCCTTCACGATATGGGCGATCCCGAAGGCTGTGCCCGCCATTTGCGCTCATGCCTGAAGGCCGACGGCAGTTGGCTGATCTGCGAGCCCATCGCTGCCGACCAGCCTTCCGACAATGTCGGCAGCCCGGTCAGCCGCCTTTATTACAACGCATCGACCATGATTTGCGTGCCGACTTCACTCGATCAGGAAGTCGGTGCGGCGCTTGGCGCGCAAGCCGGGGAGGCAAAACTGACGGAAGTGCTGACGGCAGCTGGTTTCGGCACCGTCCGACGGGCAACCGAAGGACCGTTCAACATGATATTGGAGGCACGGCGGTAAGTGCCGCCGCATTCGTTCGTTCCGGAACCAACGTCATGCCCGGTTGTTAGCTATCCGTATATTATCTCAGGAGCACCCAATGAATATCCTCATGGTTCTAACATCGCATGACAAACTCGGCGACACGGGCAAGAAAACCGGGTTCTGGCTGGAGGAATTTGCTGCACCTTATTATGTGTTTCGCGATGCCGGGGCTGATATTACCGTTGCTTCGCCAAAAGGCGGCCAACCGCCGCTCGATCCCAAAAGCGACGAGGCCGACGCGCAGACACCATCGACCGAACGCTTCAAACAAGACCCCGACGCGCAGGCCGTACTGGCAAGCACGCACAAGCTCGCCGACATCGATGTGAATTCTTATGATGCGGTATTTTATCCTGGTGGCCATGGGCCGTTATGGGATCTGGCTGAAGATGCCCATTCAATCCAGCTTATCGAGCAAATGATTGGGGCAGGAAAGCCCGTAGCGGCCGTGTGCCACGCACCGGGCGTATTAAAGAACGTCAAAGGCGCGGACGGCAAGTCGCTGGTCGATGGAAAGAATGTTGCAGGCTTTACCAATAGCGAGGAAGACGCGGCTGGCCTTACCGACATTGTGCCGTTCCTGGTTGAGGATATGCTGAAGGAAAATGGCGGAATTTATGCCAAGGGGCCCGACTGGAGCGAATTCGTGGTTGAGGACGGATTGCTGATTACCGGACAAAACCCCGCATCGTCGGAAAAGGCGGCACAAATGCTGATCCAGAAACTGGCATTGCAACCCGCTTAGTCATAAACCCGGTCTGCCGTTGCCACCGCTTCAGATGCGCGCAAAGCGGAAATGATCCGCATCAGATGTTGCAGGTCATGGACTTCAAGGTCGATTTCGAACGTGTGGAACTCAACGTCTCTGGAAGTCATGCGAAGGTTGATGATATTCGCCTTGTGATAGCCGAAAATACCCGCAATCTCGCCAAGCGTTCCGGGGCGATTGTGGATGATGACACGCAGCCGCGCCGACGCACCTTCGCTGCCCTGCCCCCAGCTTAGGTCTACCCAGTCGGCGTCCACGCCGCTGGCAAGGCGGTCGCATTCGATAGTATGAACCTCGACCGGCTGGCCGGGCAGGCGCAAGCCGACTATACGATCACCAGGGATCGGGTGACAGCAATCGCCGAGATGGTAACCGACGCCGGGCGTTAGCCCGCGAATCGAGATGGCGCGTTCCTGGCTCGGGAAATCTCCGTCTTGTGTCTCGACGTTAAAGCCTGGCACCAACGCCTCCATCAGGGCGCGGTCGGTTATCTTGCCCGCGCCGATGCGGTGCATCAGTTCTTCTTCATCGTCGATTTTAAGTCGCTTGACGGCAGCATCCAAAGCCTTTTTGCCGATTTTTGTCGGCATGCGCTCGGCGATTTCCTCGTACAGCTTGCGGCCGATTGCGACGAGCTCGTCGCGTTCGCGGTGTCGTACATGACGGCGGATCGCGGCGCGTGCCTTGCCCGTCGTGACAAAGTTCAACCACGTCGGTTGTGGCTCCTGCGCCTTTGACTTCAGAATTTCGACCATGTCGCCATTGTTGAGCTGAGTCCGCAGTGGCACGTGGCGGCCATTGATCTTTGCCCCGACGGTTTTGTCACCAAGGTCGGTGTGCACCGCATAAGCAAAATCGACTACGGTCGAGCCCTTGGGCAGCTGGTGCAGCGCGCCCTTTGGCGTGAAAGCAAAGATGCGGTCCTGATACATCGCCATCCGCGTGTTTTCGAGAACATCTTCGGGATCGTCACTGGTTTCGAGAATTTCGATGAGGTCGCGCAGCCACCCTGCCTGGCCATCGGGCGTGCCTGCCTGTTTATAGGCCCAATGCGCGGCAAAGCCATATTCGCTGCTACGGTGCATATCCTGACTGCGTATCTGCACCTCGACCCGCATGTTTTTGGCAAACATGATCGTCGTGTGAATCGATTTATAGCCGTTGCGCTTCGGCGTCGAAATGAAATCCTTGAACCGCCCTGGTACCATCTGCCAACGGCGATGAAGCACCCCCAGCGCGCGGTAACAGTCATCCTCGCTGTCGGTAATGACACGGAAAGCGTTGATGTCAGTCAGTTGCTCAAAGGCAACATGGCGTTCCTGCATTTTCTTCCAGATCGAATATGGATGTTTTTCGCGGCCCGAAATTTTGATCTTCAGCCCGGCCTGCTCCATTTCCCAGGCGATGGTCTGGTTGATCTGGTCGATCTCGACATCGGCCTTGTCGCGGATCTGTTTGAGGCGATCGGTGATCGTGGTGTAGGCGTCGGGCTCAAGCTGCTCGAACGCCAGCAACTGCATCTCGCGCATATATTCGTACATGCCGATGCGTTCTGCCAGCGGCGCATAGATATCCATCGTCTCCTTGGCGATGCGGCGACGTTTTTCGGGGCTTTTGATAAAATGCAGCGTCCGCATATTGTGCAGCCGGTCGGCAAGCTTGACCAGAAGCACGCGAATATCGTCCGAAATTGCGAGCAGGAATTTACGCAGATTTTCTGCCGCGCGCTCATCCTCGGTCTGCGCCTCGATCTTCGACAGCTTGGTCACGCCGTCGACGAGCCGCGCCACCTCTGGCCCGAACCGCGCCTCGATATCTTCAATCGACGTCAGCGTATCTTCCACCGTATCGTGGAGCAGCGCGGTGATGATCGTGTCCTCATCCATCTTGAGGTCAGTCATTAACCCCGCAACCTCCACCGGATGGCTGAAATACGGGTCGCCCGATGCCCGCTTTTGCGCGCCGTGCATCTGCACCGTGTAGACATAAGCGCGGTTCAGCCGGTCCTCATCGACATCGGGATGATAGGCCCGGACCCGCTCCACCAATTCATATTGCCGCGTCATATTCCTAAAGTGTGCGCTTTACGCTGCGATGCAACAGGAAAATCGAACGAGGGTAACCCATAACCGATAATTCACGCTTTTATTGTAACCAAGAGGCTCGATTATTTGGTGATGTGAGGCTGTTATGCAAAGATCTGGTTCGGGATTTGGGCGCAAGTCTGTCGGCGGAACAACCGGTGGATATTATCGTGCCGACAGCAATAGCGGCGACTTTGGCGATCGTGAACAACCCTTCGATGCCCGACATGTGCGCGACCCGGACCGCGACGACGACATTGATTATCAGATCATCGGCAACGACCTGCAATTTGTTGAAGTCGAGCTGGATCCCGGCGAAAGTGTCGTTGCTGAACCCGGCGCGATGATCTGGAAAGACTTCGACATCGAAGTCAAAACGACGTTGGGCGATGGAACCGACCAGGACGCAGACATAATCCGTAAACTGATGGGAGCAGGCTCGCGCGCGTTCAACGGCGAAGGCCTGTTTACGGTCATTTACACCAACAACGGCATCGGCGTATCCAGAAAGGCACGCGTTGCGTTTTCGGCCCCTGTTCCCGGCAACATCGTTCCGCTGCGGTTGGCGGATTATGACAGCCGCATCATTTGTCAGAAAGAGAGCTTTCTCGCGGCGGCGCGGGGCGTATCCACGGGCATCAAGATGATTCCGGGCTTCTTTCATGCGGGCGGCGACCGCCTGCTGAGCGGATCGCTGACCGGGATGTTCGGCGGCGAAGGATTTCTGATGCAAACGCTTGAAGGCAAGGGATGGGCCTTTGTGCATATGGGCGGCACCGTGATCGAACGGCAACTTGCCGCTGGCGAACGGCTTCACGTCGATACAGGATGCGTAGCGGCATATACCGAGAGCGTCGATTATACCGTCGTTTCGGCTGGAGCAGGCTTCAAGAATAAACTGTTCGGCGGCGAAGGGTGGTTTTATGCCGCTTTGACCGGACCGGGGACCGTGTGGATTCAGTCGATGCCCTTTGCGCGCCTCGCTGCAGAGGTCCACTCCGCGACTTCCGCCACACAAATCGCTACTGAATTGGGTGGTGGTATGGCGAAAGCGGCAGGCACCGCTGCCGTCGGTGCCGTTGCCGCCATGGGTACCGCGTCTTTAAGCAGCGACGGGCTGTTCGGAACGATTGGCGGCTTTCTCGGCGATAATTAAACAAAACCGCCGGAAGGTTG